>CAZNMS010000197.1:0-14589 GCA_964573505.1 uncultured Planctomycetaceae bacterium | reverse complement strand
AATCGCGCTAATTACCCAGCCTTCCAGGTTATCCCAAAGTGCGCGCTAGCCCTGCTGCCATCCGTGACTTCCGCTGAAAAACGGAAATCGCACATACCGCTCAGAGACCGGGTCGTAGACATTTTGGTTATTGCAGCAGACACCCGGCGGCGACGTATTCGGTTCCTTCAAATTCCATTTGGCGGACTCGATGTCGAACGTCCAAACCTCAGCGCCTTGCTCGCCTCCGCCTCCCTGATTGTGCCCTCCATACCGAACAAGGAGTTTGTGTTTTCGATCCCAAACACAAGCGCCCTCATATCCGAGCCTCGGGGAGACTGGAGTATCAGCGATCGGCGTTCGCTTCACCCATACATTCTTCGCATGGTTGCCCCCAAGAGGCGGCGAACCTAACGCGACTCCGGTAGCAAGAAATAACAGAGTCAAAATTGCTCCCGAGACAGAATCGCCGCGACGCAATACACTCTTCATCCTCGTCCCCTTCACTGCTGCAAACACTCTCGCTCGCCGAACTTATTACGTCACATACCAATACCCAGAATCACAGCGAAGCATCAGGGCTAACGCCTTTCAGAAACGACTTAATACTCCAAACGACGAATTCATCGACACGCGAAATTCGTCTCGATTGGCGGCATTATCTAGTAGCCACAACTTCTCCGCCTCAGTCATGGTTGTAAATCTATTGAGCCGCACAATGAGCGTTGCCCCTGACGTTAGTGTTTGCCGCAAACTCGAACGCTACGAATAAGCCGCCATCGGAATGGGCACAGCAACAGGAGTTATCGCGAACGTTCTCTGGATGAAACCGTGCTCGCATCCGTTCAAAATTGCTCTGATGCATCATCAATTTGCTTCAGTCGCGACGTGACTTCGCTGCGGGGCCAACTCAGTCAATGGCTGGACCGAGTAGTTGCCAATGCTCGCGACGACTTCAATAATCAAGGCCACTCGAAATCAAGCTTCGCCCGGCGCCGTTGTCTCTCAAGTCGGCCTACGCGCATTTCGATGTAACTGCACTTCAATTGGCACATCCTCGCAATTCTTGCGAACCGCGTCCCCCATCCGTCCTCGCATTTGATAATGCGGCCACATCGTGACTTATTTGGCATTGACCTCTTAGCGAAAAGCGAAACACCATGACTGGCGACATTATTGGATCCCTCTTAGAGCGAAATCTCGTCAGCGATGATCAAGTTGCCGAAGCAGTCGCTCTTGCAAAAAAGACGGGTTTGAGACCGGAGGATTGCCTCATTCGTCTCGGCTACATCGAGCAGGCCGATCTCACTGCAGTCCAGTCAACTCAGTACGGATATGCGGCCACCAGTCTTGCCGGAATAACGATTCCGTCGGAAGTGATCGCGACGATCCCGGAGTCGGTTGCCCGAGAAAATGCTGTTGTCCCCTTGAGATTTGAAGGGGACGCGCTCGTCATCGCGATCGACGACCCGATGAAGTTTGAGATCATCGACAAACTTCGCTTCCTCTTAAACAGAGAGATCAAATGCGATACGGCCTCTAAGAGCGACATTCTGACGGCAATTAATTCTCACTACGGCCGTGACGAGGCCGAGTCGGTCGACTCGATGATTGCTGAGTTCACTGAAACTCAAATTGACTTCACCCAGACCGAAATCAAGTCCGCCGAGACAACGTCCGCCGGCGAGGGCGACGACGGCGGGGCGCCCATCATTCGCCTTGTGAATCTCATCATCAGCGAGGCGCTCTCCATGCGGACGAGCGACATTCACATCGAACCATTCAATGATCGTGTTCGGATTCGTTATCGAATCGACGGGAAGCTCGTTGAGCGAGACAGCCCACCAAAAAGATTGCTTGCGTCAATCATTTCGCGAATCAAGATCATGGCTCGAATGGACATTTCCGAGAAGCGGAGATGTCAAGACGGACGAATCAAAACGAGGGCGGGCAGCAAGGAGATCGATCTCCGCGTCAGCATCATGCCGACGAATCACGGGCAGGGTGTCGTGATGCGAATCTTGGATCGCGACAGTATCAAGGTCGGCATTCGAAATCTCGGACTGTCGGAAGAGAACTACCGCATCTTCAACAACGTCATCCGTCGCCCGAACGGAATCTTCCTCGTCACTGGCCCGACCGGTAGTGGAAAGACGACGACGCTCTACTCGGCACTCGGCGAACTGAATCGCCCGGACCGCAAGATCATCACCGCAGAAGACCCGGTCGAATACATCTTGCAGGGCATCAATCAGGTCGAGGTCAAGACGGCGATTGGCCTTACCTTTGCCTCGGTCATTCGAGCGATGCTTCGACAAGCCCCTAATGTCATCCTCGTCGGAGAAATTCGAGACTTGGAAACCGCTGAGATGGCAATTCAAGCCAGCTTGACAGGGCACTTAGTCTTCAGCACGCTTCATACGAATGACGCTCCAAGTGCTGTGACGCGGCTCATCGACATGCATGTACAGCCATTTCTCGTCGCATCGAGCCTCATGGCGGTGCTCGCTCAGCGCCTCGCTCGCCGAATTTGCGTGAAGTGCAACGAGCCTTACGCGCCTCAAGCTTCCGAGCTTCAGTACTTCGACATCGACGCCGCCCGAGCTAAGACCGCGACCTTCATGCGCGGCCGCGGTTGCAGCAATTGCAACCACACGGGATTTCGAGGCCGAGTCGCCGTGTTTGAAATGATGGTCATGAGCACGGCGCTTCGAGAGATGACTTTCAATCGAGAGCCATCCCAGAACATCCGACGCCAAGCTCGCCTGCTGGGAATGAAGACGCTCGTGGACGACTGCCTCGACAAAGCTCTGCTTGGAGTGACCAATATGAGTGAGGTCTATGCTCTCGAGAAGGGCGGGCATTGAAAGAAAACACTGATAGTGCTTCTTGGGGGCTCTGTCTTACTTCTCTTTCATCCGAAGTTACACCGGTTCTGCAGAGTTAAAAGCAATCAATGGGACCGGTCGCTCGCAACGCCAATGGTGATAAGTGCGGGGATCAATCCGGCTCGATCCGGGCCAAGAATGAATTCAAACGCTGCCGACGCACTCGCTAGGCCGTGATCACCTATACCCAATTGACCCCAATAAAGCGCAAATATCCGCAGACGCTCGCCGAGCGATCTTACTTGCAGACACGCGCGACCATTTTGAGGGAACGACATGTCGAGCTTTCAGATCGATAAATTGTTGGAGACAGTAGTAAAAGAGCGCGTTAGCGACTTGCATATCGTTGTCGGTCAGCCGCCAGTAGTTCGCCTCGGCGGACATATGGTGCGTCTTGAGACTCGCAGTCTCGAACCGGAAGACACAATTGGATTGATGAAGAGTATCACTCCAGAGCGCAATCAGCAGGAGCTTCAAGAAACCGGCTCGTCAGACTTTGGATTCGCCTTTGGTACAAAGGCTCGATTTCGAGTCTCAGTGTTCAAGCAAAAGGGCAGGGTTTCGCTCGTGCTTCGGCGGATTCCCAGCGAATTTCTTACGCCCGAGCAGATCGGATTGCCTGCGGTTTGCTTGGAGTTGATACAGCGGCCTCGCGGTCTCTTTCTGGTGACGGGGCCAACTGGTAGCGGCAAGACAACAAGCCTTGCTTGCATGATCAACTGGATGAATAATAATCTCGATCATCATATTATTACTCTCGAAGATCCGATCGAATACTATCACACTCACATCAAATGCACGATGAACCAACGAGAAATTGGCACGGATTGCCCGTCCTTCTCGGAAGCTCTTCGTCGTGCTTTGAGACAAGATCCCGACGTAATTCTCGTCGGTGAAATGCGTGACCTCGAAACCATCGAATCTGCAATCACCGCTGCCGAAACCGGTCACGTTGTATTTGGCACTCTGCATACCACAGGAGCACAAGGTACCGTCGATCGTATTATCGACGTGTTTCCGACAACCCAGCAAGCGCAGATTCGCACACAACTCTCGACGGGCATCTTGGGAACGCTCAGCCAAGCGCTGCTTCCTAGAAAACCAAAGGGCGTGGTCGCTGCTTATGAAATGCTTGTAGTCACCCCGGCCATCGCGAACCTAATTCGCGAAGGCAAGACCTTCCGAATCAATTCTGCAATTCAGACCGGAAAGAAGTTTGGAATGCAGTTGCTCGATGACGCGCTCTTCTCGCTCTGGCAGCGTGGAATCTGCGACGAAGGCGACGTCATTACCAAATCGAACATGCCAGGCGAACTCCGTGCCAAGATTGAGGCTGCCAAGAAAGGCATCCTCGAAGAGCAGGATGATCAAGCCGAATCCGAGGACTGGGAATAGCGCATTCGCCGAATGGACTTGTAAATATATTAATTCTGATCGTGGAAGCACTTCGTCATGCCTGCAAGAAAACTCGGCAAAGTTCTCGTTGATCTTGGACACCTTGCCGAGGATCAAGTTTGGGAGGTTCTTGACGCTCAAAAGCAGCAGGGCGGAGCACTCTTTGGCGCAGTTGCTGTTGAGATGGGCTTCATCACATCAACGGCACTCACTGAAGGATTGGCAGAGCAGTGGGGCATGCCGCTGGTGGCGCTCAATGATGTCGCTATTTCACCGAAGGTGCTGGAGCTTGTCCCGCAGACAATGGCTGAGTTGTATAAAATCATGCCGTTGTCCCTGAAGAATGATGTTCTGACCGTCGCGCTTTCCGAACCGCAGAATGTTGCAGCTCTTGACGATCTTAGAAACTTCCTCGGCTACGATGTGCGAGGTGCCATCGCTTCAAAATCTGATATCGAAGCGGCGATTGCGCGGTACTACTCGCCTGACAAAGAAGAAAGCATCGAAGACGTCATCAGCGAAATGGAGGACTCCTTCGCTGACGGGTCCGACAAGAAACGCGGAATTGATATCGGATCGGAAGATGAACTCGTTAATTCGACTCCGATTCGCAAGCTTTTGAACATGGTGTTGCTCCTTGCGATTAAGGACAAAGCCAGCGACATCCATTTCGAACCGTTTGAAGAGGAATTCAAAATCCGAGTGAAGGCGGATGGGGTGCTGTATGAAATGGTTCCTCCGCCGCGACACTTAGCCAATGCCATCGTCTCTCGTATCAAGGTGATGGCGAATCTAGACATTGCCGAGAGGCGACTACCACAGGACGGACGAATTGAACTGAGCGTCGGCGGAAATGGCGTCGATCTGCGAGTCAACGTACTCCCGACGATGTTTGGTGAATCCGTCGTTATGCGAGTACTGGATCGAACTGTAGTCCAGTTGGATCTCAATAAAATCGGGATGGACCCAACGACGCTGGAGCGCTTTCGCAAGATCCTGCAACTCCCAAATGGAATTGTGCTTGTTACCGGACCCACTGGAAGCGGCAAGACGACGACACTCTACTCAGCTCTCAACGAGTTGAATGATATTTCGACGAAAATTATTACCACTGAAGACCCGGTGGAATACGACATTGACGGACTGGTTCAAGTGCCCGTCAATCCAGACATTGGCGTGACCTTTGCGAATGTGCTCCGTGCAATACTCCGTCATGATCCCGACGTGATTCTTGTCGGAGAAATTCGCGACTTTGAAACGGCTGAAATTGCAATTCAGAGTGCGATGACTGGGCACTTGGTGTTTAGCACCCTTCACACAAATGACGCACCTGCAACTGTGACACGCCTGAGAGATATGGGGGTCCCCCCATTCATGATTACCGCCACCGTCGAAGCGATCTTGGCTCAACGCCTAGTGCGCCGAATTTGCTCCGAATGCAGAACTGAGTTTGAGCCGTCAGACGAGTTGCTCATGGAATTGCAGCTGCCGGTCACCCAAGCCAGAAAGTACAAGTTCTACTACGGACGTGGATGTGGTCGCTGCAACAACGGCGGATACAAGGGCCGGAGTGGAATTTATGAGTTACTGAGCGTTACCGATGACATTCGCGATTTGGTGGCCTCAAATGCTTCTAGTGATGAAATTCGAAACCTCGCTCGCTCTCAAGGGATGACAACACTGAGAGAATCGGGTTTAAGACTCATTTTCGACGGCATGACAACAATCGACGAGGTCGTCCGCGAAACGGTGATGGAAGACGTCGGATAACCACAGAGCGTCGCGACGCACCACAGATCCTCTACATCGGAATCACGCTGCTTCATTGGGGAATAGGAGATAACCATGCCGGTCTTTCAATTTGAGGCGATGGATAACACTGGGACCGAGGTCAAGGACTCCATCGAGGCCGGATCCGAGGCCGAAGCCCAGCAGATGATTCGAGAGAAGGGCTTCTTCGTCACGAAGATTGCTGAGCAGAAGAAGGGCAAAAAGGGAAAGAAGACTGCCGAGAAGAAGGATGCTCCATCGTCTAAGAAGCGACGGGGTTTCTCATTCGGAAAGGTCAAGGCGAAGCATCTCTGCACGTTCACGCGACAGTTATCAGTATTGCAAGATGCCGGACTGCCGGTGCTCCGCAGCCTGCGAATTCTTGAAGGGCAGTCAAAGCCTGGACCACTTAAGTCGTCCCTTGTTGGTGTCATTGAAGATATCGAATCGGGATCGACACTATCCGAAGCGATGTCGAAGCAGCCGAAAGCCTTCGACGATCTCTACGTGAATATGGTGCGAGCCGGCGAGGCCGGTGGAGCCCTTGAAACAATTCTGCAACGCCTTGCCGACTTCAAAGAGCGAGCGCAAAGCCTGAAGCGAAAAGTGCAAGGCGCCATGATCTACCCCGTCGCCGTCGTGACGGTGGCAACGTTGATCGTCGGCTTCATCATGGTGTGGATTATTCCGAAGTTCAAAGCGATCTTCGAAGGCTTCGGGACTGAGTTGCCCAAGATTACCGAGTTGCTCATTGCAACCAGCGACGTCATTGCAAGCTACTGGTTCATGGCGCCGGTCATTCCGATCGGAATTATTATCTTCCTAAAAGTGGTTCGAAAGAATAAGACCGGGGAATTTATTTTAGACTTCCTGGCTCTAAAGATACCCCTCATGGGGAAAATTCTATCGAAATCAACCACGGCCCGAATCATGCGGACTTTGGGAACGTTGATCTCATCGGGCGTGCCAATTCTCGAATGTCTGACAATCGCCCGAGATACCTCTGGAAATGCCGTCTTCAAGCGAGCGTTCGACAATATCTACACGGCAATTCGAGAAGGTGAGTCCATCGCGACGCCTCTGAAGGAGGCCCGAATCGTTGACGACCTCGTCGTCAACATGGTGGACGTCGGCGAGGAAACCGGCGCGTTGGATACCATGATGTATAAAGTCGCCGACGTCTATGACGAAGAAGTGACGGTGTTGGTCGATGGCTTAATCAAATTGCTGGAGCCAATGCTTGTTGTGGTGCTGGGCCTAGTTGTGGGTTTCATCGTCATCGCATTGTTCATGCCGCTTATTAAGTTGCTCAACGATCTTTCCTAATGCTAGTGGCGGCAGCAATCGAGCCGAAATCGCGAGTCACTTCTCTGTAGGCCAGCAAGCAGGAGCTATTCCATGAGGATTAAGACACTTACTCGTAACAACAGAGTGCAACCAAGAGTTGCGTTTACGCTGGTTGAAATCATGGTGGCAATTGTGATTGTTGCCATTCTCATGTCGCTGCTGCTGCCCGCTCTTGGAAGGGCGAGAACAACGGCGCGTATCCAAGAGGTTAAGACCGACATCGACAAAATGACGACCGGCCTGACTCAGTTTAAGGCGCGGTTCTCTGTTGATATTCCCGGTACAGTCACTCTCTACGAAAAGGGGACGAGCTGGGCTGCTGCGGGTGAGGCGGCCCGAAGCCGGGGTATCATTCGCCAGATATGGCCGACCTTCAGCTTTGGAGACATTGACTTAAACGGTAACGGAACACTGGGTGAAACGAGTGTCACAATTCAACTGGATGGGGCTGAGTGTCTCGTCTTCTTCCTCGGCGGAATGAAGGATCCGGCCAGCGGAGCCTTGATCGGATTCTCGAAGAACCCGGTCAACCCATTTGTTACCGGCGGGAATCGGGAAGGTCCGTTCTTCGAGTTTAAGTCAGATCGTCTAGTCGACAGAGACGGTGATGGATACATGGAGTATCTCGATCCGATTCCCGGTCAGCAGGAACCTTATCTCTACTTCGCCAACGGATATCGGGTCATTGTCGACCCAAATAATTCCGCTCAGTGGGTAAATGCAGATGCTCAGTTTGGGCATTTACGAATGCCGAGAGCTTACTACCAAACGATCGCTGGCGCGACGGTTCCGTTGGGGGCTCAGTCAAATCCACATAACAAGACGAGCTTCCAGATTATCTCCCCAGGTTTCGATTTCTCTTATGGCGTTGGCGGGGTCTACAACCCGAATTCGCCGGTCGTCGAGGATGCCAATAACAACGGGGTACTCGATACGACGTCTCCTACCGAAGACGCTAACAACAATGGGGTGCTCGACCTCTCCGAGGCGGACAGGGATAACATCACGAATTTTAGCCGCGGACAGTTGGTTGAATAACGCCCTCGAGTAACGCTTGGAGTTAACATGATTACCCAATCCATGTCCTCGCGCCATCGCAATCAAGGCTTCACGCTGGTGGAACTGCTGGTTGTTATCAGCATCGCGATGTTCCTGATCGCGACACTCGGTGTCACGATCGCCAATTATCTTGAGAATGCACGAGAGCAGCAGACGGTAGCGACGATTCGCAAAATCGACGGCCTGATTGGTGAGCGTCTGAAGGGGCTGGAACGTGCCTATAAGCGACCAGACTTCGGCACCTTTGTCACGAAGTTGCAGAAGACCCTGCAGAAGGGTGACTCGGCACAAGGGATCCCTCTAATGCCGGGCTTCTCTCGCGAGGCCACTGAGATGCTGGCGCGGAAGTTATTTGCGAGAATGCTGTTCCCTCAAAACCTTACAGAAGCAATTCCATTTTCTAACGAAGACGTTAACGGCAATGGATCGTTGGATGGTGGAGAGGACAAGAATCAGAACGGGGCACTCGATGCCTATCTGACGGTGTTGGATCGAATCCGAAACGACGGTTCCATCCAATTCAATTACGCAAATCACACAGCGACCATGGAGTCTCGTCGAACTGAGAGTTCGGAGCTTCTCCATTACGCATTGACGACAATGGAAATATTCGGAATCCCGTCTGTTCCGACTGAGTTCCGCGATACCGAAGTGCGTGATACGGACAACGACGGACTCCCGGAGTTTATCGATGGCTGGGGGCGCCCACTCCGGTTCTACCGATCGCCGACTCGGCTGATAAAGCCATATGGAATACTTGGGCCTGATGGGGTTGCGGGAGCAACAGGCGACGACGATGGGAATGGAATCGCCGACGATCAGGATTTCTCAGAAATCAATTTCGTTGCTCAGGGTGGCCCTACTGACGATTTAATGATTCGCCCAGAATGGAGAACGTTCGCAGGTTTCTTTGTTACTGGATTGCCGAGAGCTCCCTTTCAAACCGGATCCGGCGGCCTGTTGGTCAACTATGACCAACTCAATCAGGATCCCGATGACCCGTATGGCCTGCTGCTTTCAGAATTTCGAAGACTCAGTGTCACAAATTCGTCGATTTCGCCACCAGCATTGGTAGCAACCGAACAAGCAACTCACCCGTTGTGGAACTTTGCCACTTTCGATGTGTATCACAAGCCGCTGGTTGTTTCGGCAGGGCCGGACGGTGAATTGGGCATCCTTGAGCCGTTCCCAACGGAAGATCTCAACGGTGATGGGTCATTGGGGCCGACTGAAGATTTTAATGGCAATGGGCAAGTTGACATATTCGGCCATCTAGCAATCCCGCAACTGATTCCGAACCTTGCTCCCACCGCTACGACGCCCAGACCGAATCTGTCGTCAAGTCTGTCGTCCTATATTTTACCGGCGTCGTTCGAGCAAGCGAGTGATAATATCACAAATCGCAGTCGCGGTGTGAGGGGGCGATAAATGAACGCGTACCAATTGAAACCATCGCCGCGTAAGGCCGAGATGAGGTCGCGAGGCTTCACTCTTGTTGAACTGCTGGTTGTCATCGGAATTGTGGTGCTGTTGGCAACGATGACATTGTTAGCGGTCGACTTAACGTTGAACTCGGAGCGGGTGAGAGCGGGTGCTCGGCAGGTACAGTCAATGATTGAAGGCGCCCGCGATCGAGCGATTCACGCTCGAGAACCGCGCGGTGTGCGACTGCTTGTGGAGAATGATCCGCTCAATGGGCGGAAGTGTTCGAGTATGATTTATATCGGTGCCTCGGATGTTTGGTCTCGAGGCACCATCATGTTGATGCGCTCTGATTTCGACTTTGACGATCAAGTCGACAACATCGATCGAGATGGGGATGGTAAGAAGGATGACGAAATCTACATGATCGTCGATGCGATGGAGAATCAGTCTGGAAACAGCAATCTTGCGAATGCCGCCGACACAAAGAGCACGGGCTGGGTGAATCTCCTGCAGCGCGGTTATCTTCCCGTCTACGAGGACGGAAATCGCAATAACATCCTTGATCCTGGCGAGGATCTCAATGGGAACGGTGTTCTCGACACTGACACCGCGAGGATCAAAATTCCCGGCGATCGTAACGGCACATGGTACAGCGTTAGCACATATCACCTGAGCCGCAATCTTTACTCTTCGAATCAGAGGATTCGTCAACACCCGAATGTGTTGGAGTTGATACCGCTTCGGCCGTATCGAGATTCGGGAACGACGCCGCCGACAGAAGTTATTGCATTCGAGGGTACGGGGCCGAACACTTATATTCTCGAACTTCCGTCTCGAGTTCTGCCGGATGCGGAACCGGTGTTGTTACCGCCAGACGTTGTGATTGATCTGGATGCGTCGAGTGTTCCGACCTCTTGGCGTCCGCAGCAGATTCCGTCCGGCGTTGATCCACTCCAAGTATCCTACAGCAGCAAGATGGATATTTTATTTTCGCCACGTGGCACTGTTATTGGAGAAGAGGCGGCTTTTGGGCTGGTTCACTTCTACTTGTGTCTGCGGAAAGATGTTGACGCGATTAACTCGGGTGTGGCTTCGAACGGACAGGCTTTTCCGCTGAGAACTCCCGTTGTCGCTGCCAATTGGAGTCGAGCAGCAGTTATTCCGGGTGAAGCTGGTGCTGCGACAGATCCGCCGGTCGGTGATCGGGCTCTTGTGACCTTATTCACTCAGACGGGGCGAGTCGGTTCTTATCCGCTTGATCCCACGGACAGTGACTCGAACAAGTTTGCGGACAATCCATTTTCTTACCCAACGCGAGGGGAGGGGTTGTCACAATGATATGCAACTCTCGACTGCCGCTTGAAATTGCCGGTGACCGTGACCGAGGTGGTGTCACGCTGACTGAAGTGCTGATGTCGCTGCTCATCATGAGTATTGGCGTTGTGTCGTTGGTGACGCTGTTCCCGATCTCAACGATGCGGGTTATCGAGGCGACTAATATGACCAATTCAACGGTCTTACGATACAATGCCGAAGCGATCATCGACGCCCAGCCAAATTTGATATTTGACCCTGATGGCAATCCCTCAACTAGGCACCTCGGGCAGAGCTTTGTCGTTGATCCTTTGGGTTATATGGTGTCTCAAGCCACCGGAGGGACTCCGGGAGTATTTGGGTACAACGCTCCGGGATCAGTGACGATTCCAATGCCTACTCGCTATCTGGGCGACCCTGGCATCACGACGGAGAATATGGCGCGGACCTTGGTCTCGGCATCTGACACTTACACCGAGCAAGGCGATGGTCGAGCTGCTCCCGGAACGGCGACTCCGACGTCGGTTACTCTGGATCCTAACGTTGACTTATCTGCGCTAGCGGGAATTAACTTGGCGACGACGGAAGTCAGGGCGTTCATTTTCGATCCACTGGGTGATCGTAGTGAAATGCGATCGCTGACGACGATCTCTCAGCCGGCGCCTCATGCGTTGACGTGGACGACTCCCTTGCCGGCGAGTTTCACGGATATCGGGCGAGTGATGGTCGCGACGGGCGAGGAGTATTATACGTGGATGCTTACTGTTCATCGCTCGGCCAGTGGGCCAGCCAAAGTTGACGTCGTCGTCTTTGTGAAGCGACTTTTGACCCAAGAGGCCGAACAGGTTTATGCCGCCAAACTAGTGCCGTTTGTCCCTGGGACGACCAACGAGAATAACGCCGTAACGGTCACGTTCAGTGACGATGGTCGGAGGATTCGTCGTGGCGGATATCTGTTTGATACCAAGAATTGTCGGTGGTATCGGATCTCATCGGTCGCGAGTAGTACTGCTACGACCAAATCATTGGTTCTTGAAGAGTCGATTCGTCGCGCTAATACCGAAGATTTGAATCTGGATGGTGCTTTGAGCGCGGGAGAAGACGTTAACAGCAACAACCAATTGGATGAAGGTGGCGTGATTGCATTTCCCAATGTGGTCGGAGTCTTCCCGCTGGAGTTGAAGGTTCCTTAGTCACCGCGTTTCTGTGTTTCTGCAGCGCACGATGTCGCTGAGATCGTGAGATTTCAGGCATTTCAAGCGTCCGAAATCTGACGATTTCGGCTACGGAAACGCGAACGTGTGCTGTCGATTTAAGTGCGTCCCAACTGCGTTCGCGGGCGGTTTGTAATCGAGCCCGATTGCGAGATGAGATCATGAAGACGGTTGCAAGAATATCACGCAGTTGCCCAGCGCCTTACCGAGAGGCGCGTCGTGCGTTTACTCTGATCGAGATGTTGGTTGCTTCCGCGTTGGTCGTCCTGATGATGACCATCTTTGCTGAGGTCTTCCAAATGGCATCAGGGTCAATGACCTTGCAGAGGACAATTGCAGAGAACGATCAGCAAGTTCGCACATTCACGACGATTCTCAGAGGAGATCTCCAGAAACGCACCTTTCGTAATATGGTGCCATTTTTCCCTCGTGAGGATTTCAATCAGGCAGGACTCCCATTCGCTGATCGTCAGGGCTATTTCTACCTGTCGCTGAATGATCCGAATAATGGTGCTGATACGGTCCTGCAATTTACAGTTGACTCGTCGATCAAGACCGAAACGAGTGATGAGACTCCTTACTACGGAAAAGCGTCAATTCTAGGGCCGGCGAATCAGTTTCGCTTCAATCCCAATCAGCCAGAGAGTGATGACGGACAGATCGAACCGAATGGGACAACGTCATCGTCAGCGGCAGAAGTTGCTTACTTCGTCAGAAATGGTGTGCTCTATCGCCGCGTCGTCTTGCTGCGGCAACCGCTCGTTAGTGTCGGGACAGGATCAAGCGGTGCGTCGACCGTTCAGCCGCGAACTGCGAGTAACGCCCCGTATTTCACTTCAGGGACGAACTTGGACTACTGGAATAGCTTTGACGTCGCGGCTTATCGCGATAGGTCAAGCGACGCTCCGACGCTGTTAGGTATGGATGGAACTGGGAGCGCTCTGGATAACCAACGGTATGGCCCCACGGACGATCCGCTTGGGAGAAGTCGCTACCGATTCGGGTTTGATTGTTCCTACCAACCCGGTGGGCCGGTTTGGTCGACGACAAGTGGGCTTTCTCGCGAATTCTTCGGTGCTAACAATGACTTATTTCTCGGGCGGTTTACTCATGAAGAGACTTCGTCACCTGGGTTCCGTTACCCGTGTGCTGGCACTGCCGCTCCTAGTGGGAATCCATTTATCGTCAATTCAATCCCGGCGCATGCCTTGGCGGATGCAAATTCCAATGGAGTCGTTGACTTGTTCGAAGGTGGAAATCGCGTTGGGCAAGACATTCTCCTGACTCATGTGCATTCGTTCGAGGTTGAGTTTTACGACGATCGGTTGCGGGCCTTTGCGCCGATTGGCCACACGCAGCTAAATGGTGGAATTGCCGGAGACTATCACCTCAATCGCTGTCTGAATCTAAACTACAAGCCAACTGGTGCGGGAATTGCTGGAGGGTATGTCTTCGATTCGTGGCACCCCCTTTATGACCAAGATGGGGGCGGTGCTAATGACTCGCTTCCCTTAGACCACATGGCTCCGATGGCTCAGGATTTACCGCCGTATCGCCCAATGACCTTCGATCCGGTTGGAAAGTCAGCACCGCCACCACCCCCAAACGGAGGTGGGTCGCCACGATGGGTTCATAATCCAGCCTCGCCATATCAGGTTAATGATATCGTCTTTCCGCCTACTGAGGATGTTAATTATAACGGCCAGCTGGATATGGGAGAAAGTGTTGATGGCGATAACCTGATTGATGGGCCAACTTACGCGGGTCGGCGCCCAGTGAATCCATATGGACGAGTTTACTATTATATTTGTCGCCGTGCTGCGGTTGGAAATGCCGTCCCGTCTGGTTTTGCGGATCAGCCTGCGTGGGGGACTTCTCCCGGTCGTGTTTTTGGTCATGAGTCAAACACGAACCTCCCGTTATGGGAAGCAGTTCTGAATGTTCGACCGACTCGAGCGATGCGAATCACAGTTCGGTTCTTGCATCGCGGTTCTAACAAGCTTCGGCAACTAACTCTTATTCATTCATTGCGGGACCAGTAAGGCTTGTGGTTGTTCGTTTCGCTTTCGTGAGGCGACACGCGATTCATTTGCGCATTGACGATGACGGACGCGAAGTTCGTCGAACCTCCGCGTGTTGGTGAATTCTGACTAGCTACTTGCCTAAAGACTTCGGTTGCAGCGATAGGCTGCCCAAGG
>CAZNMS010000196.1:12579-14623 GCA_964573505.1 uncultured Planctomycetaceae bacterium | reverse complement strand
GATCGAGTTCGACAGAGCAACAACAACGACCGTCGATCTCCGCAGGCCGGTAATCGATTCGCTCATCGAAGCAGAAGCGGCGGCACCAATGAGCCAGTCGGCCACTCCGGCACCGGCAGACGATTTGATCGTCGCACCGAATGATGTTGCGGCACTTCAGGCAGCGATTGCTGAGAAGAGTCCGCAATGCCAAGAACGAACACTCGCAAGTGAGACCCCACCAACAATGAGTGCTCCGCTTGAACCTGTCGTGTCAGCAGCAGCGGCAACATCCAATGACGCCGAAGACGGAGCGTCAGCCAAACGCAGCAAGGTTGCTGACCTCACGATTCGCGTGAACGTCGACGTGCTCGACAGCTTGATGAATCTCGTCGGCGAACTGGTGCTGACTCGTAATCAACTCTTGCAGTTGTCGCGCGGTGATGAAGAGTCGAAGTACTCGGCTCCAATCACGCTGCTCAATCGAGTGACGACCGACCTGCAAGAAGGCGTAATGAAGACGCGCATGCAGCCGATCGGCGGAGTTTGGTCGAGCTTGCCGCGCATCATTCGCGACCTCCGACAAGTAACCGGCAAGCAGATCGAACTCGACATGCGCGGCAGCGAGACCGAACTCGATCGCACGCTGCTCGAAGCCATTCGTGACCCGCTGACTCACATGATTCGGAACTCTGCCGATCACGGATTGGAGTTGCCGGAAGTGCGTCGGCAGAAAGGGAAGCCCGAGACGGGGACGATCCGACTCGATGCCTATCACGAAGGCGGGCACGTCATCATCTCGATTGAAGACGACGGTGCCGGAGTCAACGTGAAGCGCGTCCGCGAGAATGCGATCGCTCAAGGACTGCTGACTGAAGCCGATGCCGCCCGTTTGCCCGAGCACGAGTTGATTCAGTTCGTCTTCCGAGCGGGCTTCTCGACCGCACAGCAAGTGACGTCGCTCTCGGGACGCGGCGTCGGAATGGACGTTGTGAAGACGCAGATCGAAAAGATCGGCGGCACAGTCGATCTCTCGTCGGTCGCCGAAAAGGGCACGACGGTCCGCATCAAGATTCCGCTGACGCTCGCGATCATCTCGGCACTGGTCGTTGAGAGTGGCGGCGAGTCGTTCGCGATTCCTCAATTGGGAATTGTTGAACTTGTGCGATTGGCGGCAGAAGAGCGACATCGCATCGAGAAGATTCACAACAACGAAGTCTTCCGTTTAAGGCGCCGCTTGCTGCCGTTGATCCGGCTTGATGGCGTCGTGCAATTGCCGACGAAGGTGACTGAGGACTCCGACGTCAACATCGTCGTGCTGCAAGTCGGCGATCAGCAGTTCGGACTCATTGTCGATCGCGTCTTCGATACCGAAGAGATCGTCGTCAAACCGGTCGGCACGCTGCTGAAGGACATCGCGATCTATCAAGGCACGACCATTTTGGGTGACGGTCGCGTCATCATGATCATTGATGTCGCGGGTATCGCTTCGGAGATCGGGCTCTCGTCGATGACCTCAGAAATCACCGAGCAGAATGACCGCACGCAGGACGGCGATACGACAAACCTCTTGTGCTTCAACGCGGGCAATGGCCGCGCGATGTCGGTGCCGCTGTCGCTCGTCTCGCGACTGGAAGAAGTGCCGCGCGAAAAGATCGAATCGACCGGCGACCGCGAAGTCGTGCAATATCGCGGTGACTTGCTGCCGCTCATTCCGGTGCATGGGTACTCGCGCCATGCGTCGGACAATCCGATTCAGCCCGTGATCGTGTTCCAAGAAAACGGTCGATCAATGGGACTGATGGTCTCGGAAATCGAAGACATCGTCGAAGACCGACTCGTGATCCGCATGGCATCTCAGCAACCGGGAGTTGTCGGCACAGCGATCGTCAATAACCGCGCGACCGAGATCGTCGATGCACATCACTATGTCCTGCAGGCCAATCCCGAATGGTTCCAACACAACCATTGGCGACCCAACTGGCGCATCTTGCTCGTCGAGGACTCCGTCTTCTTCCGTCAGTTGCTGACGACGAATCTCGAAAGCGAGGGCTACACCGTCACA
>CAZNMS010000196.1:0-12569 GCA_964573505.1 uncultured Planctomycetaceae bacterium | reverse complement strand
CATCGGTCGTCGACGGCAAGCAAGGCATCGCAATGCTCGAGCGCGACTCGAACTTCGACTTGATCATCTCAGACATCGAGATGCCGGAAGTCGACGGACTGAGCTTCGCTCGATGGGTCCGCAGCAAGCCGCAGTTTCAACAACTGCCGCTCATTGCGATGTCCGGGAATACGCGGCCGTCGATGGAACAAGAAGCACTCAAGGCGGGCTTCACGCGGTTCATGCGGAAGTTCGATCCGGCAGAACTCAAAGCCGTGCTCTACGAGATGAGTTCGGCTCGCAGTCGCAAAGGAGCATGAGCGTAGATTGGGATTCCATCCCGATCTCTTTGGGCTGCGGGTTCGCAGGGACTCGAACGCCAGATGTGAGAGTCTCTCTCCGCAGGCAATTTGTATTACAGGAAGCTACCGCTTTATCACGGCGGATCGGGACGGAGTCCCAATCTACTAGGGACGAACTCAAGCATGCAGAACAGCGACTTTGGGACGTCGATAAGACGTTCGTAAGAGAGCCGCTCTCCGCAGGCAGTTTGTATTACAGCAAGCAGCCGCTTTATCACGGCGGATCGGGACAGAGTCCCAATCTACTAGGGGGCAGCATGAGCACTCAGAGCAATGACGCGGCGACGTTCGAGAGTCAGTACGTCTCGTTTTGGATCGGCGGGCAGTTGCTCGGCGTGCCGGTGAGCATCGTGCAGGAAGTCTTGAATCCGCAGGACATCTCTCGGACGCCGCGCGCTCGGCGCGAGATTGCCGGCTTACTGAATCTGCGCGGGCAGATCGTGACGGCGGTCAGTCTGCGACGGCGATTGCAGTTGCCCGACTTCGAGTCCGAACGCGGTTCGATGAACGTCGTCGTGCGCTACGGGGGCGAACCCTTCAGCCTGCTCGTCGATGAAGTCGGCGATGTGATCAATGTCTCGAATCAAACAATGGATCCGGTCCCTCCGACGATCGAACCCACTTGGCGCGGAGTGACGAACGGCGTCTATCGACTCGACGGCCGACTGTTTGTCGTCGTGAATGTCGCCGCGATTTTGAATCTCGCTTCGTGAGGCGGGGGTTAGATCCGTTCTTCGTAACTTCAGCGCGCCCCGCAGATCTCATGTAGCCGAAGTCGTGAGACTTCGGACGCATTGATTGCGGCCCCGAAATCTGACGATTTCGGCTACGAACGATCTCAGTTGCACCGCGTTACGCCATTGGTCCTTAGTCATTAGTCGGGCAGTTATGGATTCAGGTCCGCATATCACCGTTCAACGCACTGCGGCGGCTTTAGCGACGCACTGGGCTTCGGCCTTTGTCGAAACGCTCATAGCCCGCTTTCCGCAATTGGACGAGCTGCTGTCTGCCGATGCTGAGCGTGCCGAATCACAACGACTCATCGACTCACTCGTCGCCGCCCTGCGCGGGATCGACGACGTCTCGCTCGTTGCCGAAAGCCACTCGGGCGGCAAACGGCGTAAGTCCCCCGTCGTTGAAGTCCTCAAAGAGTTGCTCGCCGAAGTCACAACTGGCGAGCAAGCCGAACTCACTGCGTTGTGGCCTCATGTCGTTGCTGAAGTCGAAGCGCAACTCACCGAGCGTTCCGAACTCAACGACTTATGGGACTCGACGCTATTGCCTCCGTCCGACCGCCTTGAATCACCCGGCCCATCACAACGAACTCCGTTTCCATCGAACCGTGCTCAGGAGAAGAAGATGCCCCCAGCAACAACCGCCAATCGTCAGTCATCCGCATCAGCGAGAAATGCTCGGGGGCTTAGCTTCGTCGAGCATCTTGCATCGGCATTAGACAACGTCCCCGTCGCTCAGTTTCTCGTCGACGATGAAGGCAACGTTGCGTTCCTGAACCGCGCGGCACGCGACCTCTTTCAACGACTCAGTCCATTGACCGGCTTCGGTGCCGACGCGCTGCTCAGTCAAGGAGTGGCGTTGCTCGCGGAGTACGTGCCGGAACTGCGGTCCTTCAGCAGTCGCATCGAGCGTCGCGTCGAGATTGATCGCGAAGTCGTTGAAGTCACTGTCGTGCCAGTTGCAGATGGCGACGGCAACTCAGCCGGAAGATTGCATGTGTGGCGCGTCGTGACCGATGCCGCGCGTCAATCCGAGAAGTTCACGGACTTTGAAGGTCAGTTGAAGTCGATCAGCAACAATCAAGCGGTGATCGAGTTTCAAATGGACGGCACCGTCGTGACCGCCAATCAAAACTTCCTCAGCACGCTCGGCTATTCGCTCGATGAGATTAAGGGCCGACATCATCGCCAGTTTGTCGACGAGACCTATGCGAATAGCTCTGACTACCGCGAGTTCTGGGCGAAGCTGAATCGCGGCGAGTATGTCGCGGGCGAGTTCCGCCGGATCGGCAAGGGCGGGAAAGAGGTATGGATTCAAGCTTCGTACAACCCCATCAAAGACCTGTCCGGCAAGCCGGTCAAAGTCGTGAAGTTCGCGACGGATATCACAGCGGGAATCAGTGCTCGCAACGAAGCGTTCCGCGTGCAGAGCATGATGGAGAACATCCCGATCAACGTGATGATGGCCAATCGCGACTTTGAATTGGTCTACATGAATCCGGCCTCGCGCAAGACGCTGAAGACGATCGAGCACCTGCTGCCGAAACCGGTTGATCAACTCGTCGGTCAGAAGATCGACATCTTCCATAAGCAGCCGGAACATCAGCGCCGCATGCTCTCGAACTCCAACAATCTGCCGCATCGTGCGCGGATCAAATTGGGCGATCAGACGCTCGACTTGTTGGTGTCGCCAATCAAGGACGCAGCGGGCAATTACGTCGGCCCCATGGTGACATGGTCGGTGATCACCGAGCAGGTGAAGCTCGCCGACGACTTCGAACGCGATGTGAAGGGCGTTGTAGAAATCGTTACAAGCGCCGCGACCGAGATGCAGGCGAGCTCAAACACACTCGCTCAAACTGCCGAGCAGACGACGCGGCAAGCTCAGTCGGTCGCTGCGGCGAGCGAGCAAGCGACGCGCAACGTCGAGACTGTCTCCAGTGCGGCTGAGGAACTCAGCAAGTCGATCGACGAGATTGCAAAGCACGTGCAAGACGCATCGCGCATGACGCAGCAAGCTGTCGATCAAGCCGATCGCACGAACGAGACCATTCAAGCTCTCGGTGAATCGAGTCATCAGATCGGGCAAGTCATCAAGGTCATTACGTCGATCGCTCAGCAGACGAACTTGCTGGCGCTCAATGCGACGATCGAAGCGGCGCGTGCCGGTGAAGCAGGCAAAGGCTTTGCCGTCGTCGCGAACGAAGTGAAAGAGCTTGCTCGACAGACGGCGAAAGCCACTGAAGAGATCAGCCAAAAGATCGAGTCGATTCAGCGTTCAACGTCAGTGGCCGTCGGAGCGATCGGTCACATCGGTGACAGCATCCGCAAGATCAATGAGATCTCAACAACGATCGCAGGCGCGGTGCAGGAACAAACGGCTGCAACCAATGAGATCTCTCGCAACGTTGCTGAAGCTGCTCGCGGCACAGCGGAAGTCAGTTCGAGCATTTCGAACGTCTCGAACGCAGCGGTCGAAAGTGGTCGCGGAGCATCGGACATTCAAACCGCCGCATCGCAACTGGGAGTCGAGTCGCATCGGCTCGATCATGTCACGACCGAGTTCCTGAAGCGCATGCGGTCGATGTAGGCACCGCGAGCGAACTGAGTTTGCCCGCATCTTGGAGTGCTCCGGCTCGACGGAGCCCTCCGACTCTGCGGCACGTGATCGTCATTCAAGAGAGACGTCGCCGTCAGAGTGGGGTTAGTGATGGCATTCGTCTTGTCCTGAAACCTGACAGAGCAAAGCCGCTCTCAAAGGCGACTGACAGAAAGATTGAGGACAGAAAGATCTTCGATGCGGAGTCGTTCCTGACGGTGTCGCAACTGGGATTGAACGATCTGTGTGCCGCTGAGTCGGAGTGCTCCGTCGAGCCGGAGCACTCGAAGATGAGGACCAATTCATGGCGAAGATCTTGCTTGTCGACGATGCACGCACCGTGCGGCTGATCTGTCGACGCGTCTGCGCGGCAATGGGCTTTGAAGTGCTCGAAGCCGAGAACGGTGCCGCTGCACTCGAAGTTGTGAGAGAGCATCCCGATCTCGACTTCATCTTGTTGGATTGGCACATGCCCGAAATGGACGGCATGACCTTTCTGAGGACGTTGCGCGGTGACGTCAGTTTGCCTCAGCCGTATGTCGTGATGTGTACGACGCAAAACGAGATCTATGACATCTTGTCAGCACTCGAAGCCGGAGCTGACGAGTACATCATGAAGCCGTTCACCGAAGAGATCATTCGCGAGAAGTTGCTGGAGGCCGCCGTCGTGCGGCATTGAGCGATCGTCAGCGTACGCGGCACATCGGCCAATGCGGTTGAGATTGAGAGTCGAGCCGAGTCGTCAACGTGAGTCAGCTGTTTCTCGGCCCGTGACCCTCATCTCACGCATTCATCAATTCGGCCCTCAGCAACTCAGCCGATGACTCAATGCGCCAACTGCCGCAACGTCGCGCATGCGGCTGACGTACCGATGACATTGCCTTCAAGCTTCATCAGAGAAAGCGTTCCTCGTGAGTACCTCACAAGTTCAAGTCATCGTTGTTGACGACTCTGCCATCATTAGCGGCTTGATGACTCGCGCACTTGAGAGCGACCCCGCCATCAAAGTTGCGGGTAGTGCGATGCACGGCGAAGCCGCGTTGAAACTGCTGCAACGCACTCCGGTAGATGTCGTGCTGCTTGATGTTGAGATGCCCGTGATGGGCGGCATTGAGACGCTTGCGCAAATTCAAGCTCAGCATCCCGGCGTGAATGTGATCATGGTGAGTTCGCTCACCTTCTCCGGTGCTGAAACGACGATGAAGGCACTGCGACTGGGAGCAGTCGGCTGCATTGCGAAGCCGGAAGCTCGCAGCGCTTCGGAAGCAGTGGCGATCATCTCGAAGGAACTCGTGCCGATCGTGCGCGGCCTGAAACGAAAACTACCGGCCCCCGCGACTGCGTCAGCTTCGGCCATTCGACCGATGCCGTCACTCGCCGCGCCGATGCCGCCGAGCAGACCTCGGTTTGCTCAACCGACCGAGTTGCTCGTTGTCGGCAGCAGCACCGGCGGACCGCGCGCTCTTGAGGAATTCGTCAAAGGCTTGCCGCATGACTTCGATCTGCCGATCTGCATTGTGCAGCACATGCCGGCTTTCTTTACGCCGATGCTCGCGAAGCATCTCGGCGATGACTCCGGTCGTCCGTCATGCGAAGCAAAGCAGGATATGGAGATCGAACCCGGTCACATTTATGTCGCTCCGGGGGACTATCACTTCTCGCTCATCCGCTGCGATCGCACGTTGGTCGCGAAGCTCACTCAAGAGCCGGCAGAACACTTCTGCCGTCCGTCGGTTAATCCACTGTTTCGCTCGGCGGCGTTGCGCTGCGGAGGCGGAGTCATCGCCGTGATGCTGACCGGAATGGGCGACGACGGTCTTGAAGGCACGGCCGATATTCACAAAGCCGGCGGGCACATCATTGCTCAAGACGAAGCCACTTCGATTGTTTGGGGCATGCCGGGAGCGATCACGCGCGCCGGTCTTGTGCATCAAGTTCTGCCGCTCTCCGAGATTGCGGGCGCAGTTGGTCGAGCTGTTCGTCGACCCGTTGCAGGAGCAATGCGATGAGCCCCTCTGACTTCTCCTTCCTGTGTGATTTCTTACAGAAGCGCTCCGGGCTCGTGCTCAACGAGGGCAAGCAGTACTTGCTTGAGGCTCGTCTGTTGCCGCTTGCTCAAAGCATGAATTTGAAAGATGTCAGCGCACTCGTGCGCGATCTGAGAACGGGCCGCGATCCGGTACTTGCGACATCGGTCATTGAAGAGATGACGACAAACGAAACGTCGTTCTTTCGCGACCGGCAACCGTTTGAAGAACTGAAGCAAGGCATGCTGCCCGCGCTGCTCACTGCTCGTCGAACGCGGCATACGCTCCGCATTTGGTCGGCGGCTTCATCGACCGGGCAAGAGGCATACTCGATCGCGATCACGCTGTTGGAAGCGATGCCCGATGCTCGTCAGTGGCGCATCGAAATCATTGCGACGGACATTGCCGAGAAGATCCTCGACCGCGCACGAGAAGGCGTTTATTCGCAGTTAGAGGCTCAGCGAGGCATGCCGATTCATCTGCTCGTGAAGTATTTCGATAAGCACCCGCAGGGCTTTCAGTTGAAGCCCGAGATCCGACGAATGGTCAACTTTCAGCAGCTCAACTTGCTCGATCCCTTCCCGCGACTGGGCGAGTTCGACGTCATCTTCTGCCGCAACGTGCTGATCTACTTCAACACTGCTGCGAAGGCCGACATCCTCAATCGCATGTCGCGTCAGATCACGAGCGACGGGTACTTGCTCTTAGGCGCAGCGGAAACCGTGCTCGGCCTGACAACGGCCTTCGAGCGCAGCCCGACCTTCAAAGCAGCGGTCTACGTGCCGGCCGGCAAACCGGCGTCGAAGCTCGCAATGGCGTCGGTGAATTGAAGGCGGCACGTCGAGCACGCGAGGCGAATGACTAAGGCGAACGGCCGATGAGTTCATACCGGTACGACGGACTTGCAGTCCGTCGACGACGAAGCGCGACGGACTGCAAGTCCGTCGTACAAAGACTCGCCGGTAGGTTCTCAAAGGCCGCTCGCCGAATGACGAACCGCCGACAGTCATCGAGTCGCATTCGCCCCGTTCGCGTTCTCCGTCCCATTGCACGCCGCCGCCGAATCGTCGAACTACCGTTGAGAAACTTCATCCTCTCTCAACGGAGTCTCCCGTGCGTCATCCTCGCTTTGTGCGCGTCAGCTTGATTGCTCTTGTGCTCGTCACACTCGGGATCAGTGCGTTCGCTCGTGCTCAAGATGCGAAGCCGAATGTGCTCATCATTCTCGCGGACGATCTCGGGTATTCGGATCTCGGCTGCTACGGCGGCGAGATTGAAACGCCATCGCTCGATCGGCTCGCTCAGCGCGGTCTGAGATTCAGTCAGTTCTACAACACCGCACGATGTTGGCCGTCACGAGCAGCGCTGCTCAGCGGTTACTACGCGCAGCAAGTCAACCGCGACCCGCAAGGACTGCGGCCTCAGTGGGCGGTGCTGCTGCCGGAGTTGCTCAAGACCGCGAACTACCGTGCGTATCACTCGGGCAAGTGGCACGTTGACGGACCGGTGCTCAAAGCCGGGTTCGAGCGGTCGTATCTCGTCGTTGATCAAGACCGCTACTTCTCGCCGAAGAATCATCAACTCGACGATCAGCCGTTGCCTCAGCCGACTCCGGCAGACGGCTACTACGCGACGACCGCGATCGCCGCGCACGCTACGAAGTGGCTTGCGCATCATCAGACCGAACATCGCGACGCGCCGTTCTTCCTCTATCTCGCCTTCACGAGTCCGCATTTTCCGTTACATGCTCTGCCCGAAGACATCGCGAAATACAAAGGCCGCTTTCGTGAAGGATGGGACGTGCTGCGACAGAAGCGGCATCAACGCATGCGTCAAATGGGACTCGTTGATTGCGAGTTATCCGCGCGCACGCCGGGAGTTCCTGAATGGTCGAGCCTCAGCGCGGAAGACCGCGCTCTCTTTGAAGGCCGAATGGAAACGCATGCGGCAATGGTCGATCGAATGGACCGCGAGATTGGACGAGTCTTCGAGCAACTCAAAGCAATGGGTCAGTGGGACAACACTCTGATCATGTTCCTCAGCGACAACGGGGCGAGTGCCGAGCGCATCCTGCGCGGAGACGGGCATGACCCGACCGCACCGCTCGGTTCGGCAAAGACGTATCAATGTCTCGAACCCGGTTGGGCGAATCTCGCGAATGCCCCGTTGAGGAAGTCGAAGATCTTCGTGCACGAAGGCGGGATCTCGACGCCGCTGATCGTGCATTGGCCGGCGGGCATTCATGCAGAGGGTGAGTTGCGGCATAGCCCGGCACATCTCATCGACATCGTGCCGACATTGCTGCACGTCGCGGATGTGAAATCGCCTGCAACAGCGAACGGCGAGCAGCGACCCGCGCTGCCGGGTCATTCATTGCTCCCGGCCTTCGCACGCGATGAGCGGATCGAACGCGACTGTCTCTTCTTCAAGCACGAAGACAACCGCGCGTTGCGTGTCGGTGATTGGAAGATCGTCGCTTCTGGAGCGAGTGCCGAGTGGGAGCTTTACGACCTCAGCAAAGATCGAGCGGAGCAGCATGACCTCGCGCGGCAGCAACCCGATCGAGTGGCCGCGCTCGCAAAGTTATGGGCCGAGCGCAACGTCGAGTTCGCTCAGCAAGGCGCGACGGGGCAGCCGTTGCAGAAGCGCAAGAAGTGAAGCGCGCGACGAATGCATGCACTTAAACTTACAGACGGCTATGCCCGCACCCGTGACGAATAGGCGAACCGGCAATGTCTTCTCTGCTCTGCAAACGGTGAAAAGCGTGTTGGAACGCGAAGATATTTGCGGCCCTTGTACGACGGACTTGTAGTCCGTCGATCTGCGACTGCGACGGACTACAAGTCCGTCGTACATTTTGGTTGCGGCACTGCCGCGCTAGGACCTTCGTTCCTCTGCGGTTGTTGAAGTCAGACGATGAACCGCAGAGGAGCGAACAACGCAGAGATGCTGGATTGCAATCCGTCTGCAAAAGCTCCGCGCACGGCGCGCACAAGTTACGAAGGAAGAATTACAGCGGCAGATTGAGCTCGCGGCGGAGCAGTGCTGCGGTCATCTCGCCGAGAAACGCGAGGATCACTCCGACGAAGAGCACGCCAGTCGCAGCCTGTGTGTTGCGGTACTTCATGATGCGCCAAACCATTGCTGAGATGAGCAACTGCCCGGCACTGCCTCCGAGGAAATCGAGACTGAACCATACGGAATGAGTGCTCGACCAATTGCCCGTTGCTCCCGCTTGAGCAAGCGGAGTGAAGCCGACTCCGAGCAACACCAGTCGCACTGCGGCGGCGACTCCGAGCATGCCGTTCACGCGATTGAGCGGCGAAGTCGACATCGTCGGAGCGGTCAAATACCAGTGGCCGAGCAGCATGCCGGCGACCGCACTGCCCGAGACTGCTCCGATCGCAAGTTCGGAGATTCCGAACAACGCGCCTCGCGCCGTTGCGAACTGCTCGGCTGAAACTCCGCCGAGCATTGCCGCAACTCCCGAAGCCGCGCAGGTCAGAAAGGCGAAGCGAGTCGCTCCCACTCGTCGTTCAAGCGTCCAAAAGACGGACCCGAGAAACGACGTTGCAGCAATGCCGATCGCGATGACGCGCAGAGTCGACAGCGAGAGCAGCGCGTCGACTCCATCAAGCGTTGCAACGAGATGCCCCGCTGACATTGCTCCGAGCACCGCCAGTCCGAGCGTGACAAAGTTCTGAATGCGGAAGAACCCGGATGTGACTTGCGGTCGCGGCATCAAGCACCAAACGAGCGACAAGCCGAAGATCAGACGGAAAGCAAACTGAGTAATCATCAATTCAAAGGGGCAAAAGGAGCGGCATTGTGAGGCGACTCAGAACGTAGCGGATCGAATTCCTCACGGGTATTCTCGCTCTGCTCATCTACTGCGGTGCGACAGCAATCGACGGTAGCCGAAATCGTCAGATTTCGGGGCCGCAGTGACTGCGTCCGAAGTCTCACGACTTCGGCTACGAAGATGTATGTGCGGCGTGCTGAAGTTACGCAGCAAGTATCGACCGCTTTTGTGGGCCCCAGTTATGCCGCCGCTACCGAGCATTCGCGTCCTGCTCATTGAGGACAGTCCGACTGATCGCGACTTGCTCGCCATCTCGCTTGAAGATGTGACCTCAGCGCGCTTCGAGATCCAATCAGCCGAGACGCTCGCAGAGGGACTGCAACAACTCGCCGAGCAGTCGTTTGATGTCGTGCTGCTCGATCTCAATCTGCCGGACAGTTACGGCGTCGAGACCTGCGATCGACTGCATCGAACCGCTCCCTCAGTGCCGATCATCGTGCTCACCGGTTTGTCTGACGAAGAGCGAGCACTCGCTGCATTCAAAGTCGGAGCGCAGGACTATCTCGTCAAAGGCCAATGCGACGGAGCGTTGCTCTATCGAGCGATCACTTACGCCATCGAGCGGCATGCTTCGAACGAACGAGTCCGACAAGCAGACGAACGACTGCGTCTGATCTCGGCGCAACTGCCGGCGGTCTTATGGACGACCGATGCCGGCATGCGTTTCACCGCGCCAACAACGCATTGCCTCGCGAATACCGACGCTTCGTGCGCGAGCGTCGGAGCGGACATCGGTGAGTGGTGCGCGACGCATGACATTCCGCCGAACTTGATCGTCGCGCACGGGCAAGGCTTACGCGGCCAGTCGGCGTCACTGAATCTCAATTGGCGACAGAAGTCGTACTCGGTGCATGTCGAACCGCTGAAGAACGCAGCCGGAGTCATCATTGGCACGATCGGCCTCTCGCTCGACATCAGCCAACAACAACGGATGCGCGACGAACTCAATGCCGCGCGGCAAGTGCAGCAAGCACTCTTCCCGCATGCTGCTCCGCACGTCCCAAACTTCGATATCGCGGGCAACGTCTTCCCCGCCGAAGAGACCGCCGGTGATTGCTACGACTTCATTCCGATGCGCGGCGGATGGACGGGACTCGTTGTCGGCGACGTCGCCGGGCACGGACTCGGCCCGGCGCTGCTGATGGCCGAACTGCGTGCTTATCTGCGAATGCTCGCGACGTTGCATGAGAACGTCGCTGACATCTTGATGGCCGCAAATCGTCTCATTGCATCGGACCTCGAAGACTACCGTTTCGTGACGTTGTTCTTCGGACGCCTGCATGCCGAATCGCGACGCTTTGAGTTCGCGTCCGCCGGACATACGGGCTTCGTGATTCGAAACTCCGGTCAGACAGAAACACTGTCGAGCACCGGCGTGCCGCTCGGCCTTTTTGGTGAGAGCGTCATCGAACTCGGACGGGTCATTGAACTGCATCCGGGCGACCTCTTGTTGCTCCCGACCGACGGAATTCAGGAAGCACAGAACGCGAACCGCAAAATGTTCGGCATCGATCGCATGCTGAGCTTCGTGCATGCTCATCGTCACGAACCCGCCGCCGCGATCATTGAGGGCTTACGAACCGAGATCGCAGACTTCACCGGCTCGTCTCGTTTAGCGGACGACACCACTGCCATCATCGCGCGAACGTTGTAAGTTTCATTCCACAATGCGAGCTCCGACTGCTCAACGAGGTTCCTCATGCGAGTGCGAGTTTCCTATCACGCTCAACTTCGATCGGCGATTGGCCGACCGAGCGACGATGTCGAGCTCGTTGCCGGAGCATCGGTGCTCACGCTGCTTGAACAACTCGCAAGCCGCGCTGACGACAACGTCTGCTCGCACCTCTTTGCGAGCCCCGCCGTTATCCGTCCGAGCCTGCTCGTCGTCCTCAACAACGCCCCGCTCCCGCACGCCCTCGCGGCCACAACGCAACTCAAAGACGCTGACTCGATCTCGCTGCTCCCGCCAATCGCCGGCGGATGAGTGCAGCCGAAGAAGTTGTTCGCAGTCGCTTCTTTCGGGCGTCTCCGCAAGAACCGGCAAGACCCCGAACAACGAACGGTCTCTCTCGAAACAGTTGAGTTCCGCGCGTCTCACTTTGGCCGATACTGTTTCACGCAGTCATCGACGACTTCATCTCGGAGCCCGTGATGCCACTCGACCAAACTGACACGTGCTACTACCCGGAATCAGACGGCAAGCCGATCGGCGAGTCGGACTGGCACATCGACGCCATCATCCGAATCCGCGAACTCTTGAAGCTCTTTCTGAAAGGCGAGCAAGCCTATGTCGGCGCAGACTTGCTGCTCTATTACGAGCGAGGCAATCCGAAGAAGTTCGTCGTGCCGGATGTCTTTGTCACCAAAGGGATCAGCCCGCGCAAGCGACGCATCTATCGCTTATGGGTCGAGGGCAAAGCTCCCAATGTCGTCTTCGAAGTGACGTCGCGGAAAACTCGTAAGAAGGATGCAGTGACGAAGCCCGAGCTCTACGCAGCGATCGGAGTTGCTGAGTACTTCGTCTTCGATCCCGACATTGATGATCCCGAACTCGGTTATCTCGACGTTGCCTTGCAGGGATACCGCATGAGCGACGGCCACATTGAACCGATCGAGCCCGATGTCGACGGCTACCTGCACTCAGAGCAGCTCGGTCTCAAACTGCGTGAGGAAGACAAGCTGTTGCAGTTCATCCGCCTCGATAACGGCTGCGTGTTGCAGACAGCATTGGAACTTGCAGCGGAAGCAGAAGATGCGGTCTATGCAGCCCGGGAAGTTGCCGATGAAGCCAATCAACGTGCTGCGGCGAACGCTCTTAAACTGAGGGAAGCAGAAGCCGAACTGGCACGACTCAAAGCCGAATTGGCAAATGCCGCGCGCGGCTCATGAGGACGCGAGCGAGGAGCAATGATCAGCGCGGAGTCTGAATTGAAACGGCTGAGGAACACATTCGTTTTGGGTACGACGGACTTGCAGTCCGTCGCTTCTGACGACGTTCGACGGACT
>CAZNMS010000195.1:0-14628 GCA_964573505.1 uncultured Planctomycetaceae bacterium | reverse complement strand
CGACCGAAGCCGAAGCATGGCCGACATCACGCATCAAAGCGGCCACTCAACCGACCGATGTGCTGATAATTACATCCCGCAACGAAGCCCCGTTATCGATCTCGGCATCGCGTCTCAAAGTCCGCGACGGTCACTGGCAGATCGACCCGTCGGTCCCGCTCTCCGCCGACCATCACGGAGCCTGCGTCGTGACTCGCGACAACGGCACGATCATCGGCCTCGTCGTCCTCACGAACGGAAGCGCTGCGATCGCATTGGTTGCCACTCCCGAAGCCGTCAGCCGGAAGTAGGCAACTTCGGTGCGTCGCGCTCTCGGCGTACTCGTTCCCAAGCTCCGCTTGGGAACGCGCCATCGGGAAGCTCCTGCTTCCCGTCCGGTTCTTGACCAGTCAGCGGCAGCCTCTTGCTCCGAGATCGTGCGACTCAGAGTCACGCCGGGACTGTGCCAACAATTACACCGCCTTATTGGAGATGTCTCGTCGGCACCATCCGCCGTCCCAACTGATGAGATCAACGGCTTCGTAGGCACGGGCTTTTGCGGCTTCGATCGTGTCGCCCAGTGCGGTGACGCCGAGCACGCGTCCGCCGTTCGTCACGACCTTCGAGCCGACGAGCTTTGTGCCGGCATGAAACACTTTGACGTCCGGCAATTGGTCAGCAGCGTCAATGCCCGAGATCACAGCGCCCTTCGGGTAATTGCCGGGATAGCCCTCGGATGCCATCACGACGCAGACCGCTTCGCGCGGATCCCACTCCAATGGGTCGAGTTCATCGAGTCGTCCTTGAGCACAGTGCAGCAAGACTTTGCCGAGATCGCTCTTCAAGCGCATCAAGACGGGCTGCGTTTCGGGATCACCGAAACGCACGTTGAACTCGAGCGTCTTCGGGCCGTGCTCGGTCAGCATCACTCCGGCGTAAAGCACGCCTCGGAAAGGCGTCTCGCGGCTATTCAAGGCATGCACGGTCGGGATGAGGATGCTTTGAGTGATCTCATCCATCAGGTCGGGAGTCACGATCTTCGCCGGGCAATACGCGCCCATTCCGCCGGTATTCGGGCCTTGATCGTTGTCGTAAGCGCGCTTGTGATCCTGAGCGACTTCGAGCGGAATAATCGTGCGACCGTCGGTGATCGCGAGAATGCTCGCTTCGTGACCGACGAGCATCTCTTCAATGACGATCTGCTTTCCGGCATCGCCGAACTCGCGATAGCGCATCATGCGATCGATCGCTTCATGCGTTTCCGCTCGGTCCTTGCAGATCAGCACGCCTTTGCCCGCCGCAAGTCCATTGGCCTTCACGACCCATCCGCGCTCGTCGGTTTGATCAACCCACTGCTTCGCGAGTTCCATATGGTCGAAGATCGCAAAGCCCGCCGTCGGCACGCGTGCGGCCTGCATCAAACGCTTCGAGAAGACTTTGCTGCCTTCGAGCGCCGCTGCCGCTTTCGAGGGACCGAAGACCGGAATCTTCGCCGCAGTGAGCTTATCAGAGAGACCCGCGACGAGCGGTGCTTCCGGGCCGACAACGACGAGATCGAACTTGCCCTCAGTCGCGTAATTCACGAGTGCGTTGATGTCGGTGTCGGAGATCTCAACGTTGATCGCGTCCTGAGCGGTACCGGCATTTCCGGGAGCGCAATGGATCTCGCTGACCGATGGGGACTGCTTCAACTTCCAAACTAAGGCATGCTCACGACCGCCCTGACCGACAACGAGAACCTTCATGTGAAACTGCTTCCGACGTAGGACAAACCTGAAAAAGGGGCGGGAGTATAGCCCGGTGAGGAGAGTCCTCAATCAACGCTCAGAAGCACGAAATCAGGCGGCAAATTAGGCGTTAAACGAGCAGAAGACGGGCATGCGAGCACGCTTCGAAACGCGTCATCGCGAATTGAGTAAGCGTCGTAGGATGGCCGCCCTCGGCCGTCTTCCCGTGAGCAAGAATGCCGCATGGTTCACAGTGAGGTTGCAGAGCCGCGCCCGTCAGGAAGCGGACTCCGCTACGGAATAGCCAGAAGACCGCTTCCTCACGGGCGCGGCTCTGCGACCCAATGCGAGACCGATATGAACCGTGCCAAAAGAAAGACGGCCGAGAGCGGCCATCCTAAAAGCGACGGACTGCAAGTCCGTCGTACTCGCGCCCGCCGGTAATTTGCATTCCACTGCGTCGACTTCAACGCCCACTTGCTGAGCGCGTTGCCGGAGTCTGGCGCCAGGCGTTGACCGAGCGGTCGATCGTATTCTCGGTGCCGTTGATCAAGGTCTCGTCGAGCGTCTTGATCACGAGCCTTTGCCCGAAGCGGTAGACCTCCCAAAAGCCGGCTTGAGTCGCGTCGACCGTCTGATTGGCGATCGTCGCCGGCTTCGTCGCTTCTTTGCCGACCGGCTCGGCGATGCGGCGGTCGATCGCTTTGCCGCGCGCTTGCAGCCAATCGACCGCTCCGTCAGCTCGCTTCAAGTTGCCGAGCGACGTCGCGTTGTAGTCCGAGACTGCGAACTCCGGCACGTTGAGCGCTCGCCCGCTTTCTCGCAGTGCGGCGCGGTCGCTGTGCCGCAGGCGTTCGTCGATGCGATCAACTTTCGTCGTGACCGGTCCCGGGCGATTGTCGGAGTAGAACGACAGCGGCGAGAGCACATCGTCAATCAGTCGATACCAACTGACGTCCGCGATCGCTGCGACGTTGTAAACCGAATTACTCAGATCGAAGCGGTTCTCGGGATGATTGATCGAACGCGGTTTGAACTCGGAGTCGGCGTTCGGCTGATAGTGCAGCGCTTGCCAGCCAGCGAGATCGACCGTCTCCCAATTCACTGCCTGTAATCCGGATGATATCGCGTCGGTCGCTTGCGCGTAGATCGCGCGGCGCGGACGTCCGTCAAACCACTCTTCGTGCTGTCGCGAGCCAATCACATCGAGAATCGTCGGCGTCAGATCGACGAGCCGACTCGGAGCTTCAACGACCGCACCGCGTCTGATGCCCGGTCCTGAAACGAACCAACTGGCATTCATCGCATCGCGCAGGGGATAGCCATGATTCGTGCCGGGGGTGCTCGAAACGCCGAAGTACCATCCGGGCCGCGCGGTCGCGACGAGATCCGGTGCGAACTCGCGCTCCTGCTCCGAGAGGTTCTCTTGCCACAACATGTGCCGAGTGAGCGCGACAACCGCATCGGGATAGACCCAGTCCGCGAGCATGCGCAGCCATGTTTCTTCGTCGTAGTACTCGCGCAGCACGGCGGGCTGAAATTTTTGTGACAGCATCAACGGGTCCGACTTCGCGTTCTCCGCGATGAGGAACTCAACGCCGCCGTCACCGTTGCTCCAAATCTTGCGCACCGGTCGATAGCGATAAGCCCACTGCCGCCCGCCGATGCAGCGTCGGTCGATGACTGCGTGCCCTCGATCCGCAGTGCTGACAAGCACCGTCGATTCATTGAGCCGAGCAAGCACGAGATCAACGGTCCGCTCGCCGCAGTCAGAACGTGCATCCGCGAGGCTCGCGATGAGGTCCACTTCCGGCGCGTCTTCCCCGACGCAATAGCTCAAGAGATCGCCCGGACGATTCGCCTTCGCCCAATCGCGCGACGCAAGACTTCGACGCGGCAAGAAGACTCGCGCGACTCCCGATGAGTCTGCGTCGATAAACACGAACGAGTTCTGATGCTGCTCGGGATGCCGATTCCAAAAGCGATGCATTCGGACTGACGCGCCGAGCCCGCCTGCTTCGTTCTTCATTCCGCGAACGGTCGCAGACGCTTGCTCGATCCCCGTTTCGGAACCGTGCGAATCACCGACGACGCGCGGACTGAAGAAGAACTCATTCGCGATGTCGTAGTGCCGCAGATGGGTCGTGCGGCCTCCGTGATGTCCGTGATCGCTGACGAGCATGAAGCAAGTCGTCTCGAACCGGCCGGTCGCTCGCAGTTCGTCAACGACCGTGCCGATCAACTGATCGACTCGCGCGATCGTGCGACGAGTCGTCCCGAATTGGCCTCTGCTGCACTTGTGACTGACCGAGTCCGTTTCAGGGAACCACAAAACCGTGACCGGCGCATCGCGATGCACGAGATGCCGCACGCCGTAGTTCGCGTTGGCTTCGTCGATGTATTGCCATGCGTTGTGCGATTCGAACCAGGGAAGCTGCCGAGTCATGCTGCGCGTCCACAAACTCGGCGGCACTTCGGTCATGATCGGCAAGATGCCCGTCGCCCAGTCCTGCTTTTCGTCGCGTAAGAATTGATACAGAGGCGGCGTCGCGGTCACATACTTCTTGCGCCAGACGCGCGCCGAGTCTTTGCCTTCGACCGCTTCGCGCACACCTTCTTCGCCATCAGTCAGCAGTCGGTCGATGCCTTGCGGCGCAAGCAACCGCGAACTGCGATCGGGACCGAGCGGTTCGAGATACGACTCAGACTTGAGTAGCTCGCGACTGAAACGCACTTGTCCCTTCAAGCCGTGCCGGTCCGAGAAGCAACCGGTCCACATCGTGCCGTTTGAGGTGATCGTGTCGGACGGGAACGCAGTGAAGGTGTTCTTCAGCCATACGCCACCATCAACAAACAACTGGCGGATCGTCGGCAGATGACCCATTGCGACCATCTCCCGCGCGACATCAGGACGCAGGCCATCGACATAAAAGACGACCACTCGGCACGCCTGCGGTTGAGGCGATGCCTCAATCCCGGCATCGAAGTGCTGCTCAATCCAAAGCGGGGCAACGTCATGAACTCGTCGCACCTCAACCTGAAACGAGCCCGACATCTTTGCGGCCTCGAATCGATTCACTCCGAGCAACAGACGCCCGGATGCGGGAGCACGAATGCTCGTTGCTCGACCCACAAAGAACGGAGCCGAGTTGCCGATGCGACCCATCACGCAAAAGCAGGGAGCGGGTCCGTGCTGACCGGCAGCGAGCGGATAGTGCTGAGCAGCAATGCCTTCAAAGACATCGAAGACGCCTTCAGGCCCGAAGCGAACGTCTTGTCCCTGCCCCCAACGATCGCGGCATGACACAACTGCTACACCGTTGCTCGTGATCGAGACGCATTCAGCCGCTTTGAAGTCGAGTCCGGTATCGAACCACAAACTCGAACCGTCGATCTCGAACGAGCGTGCTTCGGGAGTCGCCGCGCGAACGGGAGCGGTCCCGAGCAACGTCGCCAATAAGCCTGCGATCGCGAGATATCGAACCGACATAGTGCGAAGCCAATCAACCGAGGACGCATTCCGCTCGGAACAATCCGTGCGCGACGTGCATTCGCTTAGATCGGCATAATCGGCAGAGCTTGAAACGCGAACTCGCGCCCTGAGGCGACTCCGCACAACACCGCCCACTCACCGCGTTGCAACCCGCAAGGTTTGCCAATTTTGGAGTGCGGGGATTCATCCCCGCTTTCGAACTGCGGCGTAGCCGCTCTTTTTTCTTGAGACGCTCCGCATGTGCCATTGGTCGAGCGGCGCGACAAAGAAAGACAAAAACAAAGACGGCTCCGCCGAGATTGAAAGCGGTGATGAATCACCGCACTCCAAAACGAAGACGGCGGCTTGCGCCGCCGTCTTTGAGTTTGATGATGGATGAACCGCGAACTACGCCGCGCGGCGCGCTTCGAGGAACTTATGAGTTGCTTCGAGTTCGTCGCGTTCTTGCGTCGGCAGTTCGAACTTCAAGACGCCGAGTCCTTGCTGCTGCAGCGTCTTCACATTGCTGTAGATCGGATCGCGCCAGTCAGTGACGAGTCCCGCTCGCACCGCTTCGACCATCTCGCGAATGCCCTCAGTGAGTGGCGTTTGAGCTCGGAAGCCGAGCACGCTTTGAATCTTCGTGAAGTCGACGCGGTAGTTGCGCATGTCTTCGCGAGCGACAACTTCTTCAATCTTCAGTCCCGGCATTGCCGCCGCGACGATGTCACCCAATTGCTTGAGCGTGAAGTTCTGCGAGTGATCACCGACGTTGAAGATCTCGCAGCCGACTTTCGCAAGCGGTGCTTCCATCGCCATCACGCATGCTCGGGCAATGTCGCGCGTATGCACGAACGGCCGCCATGATTCGCCATTCACGATGCGGATCTTCTTGTCCGTCACGGCTTGAGCACTGAAGAGATTCGCGACGAGATCGAAGCGCGGGCGGTGCGACCATCCATAAGCCGTCGCGAACCGCAAGATCGTCGGTTGAAAGACTTCATCGGCTGCTTCGAGCAAGGCGCGTTCAGCGTCGATCTTTGTCGTCGCATAGAGCGAGATCGGATTCAGATCCGACTCTTCCGTGCGGATGTCTTCGGACTCGCCGTAGACCGAGCACGTTGAAGCGAACACGAAGCGCGAGATGCCGTTCGCTCGAGCGAGTTGAGCCATCATCTTCGCAGCGGCGTAGTTGACGGCGATCGTTGTATCGCCATCGAGCGCACATGCCGGATCGCCGACGATGGCTGCTAAGTGAATGACAGCATCGACTCCGCGCAGAGCACGCGCTGCATCTTCCACATTGCGGAAGTCACCGTGCTGAAACTCAAGACGCGGGTGATTGGTCATGCCCTCAATCGAGTCGCGCCCGAAGAGTTCAAGATCCAGAATGCGAACGTGATAGCCGGCTTTGAGCAGTTGCTCGGTCAGCACCGAGCCGATGTAGCCCGCGCCGCCCACTACGAGCACTTGATCGACTTTGTTCTTACCGATCGGAGCATGACGCGGCACGACTTTGTAGTGCTGCCCCAGTGTCATCCATGAGTAGCGCATGCCGAACGCAGTCAGTCCGAGAATCGCCCATGCGGGCACGGCGATCTCAAGAGTGGCATCGGCTCGACCTTGCAGCAGCGTGCCGATCGCCAGATGCGCCAAGAAGCCGACGAAGCACGCCTTTGCGACATCTTTCAGTCGCTGCTTGATGCGCGAGTTCGGCAGAGGTCGGTAGAGCTGAGCCCATGCAAACAAAGCGATCGCTGAAATCGAGAACCATCCGGCATGCAGCAAGTAGAGCGAGTTCACTTTGCCCGCGAGCTGACCAACGGGGTCTTCCGAATGAAATTGATCGTTGAGCCCCATTCGCAACAGTGCTGCCGCAACTAGCGACAAATGCGCGATGCCGAAGTCCGCAAGAACTCGCAGCATGACTCGTTGACCGGAAGCGATCCCGAAGCAGCGGGAAATCAGAGGTTGCAGCATCCGTGCGTTCCTCAAAACGAAAGGGAGATCGAAGCGCAGAAAGGTGAGTGGCCCGCTTCGATGTTTCTTGTTTCGCAAGCACGTCCTTGTGCGGTGCGATACTCGTCGTAACAGCGACAATTCGCCGTCTGTGTATTTTTTGTTTCAGTCATCTGCGTCGGAGCAAACCCGACTAAGCGGCTTTCGCATGCAAGCTCGTTTCTTGGCAAACAACTCGCATCACCTTTTGCAGCGCCAGCGCCGTATCGGAGATTGCGTCCGCATCGAGCGTCGGATGAACCATGAACATGATTCCGATCTGCGCAAGATGCGCGGCATTCTTCAGCTCTGTCTTCGGCTCTAGCCCGGCTTTAGCAAAAGCCTTTTCCTTATAAATCTCGCAGCAAGCTCCGCTACCGCACGGAATCCCTTCGGACTGAAGTGCTCGAACGATTTCGTCTCGAGTCCAACTGCCCTGCAGCGCTTCAGCCGCAACATGCACGTAGAACTTGTAGTAAGCGTGCTCGCTGTCGCTCGGCACATCGAGCAGTTCGATGCCCGGAGTTCCGACGAGTTGCTCGGTCAATTGAGCAGCATTGCGTTGTCGAGCTGCGACCCACTCGGGCAAGCGACGAGTCGCAATGCGTCCGATGACGGATTGAATCTCAGTGAGTCTCCAGTTCGTGCCGAATGACTCATGCAGCCACTTGAAGATGCCGGTATGCGGGCGGTTGTAGACCGCGTCCCAACTCTTGCCGTGATCTTTGTAGCTCCAGCATTTATCCCAAACGGCGGAGTCATTCGTCGTCAGCATCCCGCCTTCTCCGGCGGTCGTCATGATCTTGTCCTGACAGAACGAGAACGCCCCGATGTCGCCGATCGTGCCGACCATTTGCCCGCGATACTTCGCGCCATGAGCTTGAGCGCAGTCCTCAATGACTTTGATCCCGTGCTTGCGAGCCAGTTCCATAATCGGCTCCATCTCGCACGGCCAACCGGCGAGATGCACGACGATCACGGCCTTCGTGCGAGGCGTCATCGCTGCTGCGATCGTCTCTGCATTGAGGTTCCCACTCAGCGGATCGAGATCCGCGAAGATCGGCGTTGCTCCGCGCATCACGACCGCGCTGGCCGTCGCGAGGAATGTGCGCGGCGGAACGATGACTTCATCGCCCGGTCCGATGTCGTAAGCCATCAATGCGAGTTCGAGTGCGAGCGTGCCGTTCGCCAGTGCGATCGCATGCTTTGAGCCGACGTAATGAGCGAACTCTTTCTCAAACTCGCGGCATTCTTGCCCGGTCCAATAGTTGACCTTCCCCGACTTCAGCACGCGGGTGACGGCATCGGTCATCTCGTCGTCAAACACCGGCCATGCGGGGAACGGACTCGAACGCACCGGAGCCCCCCCGCGCAGCGCGAGACGGTCGAATGCAGCGAATTTGGTCGTCATGAAAGTGACTCCTCGAAGCAGGCAACGGAGTGAGACAAGCAATGAATGGAGATCTCGAAACGCAGTGTTCGAGCGAGACGATGCAACGGTGAGACGAGTGGATGAGGTTGATCAGAACGATCGGAAAGGAATTCAGCAGGCGAGCAAACGCCGATGAATCGAGGGGACGAGATCAAGACAAGCAGCCGCGCAGAACTCAGCGGCGGAAGGGGGCGGGCTTTTAAGAGAAGTCCGAGATTTCAGACAAGATGTGTTTACGCGCTACTTGCGCTCAAAACGGCGTCTTCAGCGGACGGAGTCAGCGGTCTTTCATCTGGTCCCAATGCCGCTCGGACTCATGTCCGCGTAATAGAGATCAACAGTCCGCGCGATCGCGTCGAGACGAATTTCGCCGTTTGAGTTTTGGCAGGCTCACCGTTTTACTTCCCGCCCTTTCATGGCCGCTCAATGAGGTCGCCACAAGCCCTCGGCCAGTCGTCCAATAGGTCGTATTCGTCCTATACGTCCTCTGAATTTCGCGCCCGCCGTTGTCACTGTCGCGGCGCTCTTGAGTCCCCTTTTCAACTTAAGGTTTCCCTGCAATGGCCCGCGTCAACGAGCACTATCTGAAGCTGAAAGCCGGTTACTTGTTTCCTGAGATTGGTCGTCGAGTGACCGCCTTCTGCAAGGCGAACCCCGATGCCAAAGTCATTCGCTTAGGTATTGGTGACGTCACAGAACCGCTGCCTCCGGCCATCATCGAAGCGATGCACAAAGCGACGGACGAAATGGCGAAGCATGCGAGCTTTCGCGGTTACGGTCCCGAGCAAGGCTATGACTTTTTGCGAAACGCGATCGCTGACAACGACTTCAAAGCGCGCGGCTGCGATGTCTCAGCAGATGAGATCTTCGTTTCCGACGGCTCGAAGTGTGATACCGGCAACATCCTCGACATCTTCGGAACCGACAACGTCATCGCGGTGACGGACCCGGTCTACCCGGTCTATGTCGACACCAATGTGATGAGCGGTCGAACTGGTGTCGGCGATGACTCGGGTCGCTACGGCGGCATCGTCTATATGCCTGCAACAGCCGAGAACAACTTCACTCCCGAGCTGCCGACTCAGCACGTCGACCTCATCTATTTGTGCTACCCCAATAACCCGACGGGCACAGTCGCGACGAAGGAGACGCTCAAGAAGTGGGTCGACTTCGCGAAGGCCAATGACGCGATCATCCTCTACGACGCCGCCTATGAAGCTTTTATTACAGACGCCTCGATCCCGCACTCGATCTACGAGATCGAAGGTGCTCGCGACGTTGCGATCGAGTTCCGCAGCTTCAGCAAGACGGCCGGCTTCACGGGCACTCGCTGCGCCTTCACGGTGATCCCGAAGACGCTGACGGGCACAACTCCGACGGGCGAGCGCATCAGCTTCCATCAACTTTGGAATCGCCGTCATTGCACGAAGTTCAACGGCGTCTCTTACCCGATTCAGCGAGCAGCCGAAGCGGTCTATAGCGAAGCCGGTAAGCCTCAAGTGGCCGCGATCATCAAGTTCTATTTGGAGAACGCGCGGATCCTGCGCGAGGGCCTCGCAAAGGTCGGCATCACGGCCTACGGCGGAGTCAACGCGCCGTATGTGTGGCTGAAGACTCCGAACAACGCGACCAGTTGGGACTTCTTCGACAACCTATTGAGCAAAGCCAATCTCGTCGGCACCCCCGGCAGCGGCTTCGGAGCTGCGGGCGAGGGCTACTTCCGCCTCAGCGCCTTCAACAGCCGAGCGAACGTTGAAGAAGCCGTTGCGCGCATCGCGAAACTGTTGGGATAAGGAACTGCTAAATGGCCGGGCCGACAAAGCACGTCTTCATTTCGCACGCCAAAGCGGACGCATGGGTCGCACGACAAATTGCGCGATGCGTCCGCGACTGCGGTGCAACGACGTTTCTTGATGAAGATGACATCCCGATCGGGGCCGATTTCAAGGCCATCATCCTGAAAGAAGTCAATCAATGTGACGAGTTGATTGCACTGTTCACGCCATGGTCCGTCGAGAGAAACTGGCTGTGGGTCGAAGCCGGTGCGGTATTTGGTCGTGGCAGACCGATTGCGGGAGTTCTCTATCAAATCACTCTCAAAGAGATCGAAGAGAAACGCGGCGGCGCAACGGTCTTCAGTGATCACCGTTGTGTGGACATCAATCAGTTCGATTCCTTCTTCACCGAACTCAAGCAGCACATTCAAGGAACTCCCAATGGCTAACGTTTTCATCGCGTGCAGTCGCGACGATGAAGAGCTCGTCTTGCGTCTCCAACGAGAACTCGAACTCGCCGGTGTGGAAGCCATTCTGCCCAGTGCCGGGACCCGACAGGGCGCTAATTGGAATGAAATACTTCGAGATGCCATCGCCAGTAGTGATGTCGTTGTCGTGCTAATCAGTCGCGGGATGGCTTCGCGTAATTGGGAGTTATTTGAAGTCGGACTCGTATGGGGCTCCCGCAAGAAAACGATCCCCGTCCTGATGCCGGGAGCCAGTTACATGGATGTCCCCGAACCGTTGCTCGACCTTCAATCAATCCCGCTGAAGACCGAGCAAGAAATCGCCCCCGTTGTTACCGCCGTTCGAGAGGCACTCGGGCAGATCAAGACCGCGAACGGAGCCATCTGCGGAGCAGTTTGAGACCTTTCTAAAGTCCGTGTGTAGCAACTTTGTCACTGCGATCTGGGACTCTGCAGCAAAGCTGCGGAACATCTCGGATGACTCTGACGATCGTTGAGTCGATGTCAGCCAATCGCATTCACCAACTTCAAGTTGCCCGAATCACGCCGTTGTGAGACGCAGGATGATTGCCGCAGCACTCGACTCTGAAGCGGATCTCCTGGCGGAAGTCATTTCATCCGCTGATGGTGACGTATCGCCCGAGTTGGCGAAGGCCGTGCTTAAGTGGAGATTGCGGTGATCGAGAACTTGCATTGTGGCTGCGTTTTACATGAAGCATCTGACTTCGTGGGGGTAGCGTCCGATACTCAAATCGTTCCCCTTCGGGGGCTTGCAAGACTGCGAGCAATCTCGCAGCCAGAACGTCGATGCGGCGACAACCAATTTGGCGTTCTGCGTGAGACCCGGCTGAAAGGTCGGGTCTTGGCGTTTACTGGCATCGCGATCCTTGCCGCTTCGCTTCCGTCGCACTGATGAGTCGAGCCTACTTCAGCACCTCCAGCAGCAAGTTCGAGTGCGGGTACGGGTGCCCTTTGTGTTGCCGGTAGGCTTCGCCGTAGGCCGAGTTGATCAACTGCCCGCGCTGCTTGCTCCAGCGCTCGCAGCTATGCAGGTACTCGTCGATGCCGTGCTGCTTGAGCAGCCAGCCGCGCTGACTCGCGTGACATGCCAGCATGCGCTGCTTCAGTTCGAACGTGCGGCTGATGTCGACGACGAACTCGGGTTCGATGGCCTTACCGAACCAGTCGATGCCTTCAATTGGATCGACATAGTAGAGATGCGGAATGCGCGCGATCGGACCGGCGGGCGATTGCGCGTGAGTGTCGTAGTTCGGGATCGGCGCATTGAAGCAGGCGTCGCGCACCAGCAGGCTCGTTTGCTCATGATCCGGCATGTAATCGACCGGCGGCGCTGTGATGACGATCTCCGGTCGCACGCGCCGCAGCACTTCGGTCACTCGTCGCCGCGAGTCGTTGTCGAACACGATGCTGAGGTCGCGGAACTCAAGACAGAGATAGTCAGCTCCGAGCAGTTCCGCCGCCGCCTGCGCTTCCGCGCGGCGCGTCTTCGCGATCTCTGCTGAGCCCACTTCCGCGCTGCCGCAATCACCGGGAGTCATCGTCGCGATCGTGATTGAGCAACCTCGTTCCTTCAGCAGCGCCAACGTGCCCGCACATTGGAACTCGATGTCATCGGGATGCGCGTGAATGGCCAATACACGAGGAGCAGACGTCATAAGGTCGATCTCTCAATGGGGGTAGTTGTTGTTACTTGCGACGCCGACGTCGTTCATGTCGACCGAACTCGTTCGACACGCAATCGATAGTCGCCTTTCGCTCCGCGAAAGGAAGCTTTTGCGGAGCAAAAGCTGACACTCCCTTTCGCAGAGCGAAAGGCGACTCTCGCAACAGATCCTTGCTCTCGTCGCTCACCCACAAAAACGAAACACCGCCGACAGCATGAAGCTGAGGCGGTGCTTGCGTCTTTCGTCCAAGGTCTGGAGACAATCACCTTGGCAGGTTGGAGCTAGAGGCCTCTCGCCATCCTGACGGAGGAACTCTCACCGACGAAGAAAACCTGACTCACTGGAGCCCACTCTGAGGGCCAACGGCCATCGGTTGGGAGTAGTTCGGTTGAGTATGCCCCGGTGCGAGCGTCGTCGCTGCCGGCGCGGGAGCGACCGGCTGCTGCATCTGCATCTGAGGCTGAGCGGGATACTGATACTGCGGAACTTGTTGTTGCGGCTGCTGGGCGTAGCCCTGCGGATTCATCTGCGGATAGTTCGCATAGGGCATCTGACCGTAGCCCATCTGCGGCAACGCGGCGTAACCGGGATGCATCATCGCGCCTTGTTGTTGCTGGCAGTTGCACGGTGCTTGAGCGGGCATCTGCGGATACTGCTGCGGGTAGTAACCCTGCGGCATCATGGGCTGAGAAGTCGGCGCCCAAACTCCGGCTTGCATTCCGCAGCCGGTCGGTGCCCATGTGCCGCAACCGGTCGAGCACGGCATTGCAACGTCACTGACAACGAAGCCGTCCGAGCAGCACGAGTCGCAAGAACTCATGCAAGGTGAGCAGCAGGGATCACACATCGTGCAGGATGAGCAACCGCCACCGAACGGATTGAGCGAAGACATGATCTGCTTCGTGCGGCAATGCAGAGCATTCATCTTCGAGCTTGCTCCGGCGAACGATCCTCTGATTCGAGAACCGAAGCTCGGCCTGCAGCAGGGATCGCAGCACGAGACCTCGCACGGAGAAGGACACGACGAGCAACTCGTGAAGCACATGCGTTGAATCGGCGAGAGACCGGCAGAGGGCACGGGCAGTTCGTCTTCAGCCGGAGGAACGAGCGCTGAGGGCGGCGGCAAGAGCGGCTGAGGGACCTCAGGCAGCGGCTCCAAATGACGCGGAGCTTCGGGAGCAATTTGATGCGGCTGCTGAGCACCGCGTTGAATCTGACAGCCGATAATCCCGGCAGTCAGGATCGCGGTGACTGAAGCAAAGAGTTTGAATCGCGGAGAGAGCATCATGGTGCGAGCCTTGTGGTGTTCGTCGTGCCGAGCGAATCGTGATCGAGAAGTGCTCGATCCTGTTGAGTGGCATCCGCCACAAACGCGAGCGTGCGTTAGTCGCCGCTCCTTCGATCGCTGGCACGAACTCGTGCCCCGACAACAACTCGCGTGCTTGTGCTGCTGATTCCTAGTGGCCCCAATGTGATCGGCAGCCGAGACGCAGCGACGAAATTTCAATTCGTCAGAAAGGGCTCAAGATCTCGATGTGCAGCGGGTTGAGCCTGAGTTCCCGCGCGTGCTCAATGTCGACGTTGAGCGTGATCTCCGTCATGTGCCGATCATGCTGACCGCGCCCGGTCAGCGCAGAACAACGATGCCGAGCGAGGCGATCGTGCGGCCCGCGACGACGCGGAGAGTCGCCTTTCGCTCTGCGAAAGAGCGTCTTGATGCTGCTGTAAGAAAAACGGCAGCCGCGCTGTTCGCTGTCGAATGGCCGAGTAGTCGTAGCATGGACTTCTAGCCCGTGCTCAAGGGCGGCTATTTCACCTCTTATCTCGAAAGCTCAGCGCGCCGTGCTCGGATCGTGCGACGACAGATCCGATCCAAAACCTCTGCGACCTTCGCTCCTCTGCGGTCAAAGCCGATTTCATGAACCACAGAGGAACGAAGGTCGCAGCGCGGCAGTGTCGCAACCGAAATGTACGACGGACTTGTAGTCCGTCGCAGCGGCAGATCGACGGACTACAAGTCCGTCGTACAAGGGCCGCAAAAATCTTCTCGTTCCAACACGCTTTTCACCGTTTGCAGAGCAGAGAAGACATCG
>CAZNMS010000194.1:0-14631 GCA_964573505.1 uncultured Planctomycetaceae bacterium | reverse complement strand
GGAGGTCCGGCCCCCAATTTGGCGAGCATTTCGCGGCTGGGATTTATTTGGCTTGAAGACTGGATTCAAAACCCGCGCGGTGAGCACGCTCAAGCTCGCATGCCGCGCATGAATATCACGTCGTTAGAGGCCATGGCGATTTACACGTGGATGTCCGACAAGGTCGAGCGAATCAAGCCGCTGAAGGAAGTGGGTGATGTTGCGGCGGGGGCTCAAGCCTATGAAGACCTCGGTTGCATCGCGTGCCACCATTTGAAGGAGACACGCGACGCGGCAGTGGACCTCAAAAAAATCCCTGCGGCGGCCATTACGGATGCTTTACGAGCCGCACCAAGATTCGGAAGTCACTCACTGACTGAGAACGATCCGCATCAGCGTTACTCGTTGGCTCATCTTCAGGACAAGTTCTCATCGGCAGGATTGAAAGACTTCTTGTTGCAGCCCCACGAGTTTTACGCGGCCAGTCGAATGCCCGACTTCCACTTGGATGAGAAGACCGCAGCCGATCTTGCGGCCTATTTGTTGTCCCAAACAAAACGCAGTGTCCGAGGCATCACCAACGGGGATGGGGATGCGAAGCCACTGGGCGAGAAGTTGTTTCTGCAACGGTGTGCTCAATGTCACGCGATCGGCAAACAACCGGTAATTCCGCGCCAGGACATGGTGCCGTTGACGGATTTGGCGTCCGCTCAGGGTTGCTTGGCCGAGCGACCCCATCAGCAACCCGGTGTCCCGCATTACGATTTTGGGCTGACAGACCGTTCCGCGCTGCTGAGCTACGTACGAATGAAGCCGCAGATCGAACTGGCACCTCCTTCGACCGAACTCGCGCGGCTGCTAACCAAAGAGTTGCGCTGCGCGTCGTGTCATGACCGCGACGGAGTCATGAGTCCTCGCCGAACCATCATTGCCGACGAGAGTGATTCAGGACTGATCCCGGATGCGTTCCCGAACCTGACATGGGCCGGAGAGAAGCTGCATGCAGATTGGATGACGCAGTTCATTGCCGAAGGGAAGACGGGCAAGAGTGCCCATCCTACGTCTCAGTTGCGACCGTGGCTGAAAGGCCGCATGCCGAGCTTCCCGGCCTATGCGAAAACGCTCGCCGCCGGACTGGCTGCCGAGCATGGCATCAACCCCGCAACGGATCTCAACCCGAGCCCCAATCCCCAACGAGCGGAACTCGGCAACTCATTAACGCAGCGCAACTCACTCGACTGTCGGCAGTGTCACGCGGTCGGCAATCAACCGGCTCAGGGAGACGACAAAACAAAGATCGCTCCGGGCATCAACTTCGCACTCGTCAAAGAGCGAGTGCGTTACGACTACTACCAACGCTTCACGCTCGACCCGCCGCGTTTCGACATCAACACCAAGATGCCCAAACTCGCCGCCGACGGAAAGAAGACGAAGGTCACCGCCATCCTCGAAGGCGACGCCCGTCAGCAGTTCGATGCCATTTGGCACTTCATTGAGACTGCGAAGTTCGAAGGAGATTGAGCGATGTTTGATAGGACGTATGGGACCGATGGGACGGTTGAGTTTAAGTTACACCGTGCTTCAGAAAGCTGACCGTGCAATTGCCGCGCGACACGAAGCAAACCTCATTCAAAGGATGCTTTTCACATGGCGACTTCAGTCCAAGGCGAAATAGACGCGATGCGTCAGCGACTGACGAACCTCGAAGCCGAGTTCGGGGCGTTGCAATCACGAGTGCTGGCAACAACGCCGCGCGAACGTGATTGGCGCCGGACCGTTGGCACGTTCCCTCGCGATGAGATCACGCTCGAAGCCGAACAGCTAGGCCGGGAATGGCGTGCTCAAGCAACGGAGCCGCAATAACTATGTTGGTCCTCGACACCGATCACATCTCTGTCTTGGGCGATCCGAGTCCGCTGGGACTCCAATTGCTCAATCGATTGGAGTCAGCATCCGATGAAGTCGTGACGACTGCGGTCTCGGTCGAAGAAAACCTCAACGGCTGGCTGCAATACATCCATCGAGCGAAGAGTCCCGACCAACTCATTCGCGGCTATGACCGGCTTCTGAAGCGAGTCGACTTTTTCGCGAGTTGGTCTGTACTGAGTTGGGACTTAAAGGCCTCCGAATGCTTCTTCGAACTGAGGTCTCGGGGCGTTCGAATTGGAACTCACGATCTACGCATTGCCTCGATCGTGCTAGCTCACGACGGACTGCTGCTGACTCGCAACGGCAAGGACTTCGAACAGATACCGGGACTGCGCATCGCAAATTGGCTCGATGAAGCATGAGAGATCGTGATCTCGCCGCCGACGGAAAGAGGACGAAGGGCACCACAATCCTCGAAGGGGACGCTCGACAGCAGTTCGATGCCATTTGGCATTTCATTGGGACGGCAGAGTTCGAAACGAAGTAAGCGAGAAGCCCCGAAACTGTCGTGCCCTTCGTGGAGCAGACTGAGAATGCGAGCCACATTCATTGAAGCCTTCGGATTCACGGAATGGGTCAGCGAGTTTCTATCCGACGAAGCACTCGCAGATTTGCAAGTACTATTATTGATGGCCACTCCCGATGCGGGCGACGTCATACCGGGATGCGGCGGGCTACGAAAAATTCGAGTCGCGGACTCTCGGCGAGCAAAGGGGAAACGCGGTGGCATTCGCGTCATCTACCTCTACGTTCCTGAAGCAAAATGGTTCTTGCTCATTGATGCCTACAACAAAGACGAGAAAGACGATCTGACTGCTGACGAGAAGGGCTTGCTTGCCCAATTGGCCAGTCAGTTCAAGCAAGAGGCCATTGCGGCCACCTCGCAAGGTCGAAGGAAAACACGATGAAGAACACGCAACAGCGCCCCGGAATCTTCGAGCGTTTATCAACAGGATTGAGCGACGGCATCGACTTCACTCGAGGACGACAGACGCTCAAGACAACGACGCTGCCGGAAGCGCCACCGAGCGTTTCAGCCAGAGAGATTGTCGCGTTGCGAGAACGCCTCGATGTTTCTCAGGGAGTGATGGCTCGCATTTTGAATGTGTCGCCGAGAACGATTCAAAGTTGGGAACACGGGACACGCTCGCCGTCTCAGTCATCATTGAGGCTGCTTCAAATCATGCGCACGCGGCCTGACGTTGTTCGTGAAGTTGTCGGTGTTGTTTGACATCGATCACGTCTCAGCTTTCGGCGAACTATCCGGCTATATGCCCCATTCATGGGACGGATCGGACCGACTATTGGAGGATTTGGAATTTCGCTTACAGCCGGAACTCCGCCTCGCTAAGCACACAGAAAGGAGATGACATGCTTGCGACCAGTCTCTGCTTTGGTCCAACCGATCACGGGCGACTCGTGACTGATGAGGAATTGGACTTCGCGGACTACGAAACCGGTTTTGAGTACGAAGTCATTTACGGGAGGCTCTTCGTGTCACCTGTTCCCAATCCATCGCATGATGCGTTTGAGAAATCCGTGCTGTTTCAGTTGCACGACTATCACACACGACGGCCCGACGTGTTGGCCTATGTCACCGATCGAGGCCGAGTTTTCGTGCCATCGGAAGTCAGAACGACCGCTCCCGAACCGGATCTGGCGCTCTTCAAGTCAGTCCCGGACGACGACTGGCGAGACGTCTCGCCGTTCGTCGTCGGTGAAGTCTTACGCGGCGATGATGTCGACAAGGATCTCTTTCGAAACGTGAAGCTGTTTTGGGATGTGCCGTCGATCCAAGAGTATTGGGTCTTTGACATCCGCGCAGATGCACGACGCGCAAAGCTCATCGTTTATCGACGCGGCAAGGACGATTGGGAAATCAGCGAGCATTCTGCTGACGCACCTTACGAAACGCCCCTGCTGCCGGGGTTGAAGTTGCGGTTGGCTCGTGAGTGATCGCCGGCATCATGAGTATGTCTTCTCCATGCGCGAGAAGACTTCACTGGCGGGAATGCCGATCGCTATGCCGTTTTCGATCTCTGCGATCCGTCGTCTTAGCTCAGCATCGAATTCGGTTTCTTCACCAACGTCCGGCTCGTCATCGAGTGTCGCCATGGGCCGACCTTTCGACTCTGAATGTTGAAAAAGCGATGTCGCGACTGCCGTGCCAAAACTATGGCTCTGACGTCTCAGACGCTAATCAACGGAACGCGGCCGTTCGGAGCGTTGTCCCGCAGGGGACTTAGGGGAAGCATGTAAGAATTTCTTACGCAGTTCCCGATTCTGCGACGGGTGAGTGGCGAGTCGTTGAATTGGTGAGTCACTGACCGCTCAACTGGTTGATGTAGTACGGATTACAGACGGAAGAATCATGTGGGCTCGGGTTGGTTTGGCGTTGCTGATTGGCTTGCCGATATTGGGGATTCTGATTCACGGATCTCACGAGAATCTCAGCATTTATTGGAACGGTGAGATTCTTTGGTCACAGCTACCAACATTGGGCGTTTCGCTGGTGTCGGCGGGATCGTCCGCATTCAAGCAAGCCATACGCTTTGCGTTCGCGCGGCAATTGACTGCGGATGAACGTCAGCAAGCACGCCTGTTTTACGGAGCGTTCGGCCGCAGCCAGTTAGCCGTCTCGGTTTTCCTCGCCGTCGTCTACCAGGTCGTCATGTTGCAGAACTTAGGTTCGGACTTCGGAGCAGTTGGCGGTGCATTTGCCATTGGGCTCCACTCTCCGCTTTGGGCGATCGCGACCATTGAATTGGTATTGGCCCCACTCTGCGACAGCCTCGATCGCGCCGACGGGGAAGTACCTTCTCGACTGCGGAGCGGCCTTCCGTCGCTCGCCGTCGAGATCGGAGTCGTCGCACTTTATGTCGGTCTGTATTTGCTCGTGATGTCCCTCTGCCTTGCTGGGATAGCCGCCGATCGCCTTCGAGATTGGCAGATGCCGGGGTAAGGCAATCTCGCTCGGTAGCCATGAGGCAGAGAAACATCGGGACAAGCCTGTTGGGCAACGCCGTTAAGGAACTCGGCGAAGCGAATTGCCTTATCCCGTAGTCGATTGGGATTCCATCCCGATCGTCAGCGGGAGCAACGCCTCTTCAATTCACCGAGTGATCGTCAAGATCGAGCCCGCAGTGCTCTGCCGTAACAAAGTCGATGGGATTCCATCCCGATCCTCAGCGGGAGCAACGGCTCTTCAACTCATCGAGTCATCGTCAATATCGAGCCCGCGAAACCCCCGTCGCGATCAGCTCATCTCAATCCCCGCCCCTCAATCGTCCTGTGAAATAAAAATCACACCTGCATGCACTCGGAGAACGATGCGGTGATTCGCCCCTGGGTCAAAGTCCTTGCTCACTTTCATGCCACTCCCATCTTTGCGCGCATGTGGATGGGAGTCGCGCTGCTCACGGCTTATGCGGCGGCGTTCGTCGCGGCAGATCGGGTCTACTTTCCGGAAGCACATACGCTCGGCGCGAGCTTGCACGGACTATTGGGCGTTGTGCTCGGCATGCTGTTGGTCTTTCGCACCAACACGTCTTACGACCGCTGGTGGGAAGGGCGCAAGTTGTGGGGGCAACTCGTCAATGACTCGCGCAATCTGGCGATCAAGGTGCAGGCGATTGTCCGAGTGGCTGACGCGGACAAGCACGACTTCGGGCGTTTGCTGATCGGCTTTGCGTTTGCGCTCAAAGGTCATTTGCGCGGCGGCATCACGTTGAACGAGGTGCCGCTGTTTGAGAGTGCGACGGAAACTCCGCCGCACGTTCCCGTTGAGTTAGCGAAACGCGTTTATCAGCGTCTCGCTGCATGGCGCCGAGCGGATCAAGTCGACGGCTTCGAGTTGATGATGCTGGATCAGCAAGCGGCATCGCTCATGAGCATCTGCGGCGCTTGCGAGCGCATTCAGAAGTCGCCGATCTCTGCGTCTTATCGCTGGTTCATTCGGCAGATGATCGGCATCTATCTGCTGACATTGCCGCTCGGACTGCTTGAGAGTTTTGGCTGGTGGACCGTGCCGGCCGTTGCCCTGCTGAGTTACTTCATGATGGGCGTCGAAACGATCGCCGAAGAGATTGAAGACCCGTTCGGTGATGCTGAGGACGACCTCAAATTGGATGCGCTGTGCGAGACGATTCGCAGCAGCGTCACCGAGTTGCTGCGTCCGTCGTAACGGCGAGCGTTACGGCGTTTCATAGGACTCGCGCAACTGGCTCATGAAGCCGTCGAGCCGTGCTTCATGGTCGAACTCGGACTCGGGTGCGACATCCAATGCGGCTTGCAGATCGCGGCCAACATACAGCAGCAAGTCTTTGTTGCGCTCGCCCGGTTTCGTCGTGCTTTCGAGCCATGGAATAGTAGTTCCAGTTGTCTGACGAGCGCGCTTCACGAAGTCGGCCCATTGGCCTTCGGCTTTACCGCTGCGGAAGCGTTTGAGGTCTTCATAGATGACGCGGTATTGCGAGTAGATGTCGGGCTCGGCACTCGGCCAAACGAGCCAAACAATCGAACTCAAGCCGACGAAAGCTGCGGCGAGTAACGTCGCCTTCAACCAGTTCGGCAACGACCGACTGGCGGACTTCGCAGCAGGACGACTCGCTGCTCCAAACGCCGGTAACGGACGCACTGTCGGCGCGGCGTTGAAGGGCCGTTCCTCGCGCGGTGGCGAATACGGCGGCACGGCGGGTGTCATCTGTGTTACAGGCGCAATGGCGGCAGCTTCTGGCGCCGGCGGTGCAGATGCAGTCGGCCCATCGAGAGCTTCAGCAACTGGAGTCGACGGCAACGGCTTCGGACTCGGCGGCTTCGGAAAGGAGTACTCGAAGTCATGCGTCTCCGGCTTCGGCGCCGGGGGGACTTCTCGCGCTGAGGGCCGCGCGAGTGCCAATGGTCGCGGCGCTAACTTGATCTCAGGAGCAGGCGGTGCATCTGCAAGAACGTCCGCCGCGCGGATCGACGGCGCCTTCTGAACCTTGCGCGACTTCGCCGGCAGCACTTCCGGCTCGCTCACTGGAGCGAGCGTCAGACTCTCGTCGTCGTCGATCTTGAGCGTGAGTCCCTCGTCGTCTTCCGCGAAGAAGACCTCATCGTCGTCCGCGAAGAAGACCTCATCGTCGTCCGAGTATTCGCTGTCGGTCCGTTCTTCGTCGTCGCGCCTTGAAGTCGCGGTTCCGTCTGCACTGGTACTCGGCAGTTCGTCGACGACTTCGAATGCGGGGATCGAGGACTCATCCGGCAGCGAGAGCCACTCGTCAGGCGCAGGCCCGAAGAGTCCGGGAACTTCTTCCGCGTTCGTCCAATCGTCGGCACTGGCATGACGGACTCGGTCGGTCTTGAGCAGAGCGCCCGACTCCGCCAATTGGCGCACGTCGGACATCGGCATCGGTCCGAGAAAGACTCCGAGCCCGAGTTGCACAAACCAGTCATCAAACGGAGTAGGCATCGTCAGAGGGGGTTCTCACCGGGCGGGCCGGCACAATGGGTGAGGAACACTGGTACGACGGACTTTTAGTCCGTCGCACGTCGTCAGAAGCGACGGACTGCAAGTCCGTCGTACCCAAAACGGATGTGTTCCTCAGGTGAAGGTCATCGGATGATGTCGAGAAACGCAGCATCGCGGGCAATCTAAGCGGCGCGAGACGGCAAATGCACATCAATGTTTGGATCAGGTCAAGCAAGGAGATATACCGCCTTCCGCTCGATCGTGACTCGCTCGGTTGCGAGTCTTGAATCTCGAGTGCAGCGAGTCGCGGAGCGACTCGCCTACGTAGCTCAGTCGCTCCGCGACTGAGATCAATTCTTCAAACTTGCTCCGCCCGATCAACGACGTTGCTGCATTACTTCGAGTTGAGGCTACTCATGCGTTTGCGTTTCGCGTTTCCGCTGGGACTACTGCTGCTTGTCGTTCTGACGGGCTGCAATCAGAGACCGCCGACGTATGAAGTTCACGGGATGATCGTCTATCCCGACGGCAAACCGCTCACACGCGGGACGGTCGAGTTCGAAGCAATCAATCAGAAGAAACCGATCACAGCAACCGGTCAGATCGCGAAGGATGGAACGTTTCAGCTCGGTACCTTCGCACCGAACGACGGAGCGATTGAAGGTGACCATCGCGTCGCAGTGATCTCGGATTTTGAGATTGGTACGGGTATCGAACGTCCCGACGAGCTTCCGCCTGAGCGTTTGCATTCGAAGTATCGAGACTTCAAAACCTCGGGATTGAAATTCGTTATCAAGCCGCGACGAAACAATATCTTGGTCGAAGTCGAGCATGCACCGGTGGCTGTGAAAAACGAGTCAAAGAAAGCGGGGGAATGAGATGATTGACAATACGCATCAACAATTCGCCAGCTCGGCTGCGGCACGGCGCAAGCAGTTCGCAGGATTTACCATCATCGAGTTGCTGGTATCAATCACGATCATCGGCGTGCTTGTCGCGCTGATCATGCCCGCCGTGAATCAAACACGCGAGGAGGCTCGGAAGACCCAGTGCCGCAATAATCTCAAGCAGATCGGTATGGCGATTCAGAATTTTCACAGCCAATACAACATGCTGCCGCCGTCGCGGAATTACGACCACTTCACCAGTTGGGCCTTCTTGATTTTGCCGAGCCTTGAGAACGTCAACCTCTTCGACAACTGGGATCCGGAGCTCAAATACTACTATCAAAACGACACAGCACGCCGGACTCACATTCCGCCGTATATGTGTCCAACGCGACGAAGTGGGCCGTTTGTGAGTATCGCGAATGACGACATTCTCTCGCCTTATGAAACGAGCGGGCATGTTCCCGGTGTTGTTGCTGATTATGCCTGCTCAGCGGGCTACGGACCGGCCGGGCAATGGAACTGGATCACATCAAACGGCGCCCTAATTATGGGGCAGGCGACGACAAATCCGCCGACGGTTCCTGAGGGTAATTATGCTCCGCCGGGAGCAAGACTGCTAACATGGAAGAGTCGCACCGCGTTTCGAGATCTCGTCGACGGTGCGAGTAACACCATTTTAGTCGGCGAGAAACACGTCCGCCGTCCTCAATGGGGTATCGCTCAGGAAGACGGAGCAATCTACAACGGAGATCATCCCGCCAGTTTTTCGCGTTGCGGCGGTCCCGGTTATCCCATCGCTCGTTCTGAGACCGACGTCTACCGCGACAATTTCGGCAGCTATCACAACGAGATCTGCAATTTCAATCTCGGCGACGGAAGCGTTCGCGGTATTAGCGTCTATATCGCCACTGACATCCTCGGCCGCCTCACCGCCCGCAACGACAGCGAAGTTGTCGAAGAGTATTAATTCGACAGCTTACTTCCGCGATCGCGTCGCCGAAATCGTCAGATTTTGGACTGATGAAATGCGGAAAATCTCACGCTTTCAGCGACATGGCGTGCGATAAAACGACGCTGCGAAGCCGCAATCGATAGTCGCCTTTCGCTCCGCGAAAGTGCGTCTTTGAACGCGTCTCGGCAACTGCGGTGTCTCTTCATTGTGACGCCGCATAAGACGCTCTTTCGCGGAGCGAAAGGCGACCATTTGTCTGAGGTGCAACCTCGCTAGTAGTACAACTCACTCCTGACCGCGCGGAGTATCACAAAAAGAAACCGCTTCCTTTGCGAGATCATTCCGCGCCAAGCGCTCACGCTTATCCTCGTGCCATGAGACTCGGAGTCAGCGGAGAGCGTGCCGGTGCAGTCTGGGGCGAGCGTCACTTCTTCTCGCTCGGCGGGTCGTACTTCAGTTGCCAGCCGGGAAGAGTGACGGACTCTTGAGGCTCGACGAGCTTGCCGTAGAGCGACGGACGCCGCGCCTTGCGATAGCGCCAGCCGGATGATTGTTCGAGCTTCTCCGGCGTAAGCAGTCCGACGACGACGTCATCTTCAAGAGAGCGGCTCTCGGTCATCACTTCACCAAACGGATCGAGAATCATCGCCAGTCCGGGTTTGATGGTGTCGTCGTCGACTCCGATCGGATTGCTGAAGACCGCATAGACTCCGTTCTCCCAAGCGCGCGTCGGCAGCCAGCGCATCAGCCAACCGCGACCTTTCGGCCCGTCGAACTCTTGCCGCAGTCGCACGGGGTCTCGATGCCGGTTGTCCCACAATGCTTTGTCGATCTTGCCGCGACCGGGCATCGGCGAAGGCAATCCGCACGTCACATGAGGCATGAAGATGATCTCCGCACCCATCATCGTTGTGATGCGGACATTCTCCGGCAGGTTGTTGTCGTAGCAGATCAAGAAGCCGATCTTGCAGCCGAGCAAGTCAATGACGTTGTAGCTGTCGCCGGGTGTCAGATAGGGACTGACGAAGGTATGTAGTTTTCGATACTTCGTGATGAACCCGTCGGGACCGACCGTCACATAGCAGTTGTAGATCTTGCCGGCCGAGTCCTTCTCGAAGAGTCCCGCCATCACGACCGTGCGAAACTCACGAGCGATCTCGATCAGCTTGCGCGTCGATTCGCCGTCCGGGACGAACTCAGTGACGTCCAGCAGTTGCTCGTAACTCAGCGTCTGCACCCACGTATAAGAAGAAATACAGCATTCGTGAAAGCTGACGATCTCCGCACCTTGCTCGACCGCTCGTCGCGTGAGTTCGCGGATGCGTCCGAGATTAAACGCCTTGTCGTTGTCGTGATGTTCGAACTGAGCCGTTCCGACGCGAATGTCTCGCATGAATCTGTCTTTCGAAGAGATGTCTGAAGCAGCGACCAATGAGAGTCCTCATCAGTCGGCACCGTCGATTGCGGGGATCAAAGTAGAGCCCGCATACGTCGCGCTCCATCTTGTCGCAATCGGCTGTCGCTCAACGGTGCCCTCGCGAGAAGCACGCTCTACGATCCGCCCCCAAAACACGGAAAACAAACTCCGGCTCTCCGCCAGTCGTGTTGCATCTTGTGATGAGTGAGCCGCAAGGCGCTCGCCGCGGGTTCTCGATTCTTTCGGAACCGGCGGCTAGTACCTCGACCGAGAATTGACCTGCCAATCAAAAGTGGCAGCCGACCTGTAGCCGAAATCGTCAGATTTCGGACGCTGGTACGGAGTCCCCGAAATCTGACGATTTCGGCTACGGGGATCGTGCCCTGCGACTCAGCTCGTATGGAGGGTTACATCTCGGTCGTGGTACTAGCGCCTTGCCGCTCAAAGTCAGCAACTCGAATGGCGGAGAGCCCAAACTCCCCGTCGTACTCGCGTCAGGAAGCACATGTCTGAATCGCTTGATGGATCACCGGAAGATCGCCTGCGGGACCTTTTCGCTCGGCAAGCTGAGTTCCGCGATAAGTGTTGGTATCGCTCGGCGCAACGGCTCTCGCGCGAGATCCGCCAGTTCGCAAAGTCTGAAGGGCTCGTCGTTCCTTATCTGCATGCTTGCCATCAGTTGATGAACTCGGCGCAGTCGCTGCTCGATCCGCAGTTCGGATGCGAGGTCGCGGTCGAGGCCATCGCAGTGCTCGAAAGCGAAGAGCGAGCGCGTCTCATTCAGCCGGATCTGCCGGAAGACCGTTACCACTACACCGTCCAATGGATGTCAGCTTGCTCGTATGACAACCTCGCAAAGCACGTCGCAACGCGAGAGGGCTACAACTCTGACGGAGTGCATGACTGCATTAACGACGGCATTCAGGTCTGTCGTCGCACCGGCAAGTTGGAGTGCATCAATTGCTTTCGTGAGTATGCGACCGACGTCTATCGCGCGTCGGACGATCTTGAGATGGCGCTGCATCACGCCCGCGCGGTCGAGCAGACGCAAGCTCCGAAAGATCCTGACTCCGGCAATGATCGCCGCTGGGTCGGCGCGAAAGATCAGATCGAGTTGCAGTTGCTCTTAGGTCAACTCGACGCCGCCTTCGAAGCCGGACAGCGGGCTCTCGCTTTGCACTCGAAGTACCACTCGCCCTTCGATGCGAAGCTCGACATGTCGCGCGAAATGGAAGTCGTGATGCGGCTGATGGGTCGCTTTGACGAGTACCCCGAACTCATGTCCGCGCATGACATCTCGCCGGACGTTGGTGCCGAGATCCCCTCAGGCGAAGCGCCGCTATTCGAAGTCGAGAACGCCGAGATGCAGGCATTGCGTCTGTGTTGCGACGGTCAATTCACCGCTGCCGCCGAAGTGCTCACGAAGTTCGATCAACTGTTGCAAGCACGGCATTGCACGGCGAATTGGTTCGAAGTCCGCTTGCGACTCATTGCTTGCTACCTCATGGCCGGAGATCGCGCGCGCGTTGATCGCCTTTCGAGCCAGTTGCTCGACCGCGCGAAGACGTCTCGTGATTGGCTGACGCTCCGACGTTTGCGCGGCATGTTGTCGGGTTCGGTCGCAGTGGCTCCGATTCCGACCGTCACTGATTTGAAGTCAGGACCATTCGCACGACGCGCTCGCTCAAGCGGCTTCGATGTCGATGAAGTCGAACGACAAGCGCGCCACGCTTCTTTGATTTCAGCCGAAGCCAATCCGCTGCAAGGTGTCCCCGCCGACTCCATTGATGAGTCCGTTGCCGCCACTGCCGACGACCTCGCGCAAGAGAATGTCTCGTCGGAACTGCTCGAGCGATTGGGCAATTGGTTTGATCGAGTGATGGGACAAACTCGCAAATCGACGGCCGCATGGGACGTCAGTTTGGAGATGATGGCGGTCAAGCCGAGCGACCTAAACAACGCGGCTGAGGCCGGGCGTTTGATTCATACGTTGCACATCATCGCTCCGATGTGCGGGCTCGGAGTGGACGCACTGCGCTGGGCAATGCCGTTTCTCGATGTCTTCCCGAACGATGCGACGTTGGTGAACGTCGTCGCGTCGCTCGGCATGACCGCTCGCGAATCGGCCGCTGCCGAGAAGCCGCCGATTGATCCCGAGAGCGTGATTCCCTCGCAGCGGCTGCATGAGTTGTTTCGCCGCTCGCTCGATCTTGATCCCGAACGTCCCAACAACTTCACGCGAGCGGGCCAGTTCTATCTCACGGTCGGTCAGATCGGAGACGCCGAGCGTTGCTTCGCGCGCGCCGCACGTCTCGACCGCAAGAACACTCTCGCCGCGCGTCGGCTGGCTGAGATCTATGCGCAGAGCGATCGCAATCAGGACGCGCTGAATGTGCTCGATCTCTGCATTCGAGAAGGCACGGACGACCCGCAGGTTTATTGGTCAGCGGGAATGACGGCGCTCAACGCTCAGCAGTTTCAGCTCGTTGCGAGCTACTTGCAGAAGTACGAGCAGCTCGCGCCGGGCGAGCCGTGGATTTTTTACTACCTCGCAGTGGCCTATCTCGAAACCGGTCGTCCGCAGGATGCCTTAGCGGCGCTCGACGAAGAAGGACTTCGCAATCCCGATACGCCCTTCAGCCTGCATGCGCTGCGTGCCTGCATCTCGGCCTTGATGGGCGACTTCACGGAGATGAAACGACAAATACATGCCGTGCTCGCGATCCCGCTCGCGACGGTCGACTACCTGACGGTCGTCGGTGTTTCGCGCCTGTTTGTGAGGCTCTACGAATCCGTGCGCAAGCTGCCGACAGACGACGAGACGCGATTGCAGCTTGAGCAGCGCGGACTCGAATGCGGTCTTGCTCCTGACAGTTACTTCGCCGAGGCGCGTGCTGCCGAGACGCTGCAAGAAAACCTGAGCTACTACATCGTGCAGTTCGAGCAGCCGGTCGGTGACGATTGGATGCTGCATCCCGCCTGCTTGCCGCAAGAGACCGTGCTAACGTCGTACTTCGCGAAGTGGGGAGTCATCGCCCCCGACGGCATCTTGGCTGAGCGCATCGCCCTCGGCTGGCAAGCGCGCTGCCACTCACTGCCGCCCAACTTGGTGAGCGTTGAACTGCAAGGCACCGAGATCTGCGAGCGTATCGGAATCGCCTGGCAGGGAATTCACGAAGCCCACTCCGCCGAAGCGGCGCAAGCCCTTTCGGCCAACATGGAAGACGAACTCGGCCTCCCCGACCCCGATGAAGAAGCTGAAGAAGACGACGAGGACGACAGCAACGCCGCCTTCTCCTAACGCCCCCTTATACGCAGTGTGGCATCGCCATCTCGTTTAACCGCGTGGCCAACGGCCCGCGCTTCTCCGGCCCGCGCCTTCTCCCCAAAGCGGCACCCGCCCCGCATCATCCCCCCACTCGCGCGCGTAGGATGGCCGCCCTCGGCCATCGTCCGTATCGAAAAAGAGACGACCGAGGGCGGCCATCCTACACCGCATCGCAAATCGCCTGATAAATATCCACAATCGCCCCCAAACACCGAGGCGTAGCGACCAGCAGAGCCGAGTGCCATAACACCAAACACCCTTCAAGAAACGCACGCATCCGCCCCAGCTGAGTTCGGCCGAGCACTAGTCATTTCCTTTTTGCATGTTAAACATGTTTTACCTTCGACCCAAATTCGACGATCAGTACTTGCCAGTAAAAGAAATCGTAAGTCGCGCGACCCGTGAATTTCGGTTCGTTCGATGCGATGAGAAGGAAGGCATGCGATACGTTGCCGCAAGACTTCTAAGGTCGGGGGCAAATCTGTCCCACAACGACATGCAGCAGAAATTGGCGGTAGTTGCCGATTCAATTGAATTGCTCGCGAGTGATGATTCACACTCAGACACAGATTTTATCAAATGTTTTGTGATTCCGAACGAGCCGTTAGTGGTCGAATTCATGTATCCCGGACATGCCGAACGCGTCGAGCCATTACTCGCTAGGCTCGGTGACTCGCTTGGATA
>CAZNMS010000193.1:0-14729 GCA_964573505.1 uncultured Planctomycetaceae bacterium | reverse complement strand
GTCTTTGATCTGCTCGGTGTGCATTACGACGTGAAGCTGCCCGGTACGTTCAATGACGACCCGCGCTGGCACGGTTACGAGCGGATCGGATCGCTGCTTTCGCTCTCGCCTTCGCATGTCGATCGGTACTTCAAAGCAGCGGAAGCAGTGCTCGATCGAGCGTTTCCGGTGACGCCGACATTGGCTGCGAAACAGCGCCGCGATTCCAATGACGGCAAAGAGAAATGGCTTGCCGAGCGCGGACTCAAAGGACCGGTCCGGCTGCAATTGTTTCAAGGAGCGCGACGGCATCTGATCAACGTGCAACATCCGGGGAACTATCGCGTTCGCATTCAGCTCAGCGGACTTCAGCCGCCGAAAGGCCGCGCTCCGCATTTGTCGTTGTGGCATCATCAAACGAAACGCTCGGTTTTCGATCAGGACATCCTCGCTCCGGAAGACAAACCGACGATTGTTGAAGTCGAGATGCCGCTGTCTCCCGGCAGTTATGACGTCGTCAACGAAGTGCCCGGATTCAATGAGACCGGCAATCACACATTGAACGTGCTCAACGGCGGCGGCAGCGTCTTCACGACGTCTCGCGAAGTCCGCTTCATCAATCCGACGGGCTACAAGCTCTTCGATGATGACTGGCAGGCGATCTATCCGATGCTGCTCGTCGATTGGGTTGAGTGGGAAGGCCCGCTGACGAGCGATGCGGATCTCAAGAAGCGCGAGGGCCTCTTACCCCGGAGCGTGACCGCGAAGGAACTCGATCTGAATGAGTGCCGCGAGTGCCTGCATCGACTCGCAACGCGCGCCTGGCGCCGGCCCGTCACAGAAGCTGAGGTCGAGCGATACCTCAAAGTCATCGAAGCCGAAGTAAAAGCCGGTGAGAAGCCGCGCGCGGCGTATCGCTCGGCAATGGTCGGAGTGCTGACGTCAAAGAACTTCTTCTATCTCGAAGAAGGCTCGGCAACCGAGCGACGCGAAAAGCTCAACGATTGGGAACTCGCATCGCGGTTGTCGTACTTCATATGGAGTTCGATGCCGGATGATTCGCTCTTCGGCGCAGCACTGTCAGGGAAATTACATGAGCCGCAGACGCTGCGATCGGAACTGTCGCGGATGCTCGCCGACGCAAAGAGCAGCCGCTTCACCGAAGAGTTCCCGCAGCAGTGGCTGCAACTGCATCGCGTCGGCATGTTCCCGCCCGATCCCGGTCTCTATCGCGATTACGACAAGTGGCTTGAGCGCAGCATGGTGCTCGAAACGCTGCACTTCTTCTCGACGGTCTTCAGCGAGAACCTCTCGTTGCGCGAGTTCTTGACGTCTGATTGGACGACGGTGAATCCGCGATTGGCGTTGCACTACGGACTGCCGGCGTTGACGGAGTCCGGGTTTCAGAAGGTGAAGCTCGGCCCCGACGATCATCGCGGCGGCTTGCTCACTCAGGCGTCGATCTTGTCGCTGACATCCGACGGCACGCGGCATCGTCCGGTGCATCGCGGCGTTTGGGTTTCAGAGGTGATCTTCGGTCGCACTCCGCCGCCTCCGCCCCCGAACGTCGAACCGCTTGAGCCGACGCCGAACAACAAACCGAAAGCGACCATTCGTCAGCAGCTTGAGTCGCATGCCACTCATGCGATCTGCGCCTCATGCCATCAGAAGATCGACTCGCTCGGCTTCGCGTTCGACAACTACGACGCGATCGGACAATGGCGCACCGAAGAGCGAGTCATCGGCGGGCAAGGCGCCAACCCGCCCGTCAACCCGGCAGCGACATTGCCCGACGGTCGCGCCTTCAAGACGCCCGAAGAGTTCAAGCAGTTGCTCGCTCAAGATCTTGATCGGTTCGCAGAAGCGTTCGTCGAACAACTCGCGACGTTCGCGCTCCGGCGAGTGATGACGATCGACGACGCTCCGCACATCAAAGCGATCGCTCAAGCGAGCAAAGCGGACGGCTACAAGCTGCGCGGCGTGATCGAGAATTTGGTGCTGTCAGAATTGTTCCAGCGCCGGTAAGGACGGAGTTGCGTCTGTCCCGAGCAACTGTCGCAGGCAACCCGGATGTAAGATGGCCGCCCTCGGCCGTCCGCATTCATGGCGATTGGCGATTGAAGTCGATCAACCGCAGCAGCGAGCTGCCGCGTCAGCGCGTGCTGCACTGCAAGGAGCGAAAATAGGAGGCACTCACAGGCACTGTTGATGTTGAGCAGTCAACGTCTTCGCCCTGAAGGGGCTTCGGATATCAGCCTAGGGCAAGCGACCAACGGGAGCGTCGCCCTAGGAAAAAGAGCGTTGTGAAAACGTGCCCTGTAGGGGCACCGGAAGGTCTCGACACATTGCGGTGCCCTTAGAGTAACTCGGTTCGGCGTTGCGATCCTCTGGTAGTGGGGAACACAGATTGAGTTCTGAGTTCTTATCCGTGTGAGACATATCCGTGTGCGAAGCTGAATTGCCCAAGACTTCGCACACGGATCTGTCCCACACGGATCAGACATGTCGAAGCGAACTCATCCGCAGCAATCTCGTAACTCTTTGAATGAGTTCCCGAAGAGGGCACGACACGAATTGCCTGTTTTCCTAGGGCGGCGCTCGCTATCGCGAGCTTGCCCTAGGCTGACATCCGAGGCGCCTTCAGGGCAAAGAGCAAGACTTTGCGCAACTTCCAAACGGTAGCCTTAGACCTATTGTTGAAACCGGGAGGTTGTTGCTCGACTGATCTTAAGACCTGAATGTCGTCCTCATGACTCGTCGCCTCCGCCATCAAGACGGCCGAGGGCGGCCATCCTACATCTGTATTTTTTCTGACCGCTTCTTTTGCCCTTTCAACCGCTTCATTCCACTCTCGTTGTGAGACCTATCGTGTTGCTGAATCTCGGACGGACTTCGTTCGGCTGCGTGCTGACTCTTCTGCTGCTTCTCACAACGAAAGGCTTTGCGCAAAACGCGGCGAAGTTCGATCTCGCAAAACCATTGCCGACTCTGAAGCCGGATGCGAGTGATGAGTTCTTCTCGGCGAATCACGTTCCCGAGTTGCGGATCACAGTCACCGAGGCCGACCTTCAAAAGCTGCGTGAGAACCCGCGCAACTACATCCGCTCGCAGATCAGCGAGGACGGTCAGAAAAATTACAAGAGCGTCGGACTGAAGCTCAAAGGGGCTGCTGGCAGCTTTCAGGACGTCGATCAGAAACCCGCCTTCACGCTGAACTTCGACAAGTTCACGAAGAAGCAAGAGTTTCACGGAGTCGAAAAGGTCTATCTCAATAACTCCGTGCAAGATGAGAGTTACTCGAACGAGTGGCTGTGCTCGTTGATCTTTCGCGCCGGCGGCATCCCGGCTCCGCGCGTCGGGCATGCTCGCGTATGGCTCAACGATCGCGATCTCGGACTGTTCGTCATCAAAGAGGGCTACGACGCGAAGTTCATCGCGCGCTACTTCAAAGAGTCAAAAGGCAATCTCTACGACGGCGGCTTCGTGCAAGAACTCGATGCGCCATTGGAGAAGGACAACGGCGACGGTCCCGATGACCGCAGCGACTTGCAGGCGATCGTCGCGGCGTGCCACTTGCCGCCCAATGCCGCGAATTGGAAGCAACTGGAAGGGCTCGTTGATGTCGACCGCTTCCTCAGCTTCATGGCGCTCGAACTGCTGACGTGCCATTGGGACGGCTACTGTCAGAACCGCAACAACTACCGCGTCTACTTTCAGCCGACCGACGGCAAAGCTCATTTCTTGCCGCACGGAATGGATCAGATGTTCGGAGACCCGGGCGCCTCGATCATCGACTTCCCGCCGGCTTTGCTGTCGACCGTGATCATGCAGAACGCAGACTGGCGCAAGCGGTACCGGCAGCGCCTTCGAGAACTGCTGCCGCTCTTTGCTCCTGCCGACGGCTTGCAACAGCAAGTCGACAAGTTGCAGGCGCGCCTCAAGCCCGTCGTGCAGAAGATGGGAGACGAAGCGGCTCAGCACTTCTCCGAACGCATTGCTGAGGTGAAGCAACGATTACATGAGCGCGCCGAGCATTTGATGCGGCAAGTCGACGAACCCGATCCCGAACCGCTGACGTTTGATAAAGCGGGGCGAGCGCCGATACGCGATTGGTTCGAGCGTGTTGAAGACGGCAACGTGCTCGTCGAGCGTCGTCCGATTGAGGGCGAGGCGAAGCAACTTCTCATTCGCAAGATCGACGGCGAGCAGTTCATCGCGTCATGGCGTTCGCGCGTGTTGTTAGAGAAAGGCCGCTATCGGCTTGAAGCAAGAGCGAAGGCAACGGGAGTGAAGCCGATCGAAGGCGACCCGAAAGTCGGAGCCGGCATCCGCATCTCCGGCGGCGAGCGCGAGAGCAAACTCGTCGGCACGACCGCATGGGTGCAGATGACTTACCCCTTCGAAGTCGAAGAACGCCGCTTTGTGGAACTCGTCCTCGAATGCCGCGCCATCGCCGGGCAAGTTGAATACGAAGTCAGCTCGCTGCGTCTCGTGAAGCAGTAAGAGAAGTTACAGAGTCACAGCGTCGCGACCGCCGACGCGGAGCGTCGGGCCACAATGGTTGCGGCATCGCCGCCTCGTTTAACCGCGTGCCCATCGGGCCGCGCTTTTCGAGCAACTCAAACACTCTTCAAATCAGTCGAGCATTGCTCGGCTCGTGTTCGTTCCTGTGTGAGTTCGGAACTCGGTTTGAGCCGATTCACCTTTGACGCTTTCTGCACACCGAATGCTGACGGCGTTTTCGGATCTTGTTTGAGAACTGCATCCCGCTGAGGCTCGGGATGGAATCCCAAGCTACTTGTTTGACTGCGTTCCCGAAGAGTTCATCACGGGATCGAATGTAGTTATTCGTACTTCGAGATCTTCGGCTCGGGGAGTTCTTTGACGAGTCGCTCAATGATCGCGTCGGATGTGTAGCCCTCAGCCTGCGCTTGAAAGTTCGGCGAGATGCGATGTCGCAAAACCGGAACGGCGACGCGGCGGATGTCGTTCAATGTGACGCTCGGGCGCCCGTCCATTGCGGCCATTGCTTTTGCTCCGGCGATGAGGAACTGACCGGCTCGCGGACCCGCGCCCCAGTCGATGAGTTCCTTGATGAACTTCGGAGTCTCGCGATCAGCCGGGCGAGTGGCTCGCACTAACCGCGCGACGTAGTTGATCGTCAGCGGGCCAATCTCGATCTGATTGATCTGCTTCTGCAAGAAGACAATGGCTTTCGCACTGAGCACTTTGCGGACTTCGGGTTTCTCGCCCGATGTCGTCGCGATGAGGATGCGCTCTTCTTCTTGCAGAGTCGGGTAGTCGACTTTGACATTGAACATGAAGCGATCGAGCTGAGCTTCGGGCAGCGGATACGTGCCTTCTTGCTCGATCGGGTTCTGCGTCGCGATGACGAAGAACGGATCCGGCAACGGATAGGTTTGCTGCCCGACCGTGACTTCGTGCTCCTGCATCGACTGCAACAAAGCCGCCTGCGTCTTCGGCGGAGTGCGGTTGATTTCGTCGGCGAGCAGGATGTTCGTGAAGACGGGACCGGGCACGAAACGGAACTCGCGCTTGCCCGCATCGTTCTCGTCGAGCACGTTCGTGCCGGTGATGTCCGACGGCATGAGGTCGGGAGTGAATTGGATGCGCTTGAACTGCACATCGAGAATCTTCGCGATCGTGCTGACGAGCAACGTCTTCGCGAGGCCCGGCACGCCGACGAGCAAGCAATGCCCGCCAGTGAAGATCGACGCGAGAATCTGATCAATGACCGCGTCTTGACCGATCACGACCTTATGCAGTTCCTCGGTCATGAGTTCGTGATGGCGTTTGAGCTTTTCGAGAAACTCGTCGAAGTCGCGTTTATCTGTCACCGGATGATCCCGCCTGAAGTCCGAGTCCTAAGAGCAATTCCAATCGAGCGGGCGGGAGACTATCGGACTTCAGATGCCGCTTCACGGGACGCGCATCTTGGAGCGCTCCGGCTCGACGGAGCCCTCCGACTCAGCGGCAAGCGGCTCACAACAACCAGAAACATCCCGCCGCCAGCAATGACTCCGCAGGCATGTCTTCGCGACCTCTGCTCAATGGAGCTGAAAGCAAGAGCCTCGCTGTCGCTTGATGAAACGATCGCCCCCGAGTCGGGGCGCTCTCTGGGTCGCGGGGGTTTAACGGACTTTGCGCAAGTCGAATTCGACCTGACTCGAACATGCGCAAAGGCCGTCGAGCCCCCGGCGCAAGGCCGGGGGCGAAGTTGTCATCAGGCCAATCTCGCTTTGCCTGCGATCGGACCATTCAGGAGTCAGGCAGCTCAGTGACAAGAGTCGGAGGGCTCCGTCGAGCCGGAGCACTCCAAGATTAGCCGACGATGCGGAGCAGCTCGTCGAGGGTTTGATTCACGGTCGCGATGAACTTTGCGGCGATCTCGAACTGCTTTTGGAACTTCACCATATGGACCAGTTCCTCATTCGGGTCGACTCCCGAAAGGCTTTCGCGCTCAGCGGTGATGCGATCGAGCAAGCCTTCCGCCGTTTCTTGAGCTTGCGTTGTGTCCTGCACTCGAGTGCCGATCGTCGCAGCGATCGACGTCGCGAACGCATTGAAGTCGAGCGTGCCGTCAGCGAACGTCGCTTGATTGCGAGTCGCTAAGAGTCGCTGCAGGTTCGAACTGTCTCCGGCTTTGCCAGTGCGCGAGGTCGCGAGTCGACGCGGATCAGCAATGAGATCGCCGCTGACTTTCATCGACTCAGCATCGTTCCCCGAGAAGAACGTATTGAGTCCGAGTGCGGGCAAGACTCCCGCAGTGTCTGCATTGCCGACGATGTGCGCTTCAAAGGTGTCGGCAGAATCGACTTGTCCCGCCCCGACGCTGACCGTGACGCCATTCGAAAGACGCAGCGCCGTTCCGGCTGCATAGCCTTGACCAATGTCGAACGTGCCGACGTTGTCTCCGGCGGCATTTGTCACCAGCAATCGCAAGCCGGCCGTTGAACCGACTTGACCGGGACCGCTGAAGTTGAAGTTGTATTTATCGTTACTCGTCCCGACATACGCACCGCCGAGTGTGAGTGACGACGTGCTCAAGGGAGTGCCGCCGCCGACAACTGCGGCCTTCGAATCAAAGCCGCCTGCGAAGTCGAACGTGAATCCGGGAGCGGCTTGAAGAGTGAGTGTTCGAGATTCGGAGTTCGCGAGTCCCTGCACGAGCGGGCCGGTCGGAGGCAACGTTGCCGGAGTTGTCGCCGCCGAGATCGCTTGTGCGAAACCGACGAGCGACAACGCGCCCGGAGCAACTGGCGGCAACTGATAGATGTTTCGTTCTCCCGTCGCAGTGTTTGTGACGCCGATGAAGAGGTCGCCATTTTGCGGCGGGAACGCGAGACCCGCTTGAGTCAGCGGAGCATTGATGTCGCTCACCGCACGATGTCCGTCGAGCCGGGTGAAGCCGCCCGTCAGCCCGACGCCCTGCGAATGAATCGCATCGAACTGTCGGATGAGCTGCGTTGCGACTTCGTTGATCTGCTCACGAGTTTGAGTCACGAGCCCGTTTCGAAGATCGAGCAACCCGGCCAACTTGCCGTTGCTCGGCTCGATCAACGTGTCGGTCCCTTTGATCTTGATCGAGGCTTCTTGAGTCGGCTTCAGATTGGTCTCGAAACCCGAAGCGGTCGAGCCGATGACGAGCACTGCTCCGTTCGAGATCACCGTTGAAGTGCCGCTGTTGCCTTCACTCACTTCAACGTCAACGAGTTGCGCGAGATTGTTGATGATCTGATCGCGCTGATCTCTCAAATCGGCTGCCGGAACATTGAGGTTCTCGGCGCGAGCAATCTGCACGTTCAACTCAGCAATCTGCTTTGAGAACGTGTTGATGTCTTTCACGGCGAGAGCAATCTGCCCGTCGATGTCTTGCTGAAACTGACGCAGGCCGCCGGCTAACGCATTGAACTCCTTCGCGAGTCCGTCAGCTTGATTGACGATGGCATTTCGCAAGCCGGGCTCATTGAGCCGGGTCGTCAACTGCTGCAGGTTGTTGAAGAGGTTGTCGATGTTCCCCAATGCCGACCCGTCTTCGACCGTGACCGTTGACTCCAATCGAGTCGCAAGACCGAGCACGCTTTCGAGTCGACCGTTATCGCTCTGCTGGCGCGTGAAGGCTCGTTCGAGCACGTCGCTGCGGATCTGCCCGATTCCCGAAAGGCCGACGCCTTGCCCGAATGAGAGATTGCCGACAGTCAGCGGCTCTAAAGATGCGAGTCGCGCGACTTGCCGGTGATAGCCCGGAGTATTCGCGTTCGCGAGGTTGTTGCTGATGATGTCGAGCGCGCGCTGACTGACCTGCAACGAAGAAATGGCGGCGGAAAGATTGCTCATTGAGTTCTACCCATTCAGCTCGATCATCGAACGTCCGACGGCGTCTTGCCGATCTCCTCCGGCGTCGTAGCTGTTGCCGCCCGGATCCGAATTTGTGAGTACCTGAATGACTTCCCGCGTCAGGTCCGCCGACTGCACGATCATCGCCGCGTTCTGACGATTGAGCCGCGCGATTTGATGCCCGTGCTCGTGCAACTCGTCCGCTGCTGAGTTCAGCCGCCGACCGAGTTCCCCGCCCACTGCCTTCGCAAGGCCCCTGACCGTGATGTCATCCGCCTTAAGATCGAACAGAACCGCAAGTTCTTGCAGAGCTGAGGATCGCTGCTTTCCCCGGCGCGCTAGCGACTGGATCAATTCTTGATGCTGAGCAATCTGCTGCTCGAGACTGGTGATCTCGTTCTTCGCGATGCGGGCTCGAAGATCTCCGACAAGGCGGCTGACTTCCGCTAGCAGTCGGGACTCTTCCGACAGCGAATTAAGCAGTTGATCGATCTGAGCAGCATGCGGAACCGAATGACGAGTCGGCGGGCGAGTACTGGGCGGCATGGCGCGAATGTCGTGTGAGAGAGGTAAGTCGAGCAGTAAGCCGCGCGACGTCGCGGTTGCAGACGAGTATGCCACAAACCCCGCTTGAACGTTCTCGACAAACAAAAAAACGCAGCGGCAGGAATCAGTCCTGCCGCTGCGTCTGAGGATTGTGCGAGTGAGTGTGCTGCCGCGATTAGCTTGCAGTGACGGGCTCAACGTCGAGCAAGCGGCAAATCCGGTCGATCAGCTTCTCAACTTCGAACGGCTTCTGAATGAACTCGTCGGCACCTGACAGGCGGAGTTCGTCGATCTTGTCCTGCTCGACCATTCCGCTGATGCAGATGATCTTGCAGTCGTCGAGCGTCGTGTCCATGCGGACTCGCTGACAGACTTCGCGACCATTGATGTCGGGCAGCATCACGTCGAGCACCATCACATCCGGGTGATACTCGCGCACCATCATGCCGGCGTCGAAGCCGTTGTTCGCGGTTCGGACTTCAAAGCGTCCGTCCGTTTCGAGCACGTCCTTGATCAGCTCGACCAGTTCTTCGTCGTCGTCGACAACGAGCGCCTTGCGACGGCCGCTTTCGAGGGCGTCGGTCGGAATCCCGTTCTCTTTCATGAAGCGGTAGAGAACGTCGCGCGGAATTCGGCGGAAGCGCGAGCCCGGCACGCGAAACCCTTTGAGCTGCCCGGAGTCGAAACAGCGGATGATGGTCTGCTGACTGACCTTACAAATCTTCGCGGCTTCGCCGGTCGTGAATACGGTCTTCATCGCGTTCATCCGTCCTTGTGAATTGAACTGGTGTGTGAGGGGAGCTTGCACGCAGCGAATCTCATCCGGAGATCGGAACTGCGGACCGAAGAGCCTGCGTCGATCCTTCAACTGCTAAGCTACGGTGAATTTATCGACTGAGCGGATTGTGCTGATTAATCCGATTGTGCCGAATTCGCCGATTTTCACGGTCGTGCCGATTGTATCTAGCCCCCGGAATCGGTCAACAGGGGTTGTTTTCGCCAATCTACCCCGTCGACCCGAGTGCCGCAGAGACGCAGGGAGCGGTCATCTCTCGTAGAGGGTGCCAGTTTCGCACGCCCGAAATTGAAGCTGCGCGAAAGGGAGAAGCGGCGTCGAGACGGCAACGCGATGCCGTTTCGCCGGTCTTCCGCAGAAGTCTTCTCTCAGTGCGACGACGCGAGTTCGAATTTGTTCGATCGCGAGAAGTTCCTCACCGGGCGGGCGGGCACAATGGGTGAGGAGCACTGGTAGGGCGGACTTGTAGGCCGTCGAACGTCGTGAGAAGCGACGGACTGCAAGTCCGTCGTACCCCAAAACTATGGATGTGTTCCGCGAGAGCTCGGGGCGTGCTCAAAGCGACGGAGACGGCTGACGGTTCGGACGATGCTTGCAACAATCGCGCGTGCTTTGTCCTCATCCAATGTCGTGCCTTGAAAAGGAAAACTGCATGCGTCGTTCATTGCTCGCGCTGCTCTGCTTGCTGGCCTTTATCGGTGTCGGCTTCACGATCCCGGCGATCGCTCAGGACGAACCGGCTGCCGGAAAGCAGGTTGCTCAGAAGCTCGTCAGTCAGGCGGATCCCCAATCGTCGATTCGGTATTGGCTCTATCTGCCGGAGGCTTACGGAAAGGACGACCGCGAATGGCCCGTCATGCTGTTCCTCCACGGAGCGGGTGAGCGCGGAGAAGAGTTGAAGGCGGTCAAAGTTCATGGCCCGCCAAAACTCGTTGAGCAACAGCGGTCCGACTTCCCCTTCATTCTGATCTCGCCGCAATGCCCGAAAGACCATTGGTGGCCGGGAGACATTCAGCAGCACCTGCTGGCCGAATTGTTTGATCATGTGCTCGCGCGGTTTAAGACAGATCGGCGGCGAGTGGTCGTGACGGGGCTCAGTATGGGCGGCTTCGGATCATGGGAGATGACCGCTCGCTATCCGCAGGTCTTTGCGGCATCCGTGCCAATCTGCGGTCGCGGAGATCCTCAAGCGGGTGAGAAGTTGAAGAGCACTCCCTTCTGGGTCTTTCATGGCGCGAAGGATTTTGGCGTGCCGCTGAAGTTCTCAGAGACAATGGTCGAAGCCGTCACGAAGGCCGGCGGACAAGCGAGGTTGACGGTCTATCCCGAAGCCGGTCACGACAGTTGGACCGAGACCTACAACAACAATGCCGTATACGAATGGCTGCTCGCTCAGAAGAAGGCCGAGCCGCTGAAGTCACCGATCGCGAGTTCTGAAGTCAGCTTCAGCTACGTCGGTCAGCTCAAACGCCCGCTCGGTGACGAGAGCACGAAGCAGACTGTCGACGTGCAGGCTTATCTCGCGACGAAGCGATCATCCGGCGAGAAGCTGCGAGCCTACGTCGATCAGCATCGCGACGAACTCTCAAAGAAGCTCGGTGACAAACTCGCGAGCCGTTCGTTCGCCGAAGCAAAGGGTCTCAGCGGGCTGCGAGCCATTCAAAGCGACCTCAGCGCGACAGCCAATGAAGTCGTCGGCAAGTCGATTGATGCCGAAGTCCGAGTGCTGCTCGATCTGTGCTTCGTCGCGATCGACAAGAAGCTGCAACTCGAGCCGTAATGGCGGTCCGCAGCGATGTTTGAACGGCAGAGGAATGAAAAGGTAGGTGCCGACTTCCGTGAAAGCGCTTTACAGTTGAGTTCGCGCTGCGGTGCCCCGTCCGCTTTGCCGCGTTGATTAGGGTCGGAATAGGTGTAATAAGAGTTTCTTCTCTTCGTCCTTGAAGAACAAGGGGGAACACTAATTACACCTAATCGGACCTAATGAAGAGACGAAGCAAGCTGTGTTGCAATCGATTATCGAGCACTTACTAAAACGTCGGCCAAAGGATGCAGTGCCTGTATCAGGTTGGGTGCATTCAGAGATAAGGCAAGGGTCTGATCTCAACGACGATGTCGTGCTCATCAAGGATGAGTTGCGCGGGGATCTCGGGGGACTCGAAGAATTGTTGATTCGATTGAAATCGAGGACGCGATTTCCAATTTCCGCCAACGGCCGCAACGACTTCGGCGCGTTGCATTCCAATTCGCAAGAGCCGAATCAGTCGCTCGTTTTCTACTAGGATGATTGCGCTTTCGAGCCACTCCTTATACCAAAGCCCGAAGGAGAGTCCTGTCGGGTAGTAGTAGTCTTGCCCCAACCAGATGGTGCCATAGCTCGCGCCGTTGACGACAAGAAAGCCCGTTCCGCAGCCACAGTCGCAGATACTTAAGACGCCAGAACCATCTTTAATCGGATAGCCGTTAACGCCCGCGACTGCTTCGCAATCGCCGGGAGTGACATAAGGGAAAGGCGTTGCGGGATCACAACCATAAGCGTCTAACGGCAGCAGTCCCCAAGATGGGCCCGCACCACCGTTGCCGACTTTGAGCAGAAATTGCCGGAAGTCATCGGGAATCCGAATCCCGTACTTCCCTTCGAAGTCCTCGACTTCAGCCACTGATAACACGGGGCCTAACCGATACCGATGGCCCTCAGAGCCGGACACTCGAAAGATCGAGTCGGCAGCCTTCAGCCGATCCAGCATGTTTGACAGCTCGCGAACATCGAAGTCGTGTAGCATCGAACATGAGTCTCTTTTTGAAGCGATTAATGCGAGTTTTTCCGTTGCTCATAAATCGTTCGCCTTGAGCTACAGAGGCTTGCGATGAGTTGCGGCGACGAGGCCTCCGGCGAATGTGCCGATGTCTTGCAGAGCTTCGCTCAAAGGCTTGCCGGTGCCGATTGCTTCGAACTGACGGACGATCGCTGAGCCGACAATGACTCCGTCGGCGACGGCTCGTAGATGATCGACTTGCTCAGGCTTGCTGATGCCGAAGCCGACGGCCAATGGGAGCTTCGTTTGAGTCCGCAGCCAACTGAGTTGCTCGGTGAGTTCCGGAGGCAGTTCGTCACGCACGCCCGTCGTGCCGGCGATCGAGATGCAATACACGAAGCCGCTCGATGCTTTGAGGATTTTTGCGGCTCGTTCGCGCGGCGTTGTCGGAGCGATGAGTTGCACGACATCGAGTCCGTGCTGCTTCGCAATGGCCGCAACGTCGTCGGCTTCATCTGCCGGCAAGTCGGGAATGATGAGTCCCGCGAAGCCGGCATCGGCTGCTTGCTTCACAAAGTGCTCGACGCCTCGGCGGAAGATGAGCGCGTAAGACACCATTGCAACGAACGGCGGCAAGCTCGCGGTCGGCAGTGACTTAATGCCGTTGAAGATGTCTTCGACCTTCAGCTTCTTGTTGAGAGCCCGCGTGTATGACGCCTGAATGACCGGGCCGTCCGCGATTGGGTCGCTGTAAGGGAAGCCGATCTCGACGAGATCAACGCCGCGTTGCCCGAGTTCTTGCAGCACAGCAAGAGTCGTCGACATGTCGGGATCGCCCGCCGTGATGAAGGGCATGAACGCCAAATGGCCGGCTTGCTTGAGTCGTTCGAAAACCGCCGAGATGCGGGAAGTGGTCACAGTGAATCCTCAGTGGGAGTGGTTTGAATGCGCGGATGGCGTTGAAGGGAAATGGGACGAAGGGGACCACTGGGACGAATGACATTCGAAAGTGATCCGCATGCGTAGCCGAAGTCGTGAGACTTCGGACTCAGTCACTGCGGCCCGGAAATCTGACGATTTCGGCTACGGTCGTATGACGGTCGCTGCAGGTAACTCTTCTTACCCCAATTCCTTCCCCAGCAACCGCGCGATCTCGTAGACGTCTTTGTCGCCTCGACCGGACAAGCAGGTGACAATGATGTCGTCTTCCTTGCGCGCCCTTGCGGCCTTAAACGTGTGAGCGATTGCGTGCGAGCTTTCGAGTGCGGGCAAGATGCCTTCGAGCTTTGCCATCGTCTGAAATGCGTCGAGCGCTTCGTCATCGGTGACCGAGACGTAATTCACTCGTCCCGTGTCCTTCCAATAGCTGTGCTCGGGACCGACGCCGGGATAGTCGAGACCCGCTGAGATCGAATGCACGTCAGCGGTTTGTCCGTCTTCGTCTTGCAGCACGTAACTATAACTACCGTGCAAGACGCCTTTGACGCCGTGCGTGAGTGTGCTCGCATGCTGTCCCGGAGTTGGCCCGCGACCGCCGGCTTCGACGCCCGTCAGTGCAACGCCCTCGTCATCGACGAAGGGATAAAACATGCCCGCCGAGTTCGACCCGCCGCCGACGCAGGCGATGACTTCATCCGGCAAGCGGCCCGTTGCGACGCGGCACTGCTGCCGTGCCTCGCGACCGATGACAGATTGGAAGTCGCGGACCATCATCGGAAACGGATGTGGGCCGACGACCGAGCCGATGATGTAATGCGTATTACCGACCGACCCCATCCAGTCGCGCATCGCCTCATTGATGGCGTCGCGGAGCGTGCGAGAGCCGCTCGTCACAGGTCGCACTTCGGCCCCCATCATCCGCATGTTGAAGACGTTGAGCTTCTGCCGTCGGACGTCTTCCTCACCCATATAGACGACGCACTCAAGTCCGAACCGAGCACAAGCAACCGCCGTCGCGACGCCGTGCTGCCCGGCACCGGTCTCGGCGATGACTCGCGTCTTTCCCATCCGCCGCGTGAGCAACACTTGCCCGAGCGTGTTGTTGATCTTGTGGGCGCCGGTGTGATTGAGATCTTCACGCTTCAGGTAGATTTCAGCCCCGCCGCAGTAGTCCGTGAGTCGCTCGGCGAAGTAGAGCGGATTGGGACGACCGACGAACGTCGACAGCAGGCCGTTGAGCTCGCGTTGAAACTCGGGGTCCTTTTGGGCTCGTTCGTATTCAGCGGTCAGTTCTTCGAGAGCATGCATCAACGTTTCAGGAACGAAGCGGCGTCCGAATTCTCCGAAGCGTCCGA
>CAZNMS010000192.1:0-14778 GCA_964573505.1 uncultured Planctomycetaceae bacterium | reverse complement strand
GACTGAGCTACGTAGGCGAGTCGCTTCGCGGCTCGTATGTCAGTTTTCTTACCCCTCAACCACTCGCCTTCCAATTCCCGCCTCTCTCACCGCAAAGGATTTCGTCTTGAACGCACTTTCGATTTGTGGCTTGTGGCTCGCGCTTGTTGGCGCGGCGCCAGAAGGTTCTCTCAGCGGTCAGCCGGGCGTCGAGTTGCAGTACTCCGGCACGCTGTCGGCGGTCCCGCGACAAGGCAACGTGACGGTGACAAAGCAGTTCGATGCGTATGTCGTCGTGCAAAGTGCGGAAGGCGGACGAACCGCGTTCTATCTCGTCAACGAGCAAGGCGGCGGAGGATGGGCATGGCCCGAGCGATTCGGACGGCTGACGTTTGATGGTGAGAACCGTCGGCTCGAAGGGCGGCCGCTGCATGTGCTGCAAGATCACGATGGCTCGCGCGTGCCGGTCGAACTGCCGAACCCCGTCTTCGAGTTCGCGAGCAAAGTGAAAGCGGACGCCACATGGAACTCGGGCAAGTTCAGCTACGAAGTCGGCAAGAAAGAAACCGTCAACAAGAAGAGTTGCTGGCGCATCGAAGCGAAAGACAACTTCGGTCGTCGCGAATCGTTGTGGGTCGAAGAAGGCGGCTCGCTCGTGATCGCAACGAAGAAGCGGCTCTTCATGGGACGCGGCGATGAGTACGAACTCAAAGTCGATCTCACATCGTCGCGACCGTTGACGCAGAAGGCCGTCGATCAACTCAATCAACCAATGGCTGCGTTGCTCGAATTGCAAACATCGCTCAAGCGACAAGCGGGCGAGACGAAAGCTGAGTTAGCCGAACCGCAACTCAAGCTCGTCAAAGACGCTTTGCCGAATCTTGAGAAGCAAGCCGATGGCACGTCGCTCAAAGCGCTCACAACGTCGATCGCGCGAGATGCATCGGCTCAATCACAACGAGCAGACAACATTACGAGCATCGCGAAGAAGCTCGTCGGTCAGTCGGCTCCTGAGTTCAATCTGAAGTCTCTGACGCAGACCGACGTCAGCACGCAGTCGCAGAAGAACCGCATCACGGTGCTGCATTTCTGGGACTACAAAGACTCGCCACTGGAAGAGCCTTACGGGCAAGTGGGTTATCTCGATTACATCCATAACCGCCGCAAGCAGCACAACGTCGACGTGATCGGGGTCGCTGTGAACGAGGGCTTCGCAAAGGCTGAGACGAGCGGTGCGGCATTGCGTTCCGTTCGCAAGCTGCGCGACTTCATGAACCTCGGCTACACGCTGACGACAGATAGCGGCGAGACGCTGAGGAAGTTCGGCGACCCGCGTTCGCTCGGAGCGAAGCTGCCCGTTTGGGTCGTGATCGATCCCGAAGGCAAAGTCGCTCACTACAACGTCGGGCTCTATGCCGTGAATCCCGACGAAGGTTTGAAGGAACTCGACTCCGCGATCTTGGCGCTGATTCGCAAGCAACGTGCGAAGGAGTAGCCGTAGCATGGGATTCCATCCCGTGCCGCAGTGGGGATTCAGTCGCATTGTCTGAGTGCTCGATCGTCAGAAACGAGCCAATCGGGCTCAGCAAATTGCGAGGCTCCGCCTCATGCCTATGGTCGCCTGATTCCATCTCGCGCCGTTAGTGCGTTCTGAAACAACGTTGAACTGTCAGCCGAAATGCACGGGATGCATCCCTGCGACTTAGGACCCCGAATGTCTCTGACTCAAGCTCCGCGACGACGACCGACGCTGCCGACTGTTGCCGGGCTTTGCGTTGCGCTGCTGATGACGTTCGTTGGAGCAGTCGGGCTGATTCAGGCGACTGAGGAGTTCATGGATTGGTTCGAGTCCGGCAAGCTCGCGCAGGCTGAGGCTCTCATTCGAACGGCGGAGATCACCGAAGAGTCGCTCGAACTCGGTCAGCGTTATGAAGTCATCGCGGCCTATGACGTTTCATGGAACGGCACGCTGTCTCAAGCACATCGCGTGACGAAGCATCGCTCGCAGACGTTCGATAAGGCTGCCGCCGAAGCGCGCCTAAAGGTGCTGTTGGATGCGAAGGCCGACGGGCATCCGCTCGTCTGCTATCTGAGTCCCACTGAGCCCGAGCAGGCCGTGCTCTTTTTGGACTTCCCGTATGCCGCGATTGGCATCGCCTTAGTTCTCGGAGCGGGACTCGCTCCGTCCGGCATATGGCTCGGCCTGCGAGTTTGGGGCATTCAGAAGCGCAGTTGGCAGATCGCGGCGCTGCAGTATCGCTTTCCTCAACAACCATGGATTCGCGAGCCGAGTCGCTTCGAGGGGCGTTGTCCGGTGCAGCGGCGCTGGCCGCTCATCATCGCTGCGTGCCTCGGATGGAACATTCCGACCTGCGGCCTTTCGTTGTTGATGCAATTGGGGCTCGGCACTCAGCAGCCGCTTGTCACAATGATTACTCCCCCGGCGTTGTTGGTCGGAGTCTCGCTGTTTGTGATCACGCTGTGTGCCTTCTGGCAGTTAGGCAAGTACGGAGAGCCTCAGCTTGTTGTGCGGCCATGGCCGCTCATGTTGGGCGATCGACTCGATTGCACGTTGCGGTTCACCGAGAAGCTCAGCTTCAAAGGTCCGCTGACGGTGCAATTAGAAGTACCCCCAGAAATGGCTGCAGCAGAGGGATTTCAAGCGGCCTCGATCGAACCCATTTCGGTCGTCGCCGAGAACGATGACGTTCACTGGGAGATTCCGTCTCCGTGGCGCGTCGAGCAGACATCTGCGTTCAATCCCGATGACTTTCACATTGCGAATTGGAAGCTGCACATCACCGATCGTTCTCGGTTGCTCGGCTTTCATCAGACGTATGACGTGCTCGTCTATCACTGCCCGCAGCCGACATCAGAGGACAATCAAGCGGCGCATGAAGCGACTGACGCTGAGGGCTGAGAGTGCCCGTCGCGCAACTCGATTCACTTCACTCAACTCGCTGCGAGCACCGCTCAACGACAGCATCTAACTTATCGGGCACGACTGGAACGGCTTATGGAACTCGATGATCCGGTTTGCTACTGCTTCCATGTTTCGAAGCGAAAGGTGCTGAACTTCATCCGGCTCTATCAGCCGAAGAGGGCTAGCCAATTGAGCGAATGCAACGGCGCCGGAACTGGCTGCGGATGGTGCATCGGCTACCTCAAGAAGTGCTTCGAGACCTCTCGACCCGATGCAGCGGTCGAAGAGATGACCGCCGACGAGTACGCGCAGGCGCGCGGCGAGTACATCAAGTCCGGCAAAGGCAAGCCGCCTCCGGGAGCGATCCCGCCGCCTCAATAGCGCCGGCCAGTCGTATGAAGTCAGCGGCGCGACGATCGCGCACTCACTTCAAAATGCTGTCGAGCACATGCCCGTGAACGTCGGTCAGACGCCGCTGCAAGCCGTTGTGATAGAAGCTCAGTCGCTCGTGATTCAGACCGAGCAAATGCAGTGCGGTCGCATGCAGCTCATACGAGTAAGTCGGATCGACGGCGGCTTTGAAGCCGAGCTCGTCCGTGCTGCCATAAGCCGTTCCGCCTTTGATGCCGCCGCCAGCAAGCCAAACAGTGAAGGCACCCGGATTGTGATCGCGTCCTTTGCCGCCTTGACTCGCGGGCTGACGGCCAAACTCCGTCGTACACATCACGAGCGTGCTGTCGAGCATGCCGTGCAACTTCAAGTCACGCAGCAAGGCGCTTGCTCCTGAATCGAGCACTGCTCCCCAATAGCCGTGATCCCGCACGAGATCTTCATGACTGTCCCAATTCGGGCGGATCTTTCGCGCGGTTGTATTTTCTGCTCCACAGTAAATCTGCACGAACCGCACGCCTCGCTCGACCAGTCTGCGAGCGAGCAAACACTGCCGACCGAACGGCCCGAGATCCTCATGATCGACGACATACATCTTGCAAGTGGCTTCTGACTCGCCGCTGATGTCGGTCACTTCGGGAGCACTGAGCTGCAATCGCGCAGCAAGTTCATAAGCCGCGATTCGCGCTTCGAGTTCCGAGTTGCCTTCGCGCTGAGCCGCATGCTGTCGATTGAGTAGCTGCAAGAAGTCGCGACTGGGTTGCTCGGCCTTGCCGTTCAGATGAGCGAACGACTTCGGCGGGAAGAGATCTGCGATCGGCGGTTGATCGCGACTCGCAACAGCATTGAGCGTCGTGCCTTGATAGACCGCCGGTAAGAAGCCCGCTCCCCAATTGATGACTCCGCCGGGCGGCAGTCCGCGCGGATCAGGCAGCACGACAAACGCCGGCAAGTTCTCGCTCAGACTTCCGAGTCCGTATGTGACCCATGCTCCCATACTCGGAAAGCCCGGCAGGATCTGACCGCTATTGGCCATGAACATCGCCGGACCGTGCAGCGCGGTCTTGCTCTGCATCGAATGGATGAAAGCCATTTCGTCGACGCATTCGCCGAGCTTCGGAAAGAGGTCACTGATCCAGCGCCCGCATTCGCCGTGCGGCCGAAACGGCCAATAGCTGCCCTGACAGTTGCCCGGCTTCGATGCGAAGAACGTTAACTTGCCGTCGGGATCGAACGGCTGCCCCTGCCGCCGTGCGAGCTCGGGACGGTAATCCCATGAGTCGACGTGACTTAATCCTCCGGGACAAAACAGATGAATCACCGCTTTCGCACGAGCCGGATGATGCGACGACTTTGCCGCTAACGGGTTCGTCGCAGCCTCTGCGTCATTCAACATCGCCGCGAGTGCAGCCGCGCCGAAACCGCCGCCGAGCCGACTTAAGAACTCGCGACGAGTACTCGGCATGCGCTGCTCGGCTGCTGTCATCGTTATTGCACTGAGGTCAGTCGTCATGAGGCACCCATCATTCGCGAAGATCGCTGAGTAATTCTTTTAACATCGCATCCGCTGCGAGTTCGTTCGCCCGTTCGTTCGGATGATTGTCGAACATCCCGACGACCAGTCCTTCTGAACGATGCGCGGTAAAGAGCGGTTCGAGGTCGAGCACCGGAATCTGCTCCTCACGGCAGAACTCAACGAGTTTCCGATGAGCATCTCGAAACGGGTAATCGGGGCCGAGATTGTGCATGAAGGGAAAGATCGCAACTCGCAGTTCGACATCATGCCCGTTCGCACGATCGCGCATGCGTCGCAGCGATGCCTTCACCGCTTCCCATGCAGATGAGTGGTAAGAGTCCTTCAAGTGCGGGAAGTAATCGACCGTCCGCCCAGCCTGATACTGCTGCCATCGAAAGCCGAGCCAATTGAGAAAGTACGTGCGGGTCAGCAACGGATTGTGCGACACCTGCTGTTGAATCGCTTTGATCGCTTCCGTCGTGCGTTTGTCGTACCCCTCAATGTCATTGAGCATGTAGCAATAGACGACGACCTTCGCCTCATAACCCTGCGTCAAAGTGGCCTTCAACATGCCCTCAATGAGCGAGATCTCCCATCCGCATTCACCGAGATTGGCGCACTCCCAGCGCGTGCCTTTTGACTCTGCGTTGAGCGCGACTTCGATGCGATCACTGAAGCGATCCTCCATGCGCCGCAGCCCGTGCCCGATCGTGAAGCTGTCTCCGAGAAAGCAAATTCGCTGAGTCCCCGCCGGCAACTTAAGCGCCAGCTTCTGACGATTGCGGAACCCGTCTTCGGTGCGTTGCGGTTCGATGTGACGCCGAAACCAGCGCCGCGAAATGTTCGTCATGTTGAACGCGTCAGTGCCATCAGCGAACGCCGCGAAGCCCAATTCAAACGCGGTGACAACTGCGAGCAGCATCCACAACGAGAACGCCGCACTGAGCCACTTCGAACTCGTTCCCTGCGTCTTTAACTGCCGCCGCCAAATCAGAAGCCGCTTCAAACTGACCGTCAGCGCGATCCCCCAAATCGCCATCGCAACGAGGTAATCCGCCTCGGTCCAGAAAAGCATCACGGTCTTTGATCCTTCGATGATTGGTTCGCCAGCGCACCCGTCATTGCATCCCTGATTGCCGTTCGATTTGTCAGGCAGCTTGCCGACTTCAGCAAGCATAGCGCCGACCGAGTTCGTGCAACACAAGTTACATGCTGCTGCGGCACGTTGATTCGGCCGGGCAAATTCGTGGCGCGAACACAAACGATTCAACGCGGGCGAGCAATCTGCCTTCAATGGGAGTTGCTCTGTGAGGAGCGTGCTTCACGGGATGCATAACCGCCGCGAGCTGCTCTTAGCCCACTTTCTGCGCCAATGCACTCAGCGCGTTCTGCTGTGTTTGCAGACTGCCGATCGTTGATTCCATTCGGATGAATTGGTTGTAGAGCCGCTCCTGCCGGACGACGAGCAGTGCATCGAGTTGATCAATTCGATTCTGCAGACCATCGGCGGTTTGCTGAATGGCCTTCTTAGTTGCGGCAAACGTGCCGTCGACGACATCTGTCAAAGACTTCAATGCTGCGTCGAGCTTCTTTGCGGATCCGTTGTGCTCGTCGATGAAGAATTTGCGAACGGCATCAGGATCATTGGTCACAGCGGCATCGAACGTTTCTTCATTGAACTTCAGCTTGCCGCCCGTCGTGAACTCGACGCCGATGTCGGACAGAGTTTGATAGGCGTTGTTCGTGCCGAAGTAAGAGCGCGACACCATGCTGCTCAATCGCGTTTGCACGCGGATCACAACTCCCTGTCCCTGCAAGACGCCGTTCTTCTTCGGGTCACTATTGAATGCTGATAGCTCGCCCGATTTGTCGATGTAGCCGTTGTAGGCCGAGATGAAGCTCTTCAGCGTCGTCTTCAAGGTGTCGTTGTTTTTCGCGATATCGACTTTCGCGGTTGTCGTCCCGGCTGCCAGTGCCGTTACCGAAATGCCCGTCGCGACGTCTTTGAAAACGTTGTCGCTCGACGCAACGAGGAACGATGAACTCGCCGTTGCTCCGACTTGCAACTTCGCATCTTCGCCTTCGGTGATCACGTTGAGACCGAGATCAAGACTGCCCGAGTCGATGATCAACCGACCTTTCGTCCCCGCGTTCTTCGACGAAAGCGACAAGCGGTTCGCATTAAAGGCCGAGCCGTCATTGAGCACTCCGGCGACGACGTCTTTGCTCTCGGCGTTGATCTTGTCGATGACCGCTTGCAGTGTGTCGTCTGCATCAATGGAGATCTTCGTTTGCTGACGACTTTGAATCTCTTGAGCGCCGCTCGTTCCGACCGTTCCCGAACCGAGAATGCGTAAGTCGGCTGCCGTCTTGCCGCCCACTTCTTTGACTTGCAGCGTGCCGGAACCGCCGGCTTCGTCGATCAGCACGAATCCGTCACCGGTCTGATTAAGTTCGGCTCGCACTTGCGCCGTCGTCGTCGCGTTAATGCGCTGCATGACTTCGCCGAGCGTCTTGAGACTGCTCGATATTGAGATCGTCTCTTGATGGCCCGCCGAGTCGACGATCAAGAACGAGCCCGCATCAACTCCGGTACCGTCCGGTGCAAACTTCGTGAGCGAAGTCGACCCGTTGATATGCCGTAACTTCAAGCTGCCCGAGTTGACCGATGCCGTTGCCGAGTTGACGTCAATGTTGAGATCCGCCGCGATCGTGCTGCCGCCAACATCTGCGATGACGAGATTGCTCGTTGTCGAACCCGATGTGTCGACAACTTCAATGCCGGTACCGACCGAATTGATCCGAGCCGTTAGTGTGAGCCGCGTGCCGCCACTCTCGGCTGAGTTGATCGCGTTGATGACTTCGTCAAGCGACTCAGCTCCGGTGAGGTTGATCGTCGTCGAGCGGCCCGTGCGATCGGTCAGCGCGACTTGCCCCGTCTGAGTGATGCCCGCTCCGCCATTGAGGTTTCTCAATAGCCGCGAGCCGAGCCCTGCAATGAGCTTGTCGCCCGTCAGCACGCCGCCGGTCGCAGCTCGATTCAGACCGAGTGCCGAAGTCACTTCCGCGCCGTTGATATCGCTGACGGAAAACGTCTCCGTGCCGGTTGTGTTGTCGGTCAGTACGAGTCGTCCGCCCGTCAATGCCGCAGTCACTTTGCCGGCGTTGTCTTTATGCGAGTTAATGGCTGAGACGAACTCACCGAGATTAAACGCATCATCGAGATTGACGTCGAAGTCCGTCCCGTCCTGCAACGCGATGCGGATGTCGGGAGCGTTCTCAACTTGATAGACGCCGTTGCTGTCATTGAGTTGATCGAGCGTGAAGTCAGACGTGACATAGAAGACATCGCTTCCCGTTAGCGTGCTATTGGCGACGGACTGCTTGATGCCGAGATCCTGCGCCGTCCGTCCCGCTCCGACCTCTTGCACGATGAGATTTGAAGTCGTCGCGCCGCTGCTATCTGTGAGCACGATTTGCCCGCCATTGGTGCGAGCAGAAACGGCGACTTCAGACTGCTCGTTGATCGCAGCCAGTACGTCGTCGACGGAGTAAGCCTTACTCAAGTCGATCGTTGCTGACTTACCCGCGCGGTCAGTGATCTTGATCGAACCGCGTTTCACTCCGGTTCCGCCATTAAGCAACGAGAGCCGCGTTTCGTTCTGAAGATGTCCGCCGCGAGCGATCGTGATTTCGCCGGCTCCGACAAGTTGCTTGTCGGTATTGGCAAACCCCTTTGAGACCCGCTGCTCTGCCGACGCGAGATTCAGCACCTGAAACGCATACGACCCGCGAACCGCCGTCGACTTCGCCGTCACTGAAACTTGTGCGACGTCGGAATTGGAAACTTTGTTGGTGTCGTAGAGCGACTTCGCATTGAGCTGCGTGATGCTCGCCGTCAGTCCGAGCAGATTGGCTTCGAGAGTCTCAACGCCGGACTTCACTTGCTTCGCGCTGTCACGACGGCTTTCGAGGCGCGCAGTCGATCGCCGCTGCACCGAGATCAACTGCTCGGTCAGTGCCCCGATATCAATGCCGCTGAAGAGGCCGGTCGTAGTGCGAACTGAAGACATAGTGAGTGCCAACTGGAAGACGCAGCAGACGAAGTCGATTGCTCGAATTCAGCCTGCTTGAAATCAAAGGACTAACTCTTGGCGCTGCATGTTTCGGAGCAGCGTTCTCTCGCTGTAACAACGATTGCCGCGCTTTCGTCAATTGTCTGCGGCTTCGCTTCACTCAGCGGTTCCCTCAATCACGCAGCGATCGGATGCAGAAGCAATTCGACAACAAGACGTAGCCGCTGTGTTGATTGAGTCGCTGCTGATCGGACTCTTCATTATCGGTCATGCCGATCGCGCGGCGTTACGGAGTGACTTTGAATCAATCGCTTCAAGCGTCAAATCGCGGCTTAAGAGGGACGCAAGCAACTCAGCGCCCGCAACACACTCGATGCTCTTGCCGAGCTTGAGGCGGGATTGCTCCGCTCATCCCTCCGTGTTGGCGGCAAATGCCTCAGACAGAGCCGCGCGATCTCGAGCCTGCATCGGTCGCGGGTTCAGAGAACTCGCCGCGCGAGACGACTTGCTGTTCTGCGCGAACTGTGTCGAGGCCGCTCGCAAATGCGCGAACTGATCTCCGCGCGCAAGACGGAAATGAAGTAGCGTCTTTGCTCCGATCGAAACCGGCTTCTGATGAAGCAGACCGCCGCAGGATCGCGCGGTCCAAACTCTTCTTTCTGCCACTTGATCCGACTGCAAACTGACGCCGCTAAGGCACTCTCATCGACACGGAAGTCATGTCTTCAATTCCCGCACAACAACAAAGCACCGACACCGTCATTCATGCGACGGGGAGATTCTTCATTGAACTCACTCTCGCAGTCGGTGATCTCGCGCTGTTCAGCCTCGGCTTGCTGAAGGTGCTGCTGCGCGGACTGCCGAAGCGTCGAATCATCTTCTCGTGCATGCACGAGATCGGAGTTTGCAGCGTTCCCGTCGTGCTCGTGACCGGACTCTTCATCGGAATGGTGTTAGCCGTGCAGACGTATGACCAATTCGCATCAATGCGAATGGAGTCACGTCTCGGCGCCATCATCAATGTGTCGCTCGTCAAAGAACTCGGCCCAGTGCTAGCCGCAGTCATGCTTGCCGGACGAGTCGGTTCCGCGATGGCCGCAGAACTCGGAACGATGCGCGTGACCGAGCAGATCGACGCACTCAGAGCACTCGGTGCGAACCCGATGCAGTATCTCGTTGTGCCGAGATTCCTCGCGTGCTTCTTGCTCATTCCGTTGCTCACGGTGATGGCCGATGCGGTCGGGGTCTTCGGCGGATGGCTGCTGAGCACGACGGCGCTCAACATCGAAAGCACGTTCTATTGGCATCACTCCAACAAGTATGTCGCGATCTACGACGTCGCCGGCGGACTCGTGAAAAGCATGTTCTTCGGAGCGGCGATCGCGATCATCGCCTGCAATCGCGGCTTTCAATGCGGAGCCGGTGCTGAAGGCGTCGGACGCGCCGCAACCGAATCGTTCGTGCTGTCGTTCATCGTGATTCTGTCGCTCGACTTCTTTCTGGGAGTGCTCATCTCGGCGGTCTATCGCGTCGTCTATGCAGGGCATGCGGCATCGGTATGGCTTGAAACCGCAAGCACTGTCGGAGGGCTCGTATGAAGAAGAGCCCGCGCCCCGAACCTTTCTGCAAACCGCTCTCCAGTCACGGTCCGGATGAGCCCATTGTCGAGTTTCGCAATGTCTCGCGCGGCTTCGGCAATCATCAAATTCTGCGGAACATCAATCTGCGAGTGCGCGCCGGAGAGACCCTTTGCCTGATCGGCGAAAGCGGCTGCGGCAAGAGCGTCACGATGAAGCTGATGATGGGACTCATGCCGCCGAGTAGCGGAGACGTGCTTTGGGACGGAGTCCCGATCAACGGTCGTTCCGACGAAGAACTCGTGCGCGACCGACTGCGCTTCGGCTACTTGTTTCAAGGAGCAGCACTCTTCGACAGCCTCAACGTCTATGAAAACATCGCCTTCGGGCTCCGTCAGAATACGCGCATGTCGGAAGACTTCATTCGCGAGACCGTGATGGAGCGACTCAAAGAAGTCGGGCTCGCGTCGACTGCCGCCTACAAGATGCCCTCCGAGCTTTCGGGCGGCATGCGAAAGCGAGTCGGGCTTGCGCGAGCACTCGCGCTGATGCCGGACATCATTCTCTATGACGAACCGACAACGGGACTCGACCCGATCATGACGGACGTCATCAACACTCTGATCAAGAAGACGCGCGATCGGCGGCCGGTCACGAGCATCGTCGTGACGCACGAGATGTCGACGGTTCGCAAAGTGGCCGATCGAATTGTGATGTTCTACCCGCTGTCTCGATTGAAACCGGACGACCCACAAATCGTGTTCGAAGGCACTCCCGAAGAAGCCTTCACATCAACTGACCCTCGCGTCTCGCAGTTCGTCTACGGAGAAGCCGGCGAACGCATGCAAGAGTTGATGTTGGTGTGAGGCAGCGTTCGGCAGTTGCTCGTCTGAGTGAAATGGAGTCACAAGGGCCGCTCATGAAGACCGACAAGCAAGTTTTTCTGATCTTTCGAACTCATCCCGAATGGTTCTTTGTGCTCATCGGCAAGCCGTCGCCGGGTAAGTGTCGCATGAGGTCGGTGACGTTTAAGGAACTGCACCGCACGACTGACGGTCTGATTGAACCAATTGATGAGTCGCAGGACCTGACGATCTCTGAGTTCCAGTTCCAAATGGATCGCGAGATCTATCTGCGAGTGGTTGAAGAGATGTCCGGAGCTCAACGGCTGAGCGACCTGCGGGGCGTGCGAGGAGTAATTCTTTTTGCAGATGCGTCACTCGATCCGAAGACTGAACCGTGGCGCCAAGTAGTTGAAACCTACGTTCTGCGAGACTGCCTCGAAGACCTCGAACGGCGCGAACCGCAGCACCCATTGGTCTCTGTCTTCAAGCCTTTGCTGGAGCGAAATGATGATGTGTTGCAGCAACGCGCTGCGGAGTACTATCGAAACATCAAAGACAGTCGCCTCAAGGCGGCTGAGGTCAATGTCTTGCTGGACGTGTTTGTCGATTGGCTAAGGCAACGACAACCGCAGAAATCGTTGAAGGAGATTGAAATGCTGCTGTTCGGTGAACTCACTCCTTTAGAAGAGACCGTTTCAGGAAAAGAACTGATTCAGATTGGCGTTGAGCGCGGTCAGAAGATCGGCGTTGAACGAGGCAAGAAGATCGGCATCGCAACCGGAGAGAAGACCGGCAGTGCCAACATCGTCATCGCTCTGTTGGAAAGTAAGTTCGCTCGCGTTCCCCGAACGTTGCAGTCGCGGATCCATAAGTTGGATGTCGCAACGTTAAAGGCGCTCTCCGGAAAGCTCTTGACGTTCGAGCGGATTCAAGAGGTCAAACAGTGGCTCGATAGCAACGGCCACTAAGACAACCGCAACAGTTCGTCTTGTGCTCAGGATGAGCAGCGTCACACAACGAATGGAATCGAGTCATGACAGATCGCCAACTTCAATTTCGCGTCGGGTTGTTTGTACTGGCTTCGATGCTTGTCGCCGTTGTGATGGTGTTTCAGTTCGGCGAATTCAAAGTCTTCTTTGCGAAGCAGTACGAAGTCGCCACTCACTTTGAAGCTGCGCCCGGAGTGCTCGTCGGCTCGCCCGTGCGAATGAACGGCATCCCGATCGGTGCCGTGAAAGATGTGATGCTCGATCACAAACGCGGCGGAGTACTCGTGCTGCTCGACATCAACGAGAAGTATCAGCTGCGAGCCGATTCGTTCCCGATGCTGCAACAATCATTACTCGGCGACACGATCGTCGAATTCTCTCCCGGCAAAAGCGATCAATTCTTCGACCGCAAAAGCGTGCTCGAAGGCACGCCGGTCTTCGATCTCACCGAACTCGCACGGCGCACCGAGCGGCATCTCTCGGAAGTCATGACATCGCTGACAGCAACGAGCCGCGAATGGCATCTCGTCGCACGCAATGTGAATGGACTCGTCGAGACTAATCGGGGCAATCTCGACGAAGTCATCGAACGCACGGCAGTCGGGCTCGATGAGTTCACAAAGACGATGTCGCAAGCCGGTCGCGCCTTCGACAACGCAAACCGCGTGATCGGCGATGAGCAGACTGTGACGAACCTCAAGAAGGCCGTTGCGGGATTGCCGCAACTCGTCACTGAGACGCAGCAAACAATCTCTGCGATGCGCGGAACGGTCGGTGCGATCAACTCAAACCTGCGCAACCTCGATGCCGTCACGCAGCCGATTGCGAAGCACACAACATCGATCGTCGTACGACTCGATCAGAGCCTCGCGAATATGGAGTCGCTCACTGGAGAGCTGAAGCAGTTCGCTGAGCTTGCGAACAAATCAGACGGCTCGTTGAAGAAGTTCATTTCGGATCCGGCGTTGTATCGCGACCTCGAACGCTCTGCGTCGACGCTGTCAGTTTTGTTACAGAATCTCGACCCCGTCATTCGCGACATGCACGTCTTCTCGGACAAAGTCGCAAGACGTCCGGAGATCATCGGAGTCGGCGGCGCGTTGCGTCCGAGTTCGGGACTGAAGGACGACGAAGGCAGCGGCGAAGTCCGTCCGGCGGGCTATCAGCGACAGAAGTAAGGCGCGAGCAACCGCATCGAGCTGATCGCTGCGAAGTCACGATCTGCGGGCCGCGCGAGGATGTTCGTCGGCGAAGTCGTCTGACTTCGAACACAGTCGATGTCCTCAACATCACATCACTCGCCGAGCAAGCTACTCGGAGCATTGCATCGCGGTCTGAATGGCGACGCGTCAATTCAGCGATTGCCGGGAAAGATGCCGGTGCCGGCGACGACTCCGTCACGCATATAGATCTGCCGTTTGGCTTGCTGAGCGATGTCCGGCTCGTGCGTCACCATGATGATGGTCCGGCCTTCGGCATTGAGTGCTCGCAGCATCTCCATAATTTCAGCGCCGGTTGCTGAGTCGAGATTACCAGTCGGTTCGTCCGCCAAAATGATCTGCGGGTCGTTGACCAATGCTCGTGCAATCGCGACCCGCTGCTGTTGTCCGCCCGAGAGTTGAAAGGGGCGATGATCCAGTCGATCGGCCAGTCCGACCTTTTCAGCAAGATCGCGGCAATGCTTTCGATCGGCTGCCGTCAGTGCTGCACCGCCCGCGCGGTAGTGCAACGGGATCTCGATGTTTTCGAGAACGGTGTATTGGGGGATGAGGTTATAGGACTGAAATATGAACCCGATCATCTTGTTGCGCGCGGCCGAGAGGTCGTCGTCGGACATCATCGAGACCCGTTTGCCGCCGAGGATGTAGTCACCGATTGTCGGACGATCGAGCGCTCCGAGTAGATTCAGCAGCGTGCTCTTACCGCTACCCGATGAGCCCATAATCGCGACGAAGTCGCCATACGGAAATTGCAGCGAGACTCCGCGCAACGCTTTCACCGTAACGTCTCCGAGGAAGTAGTGCTTTTCGATGTCGATGACTTCAGCAGCGAGGTCCATGCAGATTGTCCTTGAGGCGAGCAATACAGATTACAGCGGTCATGCAGGTACGAAGGCGCTGTGAGCGAAGCGCGAGCAATGAGTTGCGAGGCATATGACGGGCGCCGAAGAACTGATCCTCATCAGAGTTGTTCGAGCGGCTATTCGCCTCTTCCAAGTTCGCACTAACTGTGACGGAGAAGCCTCTCGTTTGAGAACGCCAGTGTGACTTGCCTCACCTACCGACGCATTAGCTTCACCTCGCTCGACTTGAGAGTGCGGCTCATTTCTTCGAACGTTCAAGGCGATGCGAACGATGCATTAATTCTTACTCTCTCGAAAGGTCATCAATGAAGATGCGATCTTTGCTCTGCGCGTGCTTTTGGATGTTGGCCGTCGGCTTCACTTTCGCAGCGGAACCACTCCAGCAAGCGGTCTTCACTGC
>CAZNMS010000191.1:0-14812 GCA_964573505.1 uncultured Planctomycetaceae bacterium | reverse complement strand
GCCGCGCCACGGATCTTGTTGGCACTGCGGCGTCAGAAGCGCTGCGAGATGAATGATGTGCGTGACAGCATGCTGCTCGATGACTGCTTTGAGTGCGTCTCGATCGGTCAATGCGGCGTCAGCCCAAACAACGTCGCGAGCCTGCTCGCCAATGATCCGCTGCCAGCGTTCGACGGCCGGTTGCACATCAACAACGACCGCGCGCTGTCCCGCGCGAAGCAACTCGCGCAGCACCCAACTACCAATAAAGCCACTGCCTCCAGTGACTAAGACGACGTTGCTCATGAGCGGTCCATTCCTCTTCCGAAACTCGTTCGAACAAGTAGCTTGGGATTCCATCCCGAGCTTCAGCGGGATGAGGTTCTCAAACAAGGTACGAAAACGCCGTCAGCATTCGGCTTCTAGAAAGCGCCAATGGCGGATCGCCCCACACTGAGTTCTCAACTCACACATGATCGCAATGCAAACCGAAGAACTCTTCAGGAACTCGTAGCTCAGCCTCTCCGAGGCTGAGCATTCTGCAGGACGAGACTTCTTTCGAGCCGCCGCTTCGAACCCCAATGTGAACTCGCTGGCGACGATTAGTAAGTTGCATCGTCACGCAGAAAAGGCAGCCTCGGAAAGGCCGCCCTACGACTGAGTTTTCAACTCACACTGGATCGAGACAGTGAGCCGAGCAACTGATAGGTAAGTCGATTGGCGAATGCAGACGATCGAAAGCTACGCGCTGCGCGGCTGTTGCTGGAGGTCGGCGATAAGGCATTGTCGGTGAATCACTTCCCGAGTTCGTAGCATTCCCGCCTAAGTCCGTGCGGCTCGCTCTCGGACGTCAGCGTCCGAGCGACAGCGACCCGGCACAGCGACAACCAATTGTCGATGCCCTCGCCGTAAGTGCCTATTCAAAGCACTCAAGCTCGCTGAGTAAGCGGCCTTGCTGATCCTTTGCGGAGAGCACCGGCTCAAAGTCGATCGGCCACTGAATTCCGATGGTGGGATCATTCCACTTCAACGTGCGTTCGAATTCCGGTGCGTAATAGGTACTACACTTGTAGACGAACTCTGCTTCTTCACTGAGCACCACAAACCCGTGCGCGAATCCGGCGGGGATGAAGAGTTGCCGATGATTCTCTGCTGAGAGGATCTCGCCCGCCCATTTGCCGAAGTTGGGCGAACTGCGTCGCAGATCAACCGCGACGTCAAACACTTCCCCGCGCAGCACCTGCACTAACTTCGCTTGCGGCTGCTGTATTTGAAAATGCAGCCCGCGCAGGATGCCTCGACCGGACCTCGAAAAATTGTCTTGCACGAACGGCCCGACCATGCCGTGCTCGGCGTATCGACGAGCGGAGAAGGTCTCCATAAAGCAGCCGCGTGCGTCGCCAAACAAACGCGGTTCAATGAGCAGCACGTCCGGCAGCTCAGTCGGTCTCACATCCATGCTAAATCCAATTCTCCGTCGGTATGTCAGGGAGTGCTTCGAAGTCTCGATCAGTCGTCAGCAGCGTGACCGGCCAAGAGCGGCAACTGGCCGCAACGATCATGTCGATTTGCGACATGTGGCGGCCCATGTGTTTGAGTTGCAGATAGATCCGCCCGTAGTGCCGAACAACGTCGTCATCGAGAGGCCATATTCGCAACATCGTGGCCAAGCGGCTGATCTGTTGGAGGCAACACTTCGGCTGAAAGGCTGACTGCAAGCCAGCTTGAATCTCACACAAGATGGGATGAATCGTGCCGAAGCGGTGACCCGCGCGATACGCCGCAATGAGTCGTTCACGCACCGGCGAAACGGGTGCGAGCACGGCACCGAGATGATTGGTGTCTAAGAGAAAGCGGCTCATTCAGGCAGCCCCATTTTGCGAGCCATGAGAGCCTTCTGCTGCTTCTTCGACTCGTCGAGTGCCGCCAATAGTCGGTCGATGTCGGCGGGGTCGACTTCGTGAGCATGAGCTTCCATTTCTTCGTACCACTTCTCGGAGTACTCGCCGTCTGCCGTCACGGGGCTCACGATGAATTTTAATTCCACTTCGTCTGCCCAATCCTGCGGCTCTGCACTTTGTGAGGTCAGAGTCATCGTCTCAGTTGCGGCATGAATCATCCGTCGGTCTCCTCAATTTGGCCGGAAATGGTTCTTCGACTTCTTAAGCCGTATCCCAATCGAGCCGCAAGATGCGTCCCGACTTGAGCGCGACGATCAACCACTCACCGAGCGGGTCGCAGTGCAGTGACAGGATTTCCTCGGGGCATTCGGTCGCCCACATCAACGTGCCGTCGGCGTCGAGCCAATAGATTTGTTGCTCAACCGTTGCGACTGCCGCGCGTTCCCCGAAGTGACTGGCAGAGACGATTGAAGGCGTGCCGTCGAGAACGAACGATGCCTGACTTTGCCCGCGACTGTCGAAGACTTGCAGGCCGTGCGAGTACTCAGCGACCAAGATGCGCTTCGCATCCCCCGTCACGCTCACGCAGCCGCAATTGGAATAGAGCCGCTCGCTCCATTCCTCTTCGCCATCGAGCGAATGGCAGCAGAGCAGTCCGTGATCCGCTGCTCCAATCAACTTCGGAATGCCGACGCTGAATTCGAGATAGTGCAGTGGCCGCGTCGTCGAGAACTGAGCGAGCTTTTGCCGATCCGCATTGATGATGACGGTATCGCTGCTTTGCAGTGCCATCGCGATGTTGTGCCCGTAAGCGTCGATCGCGGCCGAGAAGATGCTGGAAGGAGCACCGGCGCTCCAGGCGACATTGAGCGACGAATCGAGCAACGAAATCTGATCGCTTCCTTCGACAACGAACCCAACGTCACCGGTATGAGCCCAGCAAATGAGACGCGGCTCATGTAATCCTCGTGACAGCCCCTCAATGCGGCCTGCTCGGCTGAGTCGATAAACGCCGCCGGCCTTATCAACCGCAAAGACTTCCGAAGACTCGGCCGCGAGCGACACCGAAATCAGCTCGGCATCAGTCGCAAACGCCCATGTCACACGCGGAGGAAGTCCGGTGCCGCTACGAATCCAGTCACTGGGAGAGGGCATAGGAAACTAAGACCTTCAGTTAGATGCGTACTTCGGCATGGTTCAAACTTAGGGCGCAGAGCCGCGCCCGTCAGGAAGCGGAATCCACTACGGAATAGCAAGAAGACCGCTTCCTAACGGGCGCGGCTCTGCGACCCAATACGAGACCGAAATGAACCGAGCCCGTACTTCGTAAGCTCAACACGCTGTGAGCATCGTTGTAGCCGAAGATCTCATTCGGCTCTCCATACGAAGAAAGCCCGACCAATCGTGCGACTGGTCGGGCTTTTGATGCTCATCAAGCAAACGCTGATGACTCACGGAGACTGTCCGAGTTGTTGATAGTCGTGGTTCGCTCCGCGAACCAACGCTTTCAGGCTTTATGACTGACAATGCCTATCAACTCAGACGTCGGTTCGCAGAGCGAACCACGACGATTTGCTAGCCATCCGGCATGCTCTTAGTCCTCGAAGGACGCTGTCTGTACGCCGTCGGCAATCGAACCCAAGCGGCGGAACGAGATACTCTCCATGTTCTCGTTCACAAACCGAACGGTGCCGTCGCCGAGCAAGCCCATGACGCCTCCAGTATGGAAGCTCGATGTCACTTCCCATCGGCAGCCGGGACAGTTCGATCCGCCGCCGGTGCTTTCGATGCCATTGATGGGTTGCAGGCACGTGCATGTTCCGGTTTCCCAGCGCATGCCTCGGCCAGCATCTGAACCGTCCGGCACACTCGGTTGATTCAAGGCATTGGGACGGAATCCGCGGGTTTCAAGCAGAGCAAAGGTATTCGAGAGCCCGTCAGTCACTTCTGCCGTCGTGACTCGGCTGCTGTGATACATCATGCCGCGGTATTGAAAGTTCGATTGATTCCCAATCGCCCACTGCATGCGAGCACGGCCTCCCGGCGGATCTTCCGACCCATAGACCGCGAAGTAATGGATGATGTGCGAGTCAAAATTATTACCCGAGTTCTTCGACCCGACGGGGTTTGACGGGCAAATACCGGCGGTCGGCTTTGACATGATCGGTGTCTTGTTCGTGCCGGCGGCCCATGATTGATCAAAGTCGATTTGATCGTACTTGCCCTGCGAATCGGTGAACGGGAACAGCAACGTCGTCCAAGTTCCTGCGTTCTCGCCCCAGTTATTGTTGGCACCCGACAAGAATGGCTGACCGTGAACTTCGCTCATCGGAAATACCCGATGAGTTTCCTCATAGGTCATGAGCGCGACGCCGAACTGCTTGAGGTTGTTGCGGCATTCTGAGCGTCGTGCGGCTTCACGCGCTTGCTGCACAGCGGGCAGCAACAAAGCGACAAGCACCGCGATAATGGCAATCACAACGAGGAGCTCGATCAACGTGAATCCTCGATGCAGTCGCCGTCCGAGTCTTGTTTCGAACATGCGAGGTTTCCTTTCATGCAAATTGAGATTCGGCACCAAATCGGTACCGGTAAGGAGCGAGATGAGTGCTCCAACTTCAAAGAGTTGGCTTGCTTGCGACCGTTCGATGAGCGTTCAGAAAACGAGAATCCGACAAATCGTGTCACAAATAGTACACAGCTTGAGCAGCCGACTTGCGGCTCGAATCCTTTTCTCTGTTGAAGATCCCTTTCGAGAGTCTGCCCACTGCCACCAATGACTGCCTCAGACGAGCAAGCATGTACTGCGAGTTACAGAGTCGGCTCTGCGTCGATCGGCTTAAGTCAGCGTGACGAACGAGGAACCGTCCTCGTGCTACTCAGCCGGCACTTCGACAACGAGATCCGACTTACCTTCAGGCGGAATCGTGACGGAGATCGTCGTTGTGTCGGGCACGGAGTACTTCGCCGGGAGACTGCAAGGCGATGCATTGGGCGTCGGAGCCGAACCATCACCGCTCGAACCTGCTGCCGGGTTGAACGGGCACGCGACCGTGACCTTGAAGGTTCCGGGAATCGCGCCTTCCTTGCCGCCGGGGCCATACAGCGTGAACTCGCCTTGAGCGTTCGTTGACGCTGCGGACAACTGGCCCTTCTCGGGGATGAACTGCAGAACGACGTTGGCGAGCGGCTGACCGCCGCGCATCACCTTGCCTTTTGCAGGCACAAGCTGCGGACCACTGCTACCTCCGCCGCAGCCGACAAGCGTGCCTAATGCCAGCAGCGAAACTGCTGCTGAACGAGTCAGAGAAAACATTCGAGTTCCTTGAACGAGGGTAGAAAAACAGAGGCGGGGAGCGTGCTCACTTAGGAGAGCGATCACGGCGAAAGAGGGGGCCTGCAATCAAGTTCTGCCGGGAAGTGACCGCACAAAACACATAGCCAACGACGAACTTATGAGGGCGCCTCGGCGGGAAAGCGGGGGGAGAAAGCTAGAGATCCCTTCGGCCCCCCGCTACCGGGACTTGAGGCCGGGCCGTAAGTGCGGGATGAAGCTCTTGTACCCTGCATAGAGATGCCCGCACGGGCTCGTTTTAGGGGCGCTGCGGTCGGCGTCAGTCTGCGTTTCAAGAGCCGGTCCGCATCGACCTTGCCCCGATGGGTACTTATTTGGGTGTGACCGGCGCTCCGGCGCTGAATTTGAATCGTCTCCGTCCGGCTCGCCCGGACGGGGCGAACGACTGGTCGACTACTTGACTCCAAAACAAAGGCTTTTTCGCTCTCCGTCCGGCTTGTCCGGACGGAAGCAACGACTGCTCCGCTACCACTGCGAGCGAGTAGCCGGTCAGTCGTGACTCCCGTCCGGGCAAGCCCGCCGGAGACCGCGCCGGAATGCCGATGACACCCAACTCATTATCGAGCCGTTGCCTTACTCCAGCAGGATCATCGCTTCTTCGAGTTCGTCGATGGCTTGCGCAGTTTTGGCGTCTTGATCGGGCGGGACTCGGAGGTGCGTGAGGGTGCGTTGCAGGATGCGCGAGGCGGGGGGAGCGGCGATGACACCGCCGAAACCGCGTGCTTGCTTCGGTTCATCGACGACGACCAGCACGAGCACTCGCGGATGAATGGCAGGCGCTCCGCCGATGAATGAGGCGACGTTCTTTGTCTCTGAGTAAGCATGAATCTTCGGATCCCACTTCTTCGCCGTGCCCGTCTTGCCGAAGACGGTGTAGCCCGGAATGCGGGCTTTGATGCCGGTGCCTCTTCTCACCACTTGCACCATCGGTTCTTGCACGAGCCAGTCGGCGATCTCTTCATCAATCGCCGTCGTCACGATCTTTGATGGCTGAGCGAGTCCCGGCTCTTCGCGCGAGACGGTGTAGGTCGTCGCTCGATTCGAGCCGTCGTTCTGCACTCCGTTGAGGATGCTCGGTGAGATCATCTTCCCGCCGTTCGCGAGCGCTGCGTAAGCCGTAATGAGCTGCAAAGGGGTAACAGAAATTTCAGCCCCCATCGGGATCGAGCCGATCGACGCCTTCGTCCATTTCGCCAACGGATGAAAGATGCCGCGCAGTTCGCCGGGGAGTTCAATGCCCGTCGGGCGACCGAAGCCAAAACGCCATGCGGCTTCATAGAGGCCGAGTGCCTCCATCTTCAGGCCGATCTTCGCCATCCCAATGTTGCTCGACTTCACGAGGATGTCGGTCACGTTGAGATTGCCGTAGCCATGCACGTCCTTCAGCGGCTTTGAGCGACCGGGCATGTTGAACGTGCCGTTCTCGCAGAAGAAGACGTCGTCTCGTTGAATGAGTTGCTTCTGCAGAGCCCATGCAACGACGACCGGCTTAAAGGTCGAGCCCGGCTCGTAGACGATGTTGATCGCTTGATTCTTCCATGCTTCCTCATCGACGTCGCGCAGGTTGTTCGGCGAGTACGTCGGTCGCGAAGCCATCGCGAGAATCTCGCCGGTCTGCGGGTCCATCACGATCGCCGTCGCCGCACGCGGCTTCCATTCCTTCACGATGCCGTCGAGTTCTTTCTCGGCAAACATCTGAATCGCGAGGTCGATCGTCAGTTGCACGGCTTGAAACTGGCGCGGTTCGTCGTCGGGCGAGAACTCGACTTCGAGGATGCGACCGCGAGCGTCTTTCTCCAATCGGCGTTTGCCCGACACTCCGCGAATGAGGTGATCGAGACTCTCTTCAACGCCGCCCGTGCCTGCTCCGTCGATGTTGCGTAAGCCGAGCACATGCGCGGCCAATGAGTCCTGCGGATACTGACGCAGGAACTCATCGCGCAGGCCGTAAGTCGCTTCCGGCCACTTGAGCTTCAAGACGTTGTCGACTTCGTCCTCACTGAGTCGGCGTTTGACCCACATAAAGCGCTTATCGCAGTACTCATCAAGCCGCTTCGCGAGATCGCCCGGATTGAGATGCACGGCATCAGCGATCTGCGTGATGAACTCGGGCGTCGCCTTCAGCCGAGCAGGATCAACGAACAAGCTCGGCGTTGTGATCGTCGACGCGAGCAGCTTGCCGTTGCGATCGGTGATATCCGCCGGTCGCGCGGGGACGACGACATCCACTTCGCTCTGCCGCAGCGCGAGGCGGTTCAAGTCCGGCGCTTGATACCACTGCAAATGCACGAGCCTCAGCCCGAGGATCGCCCATGCTCCGAGAATGAGCGTTGTGATCGCGGACGTCCTCCATGCCGTCGTCTGCGGGATGTCTTCGGTCATGCGAACGGTTTCTGACTGAGGCAGCGAAAGGATCAGAAGGACGTATGGGACCACTAAGACGAATGTGCTTTTTGTTACCGGCTTGCCGACGACGATGTTCCCATTCGCCGCATCGGTCCCATTCGTCTCACGTCGGCACGCGCAAGCAACTACTGCCGATCAGCTTCGAATCGGGGATCCCGCACGGGCCGTTCCCAGAACAACAACGGCGGGCGACGTTGCGGTCCTTCGTCGGTCTTTGGGGGAGTGGGCACGGGCTTCTCGGGCGACTTCAGGTCGGAGCCCTTCTTCTCGATCGTCTCGACCAGTCGCTCCATTGCGGCGAGCTTCTGCGTCCGCAATCTGAGCCGCGCGTGCTCGTCCTTGAGGACGTCCATGCGATAGTGCTGCCGACTGATTTCGCGCCGTCTTTCGAGGTTCTGCTTCTCGATGGCGATGCCGACCAACGAGACCAGTACCACCAAACAAACGGCGGCTCCAAAGCGGAAGAACATGACTCGAGGCGCCTGACGGAAACGGTGCATCCGAAAGTCGGTACGACGATCGGCAATCGTCCTCGCGCTATCGGCCTGAGGCGATCGGAGTCACGAGCGGCTCAATGCTGGCGTCAGCAGGAAGGCGCAACTGCGTGCCAATTTGCAGGTCGTGCTCGTTCTTCAGCGCGCTACGATTCATTTCGTAGATCTGCATCCAACGCTCGGCGCGGCCGAGGTGAAGTTGAGCGATCCTTCTCAACGTATCGCCTTCTCCGACTCGGTAGACCTTGAGCCCTTTCTCGGTCTCGTAGACGCCGGGCTTCAATGCCTCGCGGCGAGCAACAGTCGTGATCGGATTCGAGCCGCCGGCTGCGACGACGATGCGGCCTTCCGGTCGTTCCGGCACGCCTTCCGTCACTTTCGCCGCAATGACTTTGAGCACTTCGCAACTCGGAGTGCGGAGCTTCATGCCGGGCTTGAGTAAGTCGGCCTTCGGACTGAGATCCCGGTTGTGCTCATAGAGCGCCAAGAACAAACCGTGAGTGCCATAGATCTTCTTTGAGATGTCCCAAAACGTGTCGCCCTCTTTCACGATGTAGATCTCGTCGGTCGGCATCGGGTCGAGCGTGCGCGGTTCTTCAACGCGCGTTGCGACGAGCGGCTGACGCATTGGCGGTTCGTCGAATTGTTCGACGCGCGGTTCGGGCTGCGGCTGAGGGCGCCCGACTTCGAGTTCCTCATTGACGCTGAAGCGATTGGTGTCGATCGACGGTTTGATCTGCTTGCGATTCGGCAATGGCTCGGAAAAGAGGTCGTCTGTTGGCTCTTTCGGCGTGCCGACATCGAGCGACGGCTCTTCGGTCATGACGGCGACTTCAGTCTTCATCCGCGCCATCGGTTGCGAGTCGATCGCATTCATCGGCGCGGGTTCGCTCGTACCGAGCAACGGGTCATTGTCGGCCATCAACGGTTCGGCCTGCGGTTGCGGACGACGATCAAGCAAGCCCATTGGTCGCGCGGCATTGGCATCGGCAAAGAGGTCGGTCGTCGTTTCCGGCTGTGACTTCGGACTGCCGAACGGATCGCTCGGTAGTTCCTGTTGCGGAGGCTCGCTGCTGCCGATGTTGGCGGTCGGCGGCTCGTTCTGAACGACGATCTCTTTCGAGGTTTCGACAGTGACTTGCGCCTGCTTCTGATCCTCGGCGAAAGGATCTTTTTCCTTCGGCTCTTCCTTCTCGCTGTTCGCTGCGATCTCAGCAGCATCAGGAGTCTTGCCCGGCTTCTTGAACTGCTTCCAAACGATGATGCCGAACAAACCGACGAGCACGCAGATCGCGACAAACGCAATGAGCACTTCCTTCGAGAAGCGTTTCTTCTTCTCTTCGAAGCCCCAACTGGGAGACTCTTCGCCGGCAGCGGCTGTCGCGGCTTCTTGAGTGCCGTCAATAGGCTCGCCTTCACCGCTCGCAGCGGCTGCCGCTTCGGATTCGTAGCCCTCTTCGTCGTCGCCTACTTCTTGATCGCCGAGCGCACTTTTGCGCTCCTCGACCTCGGGTTCATCCGAGCTTCGGCTGGACTGGGCAGAATTGGTTTTCTTGTGATCGCGTCCCATCGTTCAACGTCCCGAAAGGCATCCTTGACGATCCGGTCCTCCAGCGAATGGAACGTGATAATCACGATCCGTCCTCCTGGAGCGAGGACTTGATGCAGCTCGTCTTTAAGTGCTTGCTCTAAGTGTTCGAGTTCTCGATTCACGGCAATTCGCAGCGCTTGAAACACGCGGGTCGCGGGCTCCTTGCGAGCGTCTTGCTGAAACCGAGCAGGTATTGCGGCCTCAACGGCCTGAATGAGATCGCAGGTCGTTTCGAGTGGCGTACTCCGCCGCCGCTCGACGATCGCCGCCGCAATCTCCCGACTGAATCGTTCTTCTCCGTATTCGCGAAAGACCGCTTCGAGCGTCTCGGCATCCGTTTGATTGACGAAGTCTCGGACGGACTCGCCGGCACGAATGTCGAAGCGCATATCAAGCGGTGCGTCGACCGAGTACCCGAAGCCTCGTTGAGGATCTGCGAGTTGATCGGACGAAAGTCCTAAGTCGAGCAGCACGCGATCGACCGCTGCGATCCCGAGTTCCTGCAAGGCTGAGGCTGCTTGTGAGTAACTGGATTGTTTGAGGAACCGCCGCTCGCCGCTGATCTTCTCTGCCGCGAAGCCCAACATGAGGGGATCGCGGTCGAGCCCGATCAACGTACCGGACGGGCCGATGCGCTGAGCGATCTCGCGACTATGTCCGCCGGCACCGACAGTGCCATCAAGCACCGTGAGTCCCGGTTGCAGCTCAAGTTGCTGCAGGACTTCACGAAGCATGACGGGAACGTGTCGCGACGCGGCCAATGAAGTCTCGACAAAGAAGACGAACGGAAGGGAAGTCGCGGCGAACTGCCGCAAGGAAGGCATCACTCACGAGACCGCGAGTGACGAATGGAAAGGCAACTGAGAAGTGAGTCGATGTCGCTGATCCGCAGGCGATTCAAGCTGAACTTGAAGCGCATGTTGCTCGCCGTTGCATGACAAAGTCCGCACCGGGAGCCCGGATAAGGGGGGCGGTTTGTAGGTAGACCGTTGAAATGCAGAAAGACCAGTTGCCGAACGCGGCATCGACCGTCGCAAACGCCATTCGTATGGCAGGTCAATTCTCGGTCGTGGTACTAGTCGGCCCTCCGGGCCGTCTCGATTCTCAGTCACAAAGACCTTCTCGGACAGGCTCCTAGTACCTCGACCGAGAATTGACCTGCCAATCAAAAGCGGCAGCCGACCTGTAGCCGAAATCGTCAGATTTCGGACGCTGGTACGGAGTCCCCGAAATCTGACGATTTCGGCTACGGGGATCGTGCCCTGCGACTCAGCTCGTATGGAGGGTTACTTCTCGGTCGTGGTACTAGCCTTCGCAGAACCGCAGCCGTTAGGCGGCGCATCTCGTAGCTCGACTCAGAGACCGTGTGAAGTAGTTCGTAGGATGGGCACTCTTGCCCGTCGATTCGCTCGAATGACGGGCAAGAGTGCCCGTCCTACGGCAAAACTTCACGGCCTCAGAGAGTCATACTACGTCTTAGTGGCGGCTTCGCTGTGTTAGACAACCATCGGGACAAGCTCGATTGGGACCGACTTTCGAACGTCCACCATTACTTGAATGCGAAGAGCCAAAAGGCAGCACGAACTGGAAGGCCATGCTACTTGAGGCAGCATCTTGAGATGCAGCAGCAGCAACGCTTTGAACGCTCGATGTCACCGCTTGTGGCAAGCTCGAAAGAGGCCGCACGCGAGTTGCTTGCACTACGCAGGCCATCAATCACGTTACCGTCAGAACCGTCGATGAAGTCGGATACGGCCTCTCTCAATGCCGAGACTTATGTCGGGAACGTCTTCACTGTCATCCGGAAGGAACCCCTGCGATGCCTGATTCTGTCATCAACATGCTCAGCGACACTGTCACGAAACCTACAGCCGCGATGAGGCAGTGCATGGCCAATGCGGAAGTGGGCGACGATATGGGCGGCGAAGATCCGACGGTGAATCGTCTCGAAGCAATGGTCGCGGAACTCACGAACAAAGAGGCTGCCGTCTTTGCGTGCTCGGGGACACAATCGAATCAGATGGGAGTGCGAACTCATTGCTATCCCGGCGACGAACTGCTGATCGAGACCAATGGGCACATCGCCATGTTTGAAGGCGGAGCACCGGCGGCCATCAGCGGCATCATGTGCCGAACGATCCCCGGTCGACTGGGGATGCTCGATGTCAGCGATCTTGAAGGACAAGTTCGCGCCGACAATCAGCATCTCTGCATCACGAAGCTCGTCTGTCTTGAGAACACAACGAATGCCGGCGGCGGTCGGGTTTATCCGCTCGATCAACTGCGTCGCGTTTGTGACTGGGCTCATGCTCAAGGGCTCAAGACGCATCTCGATGGAGCGCGGCTCTTCAATGCAGCGGTCGCTTCTGGAGCCTCAATCCGTGAACTTTGCGCGGGCTTTGATACGGTCTCGATCTGCTTCTCGAAGGGACTCGGTTGCCCAATGGGCTCGATCCTTGTGGGGACAAAGACCGACATGCACCGAGCACGCCGCATTCGCAAGATGATGGGCGGCGCATTGCGACAAGCGGGCATTATCGCGGCAGCCGCGATCTATTCGCTCGAGAACAATGTCGAGCGACTCGCTGAAGATCATGCGAACGCGAAAGCCTTCGCCGCTGCGATCGCGGACATCAAAGGCATCGAGCTTGATGTCTCTGCGGTCGAGACGAATCTCGTCTTCTTCAAGCTCGACAAGACGTTCGGCAACGCAGGGCAACTATCGAATGCGCTGAAGGCAAAGGGCGTGCGTATCGGAGGAATGGGACCGCAGACATTGCGAGCCTGCACGCACCTTGATGTGAATCGCGAGCAATGCCTGCAAGCCGCCGCCGTGATTCGAGCCTGTCTGCAAGAAGGACTCAGCCAATTCCCCGGCTCTCAATGGGGGCCTTTCGCTCGTGCGTAGCCCTCGTTCGTAGTCCCGGCTTCAGTCGGTTTCTGAGCATTCGCCCGGTCCAATTAGTCGAGAGGCAGATCGAAACTGATTGGTACGACGGACTTGTAGTCCGTCGATTTCGAAGCGCGACGGACTGCAAGTCCGTCGTACAGAGCAGTTGGCGGTAAGTTCCATCTTGCCGGTCACCTTAAGGAAGCATGCGGGCGGCGAAATGTGCAGCACCTCAGAGTGGCTCTGTTTCGCGCTCTGTCGGACTGGCGCCGAGCTGCATGTAGAGAATGCTACATGCAGCAGGCCGGGCATCGACGCTGCGAGGTTCTCTCATCAACTTCGCCCCTCCGCACCACATGACGCTGCCGAGACTTCGCACGAGACGAATCTCGCCGCGCTCCGCAGCGCGCAGTATCTTGCTCCGCCGCTGTGACACGCTTTTCGTCCGGCAAGTAACTGAGGTTTTCATGACGACATTGCTGACCAACATCAAACCGCGACCAATCGTCTATCCCTGCTCTGATGGGGAGCCAATGGCTGAAAACACTATCCAATACAAAGCGATCGTGACCATCAAAGAGAACCTCGAACTGTTGTTCGAGAAGGATCCGCAAGTCTTCATCGCGGCGGATTTGTTTTGGTACCCAGAAGAAGGCAACAACAAGTTGCGAGTCGCGCCGGACACAATGCTCGCCTTCGGCGTCGAAAAGGGAGATCGGCTCTCGTACCTGCAATGGAACGAAAAGGGCATTGCTCCGCAGGTTGTGTTCGAGGTGCTGTCGCCGAGTAACACCAAATTGGTGATGGCCAACAAGCTCCAGTTTTACGGCGATCATTCCGTTGAGGAGTACTACATCTACGACCCCGATGACGGCACATGGCTCGGCTACACGCGACAGGATGGGCAACTGCGAGTGATTCCCGAGATGCATCAATGGGTCAGTCCGCGAATGAGCATTCGCTTCGAGTCCGCCGAAGGACTTCCGCTCTCGCTCTTCTTCCCGAATGGCGAACGCTTCTTGAGCCCCCTCGAATCAGCGCTCCGACGACGCGAGGCCGAAGAGTTAGTGACCCTCGAAAAACTGGCACGCGAGCAAGCAACTCGCCGAGCTGACGCCGAAGCTCAAAGAGCCAATACCGAAGCGCATCGAGCGAACGCGGCGGAGGAACGTGCGGCTCGGCTTGCGGGACTGTTGCAAGCCGCGGGCATTGATCCCGACGGCGCGGCTGCGAATGAATGAAAAGCACGCGATCCCTTCACGGCCTCTTCATAAATCCTGAATAAGAAGTGCCTCGCAAGTTCGAGGGGCACTCGCCTCTGTCGTTCGGAGATGGAAGCTCAAGAGGTCAGCACGTCATGTCGAAGCAACGCATTCTGGTCGTCGAAGACGAGCACTCCTTACTTGAGATTCTCGTCTACAACCTTCAGGCAGAAGGCTATGACGTCATCACTGCAACCGACGGTCATCAAGGATTGATGAAGGCTCAGACGACGCTGCCAGACTTGATGGTTCTCGATTTGATGTTGCCCGGAATGGACGGGCTGACTGTCTGCCGCCAGCTTCGAGCGAGTCCTCGCACGAAGAACATTCGCGTGCTGATGCTGACTGCGAAGAGTGAAGAGGTTGATGAGATCGTCGGCTTCAATATGGGAGCCGATGACTATGTCGCGAAGCCCTTCAAGGTGAAGCCACTACTGAGTCGGATCAAAGCGTTGCTGCGTCGTCAGAGCGTTGAAGTCTCGAACAACGACATGCTTGAGATTCACGGGATCGAGATCGATCGCATCAATCACACCGTGAAGTGCGACGGCAAAGAACTCGAACTCACTCCGACTGAGTTTCGTTTGTTATGGACGCTCGCACGGCAACCGGGTCGCACCTATTCGCGCCTAGAACTTCTCGACCTCGCACGCGGCGAGGATGCCAATGCTCTTGAACGCACGATCGACGTCCATATTCGAGCTCTGCGAATGAAGCTCGACGCAAAAGGCGACGTCATCTCGACCGTCCGCGGCATCGGCTACCGCATGGCGACCGAGAAGTAAGCAGCTTGTTTAACCGCGTGCCCATCGGGCCGCGCTTTTCCTGAGCAAGACTCTCAATCGCGCGCAAACCCGACAGCGCACAATGGCGGCGCCATAAGGCGAGCGGCAGGTGAGTTCATACCAGTACGACGGACTTGTAGTCCGTCGAT
>CAZNMS010000190.1:0-14887 GCA_964573505.1 uncultured Planctomycetaceae bacterium | reverse complement strand
CCACGAACAACGCGGCCGCACCCAGAGGGTTCCCGGCAATTCGTCCGTTGGTAGTTCTGCGGCGTCTGACGTACGGAACGAAGAGTCCGGCTGGCAGTCGCTTCGTGGAGACGCTTCAAACGATCGTCAAGACATGTCGCCAACAAGGCCGCGACGCGATCGCCTTCATCACCGAAGCCATCAAACTCGCCCGCCTCCGCCAACCCCTGCCCTCGCTCCTCCCCGCCCCGTGAACGGCTACGTTTTTGTCCATACGGGATCTCTGCCCGGCGGAATATCACCTGTCCGCCACGCCGCCCCGCACCACTCCGGCTCATCGTCAGACTGCAGCCGGAGCCCAATGACGCGCTGCCACTTTGGTTGACAGCGAATTGTTGATCCCCAATCATTCTAATGATCGTCAGAATGTCGCGTTGTCTCCAAGGGGATGGGTATGCGTCGTGCTTTCACGTTGATCGAATTACTGGTCGTGATTGCGATCATCGCCGTATTAGTCGCGCTTTTGTTGCCGGCGGTGCAGCAGGCTCGGGAAGCCGCTCGCAGAGCCCAGTGTAAGAACAATCTCAAGCAACTCGGCCTGGCGCTGATGAACTACGAGAGTACTCACTCGACGCTGCCGCCAAACATGACTCCGGCAGGAACGAATTACCGATACTCGGCGGGAAATTGGGGAGTGCTCGCGCATCTGAGTCCGCTCATGGATCAAGCGGGGGTTTACGAATTGATGAATCTTGAATCCCCGACCTATTGCTTGGTTGGCAGCGTCTACGAAATTTGTCATCCCAACAACAAGATCGCCGCAGGCATGATCATTCCGTCTTTTCTTTGTCCGAGCGACAAAGCGCAGTCGGTCGGAAGTGGGTATGGCGTCGCCGCGCTGGGGCCTGCTAATTACGTTGCCAATCAGGGATCGGGGCTCAAGGTATTACCGGGCGGAACAACGCAGCATGGCTCTCCCTATGACGCCGACGGTGTAATGTTCGCCGACTCGCGCGTTCGCATTGGTGATATTACCGATGGTACAAGCAACACCGCCGCGATCTCCGAAACGTTGCTCGGCGATGGAGCTACCAGTGCGAGTGGTGCGGCCCCGGCGGCTAATAATCGAGTTTACGGATATCTTAATACCTACCCGAGCACGATGAGTGATGCGGCATGTGCTGCTCCGCCGCGTTGGAATCTCGATCAACGTCGGGGATTCTTATGGTTCTCAGGAGAAATGCGAAATTCGTCTTACAACCATTATTACAAACCAAACGACGAGCGATGGGATTGCATCACGAATGCCGCCGCGTTGGGTTACACCGCAATCGGTTGGAAGGCAGCACGAAGTCAGCATGTCGGGGGCGTGCATGTTCTGCTCTGCGATGGAGCGACCCGATTCGTCAGCGACAGTATTGACATTGCGACATGGCAAGGACTTGGTACGCGTGCCGGGAATGAATCGCTCGGCGAGTATTAAACATGGCTCCTCACGACTCGAAAGAAGTGCGGCGAGCGATGACTGACGAACAACTCCGTCGTTATTACACCGATGGCTTCGCAATCTTGCGCAATGTCTTCAACGCAACCGAGATGGCGGCGATAGCGGCCGAGGCGGCGACTTTGTTTGGGCGATCTGAACTCATCAGTCCGTTCAATTTGCGGTGTCGGTATATGCCGCACTTTGAGACCGGCGAGCCGTTGTTTGAGGTCTTTGATCCGGTTAATGACATCGCGCCGGTGTGTGCTCGGATGAGTGCTGATCGGCGGATTGTCGAGGCGGTCGAAGCGATCTATGGCGAGTCTGCGTGCTTGTTCAAGGACAAGCTCATCTTCAAGCCCGCTGGAGCGACGGGGTATCAGTTGCATCAGGACATCCCGCTCGGTTGGGCCGGGTTTCCGATGTCGTTCTTGTCGGTGCTAATTCCGATTGATGCTCAGTCGCGGGCCAATGGCTGCACCGAGGTATTCTCGGGTTATCACGATCGGTTTCTGGCGGACACGCCCGAGAACTACATGCTGCCCGATGACGTCGTCGACGAGTCGCGTCGCACGTTTCTGGAATTGGAACCCGGCGATGTTGCGATCTTTCATGGCCTGACCCCGCATCGGTCGGCACCGAATCGCTCGAATGGGCTGCGTCGCAGCTTGTTCTTGAGCTTCAACAAACGGTCGGAAGGCGGCGATCAGCGAGCCGCTCATTATGCCGAGTTTCAAACCAAGATGCGGCAGCGGCGTTCGGCGGACGAGCAAGCCAAAGTCTTCTTTCGGTAGGCATCATGAGTTCTTGGAAGCGGCACATCTCTTACGGTTGGGTGATTGTGATCGTAGCGGCGATGGCGATGGTCGCGACGTTGCCGGGGCGGACTCATGGACTGGGCATGATCACCGAGCGATTGCTCAAAGATCCGGCCTTCTCGATGTCGCGCGTCGAATACAGCGACATCAATCTCTGGGCGACGTTGCTGGGCGGGTTGTTTTGCTTGCCATGTGGTTGGCTGATCGATCGCGTCGGACTGCGAAGTGTGCTGACGATCGTTGTGGGATTGCTCGGAGCCGTCGTGTTGTGGATGACGCAACTCAGTGGCAACACCGCGTTGCTGGTCGCGATCACGCTCACGCGCGGGTTCGGTCAAAGCGCGTTGTCGGTCCTGAGCATCACGATGGTCGGCAAGTGGTTTCGCAAAGGTGTGAGCCTGCCGATGGCGGTTTACTCGGTCGTGCTGTCGCTCGGGTTTGCGGGGGCTGCTCAGTGGGCGAAGCCATACGGCGATGCGGAATGGCGAACTGTTTGGGGCGCGATGGGTTGGCTGTTGTTGGGAGTCATGCTGCCGGTGGCGTTGCTGCTGACTCGCGAGCCGTCGGCTGAAGATGGGAATGGCAGCACGTTTAACCGCGACCCTCTGGGGAGCGCGTTGCCGAGCGACGATCCCAATCCCAGCGCTCCCCAGAGGGTCGCGGTTAAACGGTCAACGGTTGATAGCCCTCACGAGATCGGCTTCACGCTCGTGGCCGCGATGCGGACTCCGGCGTTTTGGATGTTTGGACTGGCGATCTCGCACATGGCGGTGATCTCGTCGGGACTGTCGCTCTTCAATCAATCGGTGTTGCAGTCGCAAGGCTTTCCGACGCAGGCGTACTACGACTTGATCACGCTCAGTGGCATCGCAGGATTGATCGCGCAGTTGCCGATCGGTTGGCTCGGTCGGCACGTGTCGCTCGCGCGGATGCAGACAGTCGGGCTCGTGCTGCAAGCGGCATGCATGCTCTGGCTGCCGCATGTCAGGGCTCAAACTCAACTCACGATTTATGGCGTCTGCATGGGAGTGGGCGGGGCAATCTCGACCGTGCTGTTCTTTTCGATTTGGGGGCACGCTTTCGGACAACGTCAGCTCGGTCGCATTCAAGGCTTCGCGCAGATGCTGACCGTGTTGGCATCGGCATTGGGACCGAAGCTGTTGGCCGAATGTCAGGCTCGGACGGGTAACTATCAAGCCGCGTTTCAAGCGTTGGCGGTCGTCGGTTTCGTGCTGGCGATCGGCTCGTGGATCGTGCGTGTGCCGAAGCCGGAGGACGCAGACGCGGAGTATGTCCGCGCGGTCAGAAATGAGGTCGTTTAACCGCGACCCTCTGGGGAACGCTTTTTTGGATCACGGACGGCGGCAAGAAAAGCGCTTCCCAGAGGGGCGCGGTTAAACAGTCAAACGGCTCTTTCATTGCCGTGAAGGACCAAAACAACTTTCAGACAAGAACAACTTCATCATCAACTGCACTTCATAAGGATCATCTGCATGACAACAGCAACAGCCTCTGAGCCTGCAACGACTACGGCTTCGACATCAGTAACCGGCGCGACTCGGTTTCATCTCTCGCTCAACGTGTCGAGCTTGCCGCGTGCGGTCGAGTACTTCTCAAAAGTCTTCGGTCAGCCGCCGGCGAAGGCCCGCACGGACTATGCGAAGTTCGAACTCGAATCGCCGCCCGTTGTGCTTTCGCTCGCACAGAACGCTCCCGAGAAGCATGGCTCGCTCAATCATCTTGGCTTTCGTTACCCCGACATGCAGACGCTCGTCGGAGTGCAAGAACGGCTTGAACTCGCGGGCTTGAGCACCAAACGCGAAGAGGGCGTCGAGTGTTGTTACGCGAAGCAAACGAAGTTCTGGCTGCACGACTTCGATCAGCGGTTGTGGGAGTTCTATATCCTCGATGGTGATATTGATCACCGGGGCGCGGGGCAATCGCAAGAAACCATCAAAGGTGCTTCTGCTGAGACCGCAGCCCAAGAAACTGCCGCGTCCGCTGATGATGTCGTCGCTTGGCAGCATCGCATGTATTCGCCGTTCGAACTGCCGGCCTCGAAGTGTGATGAGATCTTGTTGCGCGGCACGTTCAACGAACCGATCGCAGATGACGTGATCGCCGCGCGACTGGCTCAATCGTTCGAGGCACTCAAGGACGGAGGCAAGCTGACGGTGCATGTCTTGACGAGCGAAGCTCCGGTCAGCGGCACGTTGCAACTGCCCGGCCCGGCGGCCTACGTGAAACACACTCCGGTTCGTCAGGAGTTGATGCGAGCGATCGAAGCGGCTGGCTTTCGCGACCTGCAGCTCGCGACGTTTCGCTCGGGAGCGTGCTTCGAGCATGACGGACAACCTCTGCGAGAAACGTTGATCGTCGCGTATCGACCCGAGCACGATTGCGGTGCGACATGCGTGCTGGTCTTCAAAGGCCCATTCACCAGCGTGACTGACGACAGTGGTTACACCTGGCACCGAGGTCTCCCAACAACCGTGCCGCTAGCTCGCTGGGAGACGCTTCAGCAGACGGCCATCAAAGACTTGTTCGTCGAGATTCCCAGCAACGCGCCTGTCAGTCACTGCGGCGTGAAGAAGTAGCTTGGGATTCCATCCCGAGCATTTTCGAGTTCTTCGCCGTTCCTGTTGAGACGTGGCGATCTCCGGCGATATCGCGAAAAAAGGAGTGCCCCTGCATTGATCCGTGTGGGACAGATCCGTGTGAGTATGGATGTCAGCGCCCGCGTTTCTCACACGGATAACACTCGAAGTGATCCTCAGCTCGGATGCTCGAACTGGCGATGAAAGAAGACGGCTCCGCCGAATACGAAAGCGGTGATGAATCACCGCACTCCAAGAGGCCATTTTCCAACGGAGACCGAAACATCAAATCCCTGCGAAATGCGTCAGTCGTCCGCTAAGCTCCGCCGCCCGCTCGGATGCGCGGAGCTTGAGGCTATTTCACAGGACGATTCACGGACCAAATCGTGGCAGATGTAGAACCATTTCCGACCCCAGCATGTGCCGATCAGCTCAAAGCACTTGGAGATCCGATTCGCCTACGCATCATCGACGCGCTGCGTTACGGCGAGATGACCGTGACCGACATCAGCCTCGCGCTCGAATTGGAGATGGTGATCGTCTCGCACCATCTGGGCATTCTGAAAAACGCGCAACTCGTCGAACGCGAGCGCGATGGTCGCTACATCAACTACCGCTTAAGGACCGACCTGCTGCAGAAGGCTCGAGGCTCGGCCAAAGACTACCTCAACCTCGGCTGCTGCCGATTGGAAGTCCCTAAGACGGTTGAGAGTTAGTAACTCCTTGCGATGAGTTCTGGGCATTCAGGATTCAAACTCCTGAAACGACTTCGACGCTTCCCACATGCTCGGTGGCGTAGCCCGGTAGGTCGCTCAATTGGCTGCGGTAGTTGGCAGCTTGCAGCAGGGAAATCAGCGCGCGGATGCGCGGGTCTTGCTCGTGCTGTTGATGGAAGCACAAGTCGTAGTGCGCCTTCAAAACTAAGTGGCTAAGTCTTCGGGGCAGCAGTCTCAGCCGCAGAGAGACGACCTACTCGGCGGGCAGGCGATAGCCGACTCCTTGCTCGGTCACGAGGTGCTCGGGCTGAGTGGGGTTGCGTTCGATCTTGCGACGCAGGGCGGCCATTAGCACTCGCAGGTTGTGCGGTTCGACGACTTCGTGCGGTCCCCAGATCTCTTTGAGGAGAAAGCGATGCGTGAGGACTCGGCCTACGTGCTGCGTCATCGTGATGAGTAATTTGTATTCCAGCGGTGTGAGATGCACTTCAACATCGCTGACAAACACTCGGCGAGCGGCGAGGTCGAGACGCAGGTTGCCGTGCTCGAAGTGACTCGATTGAGGCGAAGTTCCGATGCGTTGCGCTCGTCGCAGGGTGACTCGAATTCGTGCCAGCAGTTCGTTCGTGCTGAAGGGCTTAGTGAGGTAGTCGTCGGCACCAGCATCGAGTGCCTGCACCTTCTGCTCCTCTTGATCGCGCGCGGAGAGCACGATGATTGGAGCTGTCAGCCATTCTCGAAGTTGCTTGAGCAAGTCCTGACCGTCGATGTCCGGCAGTCCGAGATCAAGCAGCACCACATCCGGCGGTTGCTCGGCGGCAAGCCGGATCGCCAGCTTTCCCGAGTCGGCTTCGACGAGCCGATATTGGTCGTCGGGCAGTGCGGCTCGGAGAAGTTTGCGAATGGGCGATTCGTCTTCGACCAGCAGAATGAGCGGTTTGTGCGACATGACGTTTTTGAAAATCAGGGGATCGAGGGAGAGGACGGGAAGAGTCATTTCGCATTCACGAGTCTGTCAGAATTGTGACAGGGGGCTCGGTGATTGGCAGCGAGATGACGAACTCCGCACCGCCACTTGAACGATTTCGAGCGACAATGTTTCCCCCGTGAGCTTCAACAATGGCTCGACAGATCGCTAATCCCAGTCCGACACCGCGACGACCGTCCGGCGATGACGCTTCGCCTCGGACGAACTTCTCAAACAGTCGCTGCGGATCGCCTGCTGGTAGACCGGGGCCATTGTCGGTCACTCGAAGTTCGATGCGGCGAGCGTCTCGAAGTTCGTTGCTCGCGGCATGTCTGCCTTGAACGAAGCGAGATGAACTCGATGCAGACTCGATCGCAGCGCTGACTTCAATGTTGCTGCCAGGCGGTGTGTATCTCGCGGCGTTCTCCAGAAGGTTCACGAAGACTTGCTCGAACAGCACTCCGTCGACATTCACCAACGGCAAATCTGCGGGCAGGTTCGTCGTCACTCGATGTTGCTTGAGTTGCTCGCGAGTCCGAGCCAATGCCGAGCCGACGATCTCTTCCAACACATTCCATTCGCGTTTGATCGTGACGCCGCCGGACTCCAAACGCGTCATGTCGAGCAGGTTGTCGATCAGCCGAGTGAAGCGTTGCGATTCCTCGACGATGCACTGCAACAGTTCGTCGCAGGCTGAATCCGAGAAGCGATGCCGGTCGACTCGCAGGCTCGATGCAGCCCCGGCAATCGTCGCCAACGGAGTTCGCAGATCATGCGAGACCGAACTCAACAACGAGTTTCGCAATTGCTCGGTCTTCACTTTGAGCAGTGCTTCATGCGCCTCAAGCACTGAGTGATCGCGTTCAATGGCGAGTGCCACGAGACTCGCGCACGTTTCCAACAGGCGACGTTGTTCGGGATCAAGGAACCGGTCTGCGTCCGTTGGCCTAACGCCGATTGCTCCAAAACATTGCTGAGTTCCGACCAACGGCACGAACAGCGCGGTCGCATTCGGGAGCGTATCGGTCCCGTAACCTGCGACCTGACTGTGCTCTGCAACCCACTCTGCAACGACCGCATTCACCGGTACCGCCGCGATCGTCGATGGCTCGCCGTAACGCAGTTTGACCGGGCCTCCGGGGTGCGACAGAAAGACGACGACCTCGCCATCGAAGAGCGTCTCTAATTGCCGACCCGCCGTGAGGACTAAGAACTCGCTCCCAACAAGCTCGCTGAGTTGGCGCGTCAGATGAAAGAGGTCCGCTGTCCGGCGACCTTGATCCTTCGCAATCGCAAGCTGCTGACGAATGCGATGCGTGAGCGAACTGATCATCAAGCCGATCACGAGCATGACGCCAAACGTCAGCACGTATTGAGCATCTGCAACAGCGAACGTCAGACGCGGCGGGACAAAGAAGAAGTCGAACACCAGCACGGCTGCAATGGCCGCGATGATGGATGGCCCGCTGCCGAATCGCGCGGCGACAACGGCAACACCGAGCAAGAACACCATCACGATGTTCGCTTCGGCCAGTCCGCAACGGCGCAAGACTTCGCTCAACAAACCGCTAGCCGCCACGATGCCGATCGTCTTGAGATACTCGGCCCAGTTGCCTCGATCAGCACGTCGCCGTTCTTGCGGAGTGCGGCGCGGTGATGCGACAGCTTCGTCTTCGCCGCGAATGACATAGATGTCGATTTCGCCGCTGTGCTCTAAGAGTTCTTCAACCACTCCTCCGATGAGAACCCGCCGCCACAATGGTTGAGCCGTCTTGCCGACAACGATCTTCGTCACGTTGCGAGCACGAGCGAACTCCAGCAACGTCTCGGCGATGTTGGTGCCGATGAGCGTATGCGTCTCGGCTCCGAGTTCATCAGCCAACTGCAAGTGTGATGCGATGTGCTCGCGAACCGTCGTCGACGCGATCGCTTGAGGATTGGCGACCGAGATCGCCAGCCACTCGGCACCGAACGCTGCGGCCATGCGTTTCGCCGATCGAATGAGTCGCGCTGTCGTCGGACTCGGTCCCACACAGACCAAGAGTCGTTCATTCGTCGCCCACGGAGCGGTGATGTCCTTTGCCTGCCGCGCGGCTTCGACATCGCGTGAAAGTCGCTGAGCGGTCTGCCTCAATGAGATCTCGCGCAACGCGACGAGATTCGACTTCTGGAAGAAGTTTTCCAGTGCTCGTTCTGCTTGTGGCGCGAGATAGATCTTGCCTTCGAGCAAGCGTTGCGTGAGTTCTTCCGGAGTGATGTCGATCAGTTCGATCTCATCCGCGCGTTCGAGCAACGCATCGGGCAAGGTCTCGCGAACAACGACGCCGGTGATCTGAGCGATGACATCATTGAGGCTCTCGACATGTTGCACATTGAGCGTCGTGTAGACGTCGATGCCCGCGTCGAGCAGTTCTTCGACATCTTGCCAGCGCTTTGAATGTCGCGCTCCGTCGGCATTCGTATGAGCGAGTTCGTCGACCAAGATCAGCTTCGGATGACGAGCAAGCGCTGCATCAAGATCAAACTCGCGAACGGTGACGCCGTGATAAGGCACGTGCAGAAACGGGATGCATTCGAGCCCATTCAGCAGCGCCTCTGTTTCCGCTCTTCCATGCGGCTCGACGTAACCCACAACGACGTCGATCTTGTCCGCCACTTCGCGCCGCGCGGCTTGCAGCATCGAGTACGTCTTCCCGACCCCGGCTGCATATCCAAAGAAGATCTTGAGCCGCCCGCGTCGAGCAACAGCATCCTCTGCTTGTACGCGAGCCAACAGCTCATCGGGATCGGGGCGAGTTTCAGACATGATGCAAGCCAAACGAAGAGGTACTGCGTCTTCAACACTCAGAACTCGGAGCCGCCGAAATCGTCAGAATTCGGGGTAGCCGAAATCGTCAGATTTCGGACGGCTGAAATGCCTGAAATCTCACGATTTCAGCTACGGGATGCGCTGCTGAATTGAGCAGCGCACTGGCACGTCGCTCCTTCAGGCTCACGACAGAAATCAGTGTCCGCGAGTTGCCGCCATCACCGCCAAATTCAGACGCATCACGTTCACGCGCGACTCACCCAAGATTCCCAGCGATCGCCCTTCCGTATGGAGCGCGATGATCTCAAGCAGTTCGTCTTCGGCGATCTTCCGAGCGACGGCGACGCGGCGCGCCTGATACCTCGCAGCAGCGACACTGATATGTGGATCAAGTCCGCTCGCTGACGTTGTCACAAGATCTACAGGGACCGCCCCCGCTTGATCGGGATGAGCAGCACGCAAGCGACGCACTCGTTCTTCAACCGCAGTCAGCAGAGCGGGATTGCTCGGCCCGAGGTTCGATCCCGACGAAGCCATTGCGTTGTAGGCAGTAGGACTCGTCGCCGACGGGCGTCCCCAAAAGAGCGATTCATCGTCGAAGTCCTGACCGATCAATTCCGAGCCGATCTTCTGACCGTCGTGTTCGATCAAGCTGCCATTCGCTTGGCGCGGAAAGAGCACCTGAGCCCAGACGGTGACGACGGCGGGATAAACAACTCCCGTCAGCACTGTCAGCAGGCCAAAGAGCACAAGCGATGTATGTAATAATTGCTTCATGATTCAATTCTCCTGATGCCTCGTGTATTAAAAACTGCCGCTTGCAGTCGCGTTTCGCGGAGAGGTCGTGATGGAATCGCCCCTGGGCTTGCCCCAGGGGTTTAACGGCCTTTGCACTACTCGAATTTGCCTTCAGTCGAAGCGAATTTGCGTTACATCGAAGTAGCGCAAAAGCCGTTGAACCCCCGACACAAGGTCGGGGGCGATTGAATTTAATCACTGCCTCGCGGTGTAAGGCGGCCGTTAATTCCTGCGCGATCCCTTAAGCCCAACCGCACGACACCAACAACCAGTCGATCAATTTGATCCCCGGAAACGGCACGAACAGTCCGCCCAGTCCGTAGACCAACAAGTTGTCTCGCAGCAGCCGATCGGCACCGACCGCGCGATACTTCACGCCGCGCAGAGCCAGCGGGATCAACACGACGATGATCAACGCGTTGAAGATCACCGCCGACAGAATCGCACTCGCAGGCGTTGCCAATCGCATGACGTTCAAGCGGTCGAGTACCGGATAGGTCGTCGCAAAGGCGGCGGGGATGATCGCGAAGTACTTCGCCACATCATTCGCGAGGCTAAAGGTCGTCAGCGCTCCGCGTGTCATCAGCAACTGCTTGCCGATCGCCACAACCTCAATGAGTTTGGTCGGGTTCGAATCGAGATCGACCATGTTGCCTGCTTCCTTCGCGGCCTGAGTTCCCGAGTTCATCGCCACTGCAACATCCGCTTGAGCCAGCGCCGGCGCATCGTTTGTTCCATCGCCAGTCATCGCGACGAGCCGCCCGCTCGCTTGCTGTTCTCGAATGAGTTTCAGCTTTGCTTCGGGAGTGGCCTGCGCGAGGAAGTCGTCCACTCCCGCTTCTGCCGCGATGGCCGCAGCGGTGAGAGGATTGTCGCCCGTAATCATCACGGTCCTGATCCCCATGCGCCGCAATTCGACGAAGCGTTCTTTGATCCCGCCCTTAACGATGTCTTTGAGATAGACCGTGCCGAGCGTCCTGTTGCCTTCAGCGACAACCAACGGAGTCCCGCCGCGCTTCGCGATGTCCTCGACCGCGCGCCGCACTTCAGACGGAAAGGCACCGCCTTCAAGCTTCACGAAGTTCTCAATCGCTTCTGCGGCTCCCTTTCGAATGCGAGTCGACTGCATGTCGACACCACTGAGCCGCGTCTGTGCTGAGAACGGAATGAAGCTCGCATGCAGATCGCTGACGTTGCGACCTCGCAGCCCATACTTCTCTTTGGCCAACACCACGATGCTGCGTCCCTCGGGCGTCTCATCCGCAAGCGATGCCAACTGGGCCGCATTGGCCAATGTCGACACATCAATGCCCGGAGCCGGAATCAGTTCGACAGCTTGCCGATTTCCCAGCGTGATGGTGCCCGTTTTATCCAGCAGCAAAACATCAACATCGCCGGCGGCTTCGACAGCTCGGCCCGATGTGGCGATCACGTTCGCCTGAATCATGCGATCCATTCCCGCGATACCGATCGCCGAGAGCAAGCCGCCAATCGTCGTCGGAATGAGACAGACGAGTAGCGCCACAAGGACCGTCATCGTCACCGGGCTGCCTTGCCCCGCGGCTTGCACCGAGTACGTCGAGAACGGCAGCAACGTCACGCACACCACCAGAAAGACGATGGTCATCGCCGACAGCAAGATGTCGAGCGCGATTTCATTGGGAGTCTTGCCGCGTTTGGCTCCCTCAATGAGTCCGATCATGCGATCAAGAAACGTCTCGCCGGGATTGGCAGTGACTCGCACGATGAGCCAATCCGAAAGCACGACCGTGCCGCCCGTCACGCTGCTGCGATCTCCGCCGCTCTCGCGAATGACCGGAGCACTCTCGCCAGTGATCGCACTCTCGTTGACCGAAGCAACGCCTTCGATGACCTCGCCATCTGCCGGAACCATGTCGCCCGCTTCAATGAGGACGACATCTCCCTTTCTCAATGCAGACGCATCACGAGCTTGCCATGCCGCGCCGAATGTGGGCTCGCTGAGTAATTTTGCTGACACATCTCGTCGAGCCGCGCGCAACGAATCCGCCTGAGCCTTCCCGCGCCCCTCGGCCATTGCTTCCGCGAAGTTCGCAAACAGCACGGTGAACCACAGCCACAGCGACACTCCGAAGACAAACGCCGGACTCTCGGCTCCCCCGACGGCAAGCGCCCGGAAGCCGAGACTCGTCGTCAGCACGCTGCCGACATAGACGGTGAACATCACCGGATTTCGCAACTGCTGCTTCGGATGCAGCTTCTTCAGCGCGTCGACAAACGCACGTCGGAGAATGCTGCGATCAAACAATGAAAGACGTTGTGACATGACAACACTCGCTCGTCTCTTTTGGTTTGGGTGTGACCGGCACTCCGGCGCTGAATTTGAATCGTCTCCGTCCGGCTCGCCCGGACGGGACGAACGACTGCTCGGCTACGTGACCGCAAAGTGAAGGCGTTTTCGCTCTCCGTCCGGCTTGTCCGGACGGAAGCAACGACTGTTCTGCTACTACTGCGAACGAGTAGCGGGTCAGTCGTTGGTCCCGACGGGACAAGCCCGCCGAAGACTGCGATGGAATACCGGTTACACCCTTTTGGTTTTGACAAAGGGAATAGAGGAACCCAATCCCAACTGCGGCGTGCTACTTCCCTGCCGTCATCTGCAACTGCTCCACAACGGGCCCCAGAGCCAACGCCGGAACAAAGGTCAGCGCGCCGACAAGCAGCACCACTCCCACCAGCAAGACCACAAACAAAGGCGTGTGCGTCGGCAGCGTGCCCGCACTGGGCGGCGTAAATTTCTTCTTGGCCATCGAACCCGCGATGGCCAACACCGGAATCATCAACCAGTACCGCGCCACGAACATGACCACTCCCAACGTGAGGTTGTAGAAGAGGACGTTGGCGCTCAGTCCGGCGAAGGCACTGCCGTTGTTGTTGCCCGCTGACGAGAACGCATACAGCACCTCCGAGTAACCATGAGCACCGGGATTGTTGAGGTTGCTCTTCACTTCCCCGCCGTCGAAGTAGCTTAAGCCGGGCCCGGCAACAGCGATGGCGGTGCCAAGAAGCACCAGCAACGGAGGGATCAAGATGACGATCGAAGCCATCTTCATCTCGAAGGCTTCAATCTTCTTTCCGAGATACTCAGGCGTCCGGCCAACCATCAGGCCCGCCACGAAGACCGCGACGATGGCAAACATCAGCATGCCATAGAGGCCGCTACCGACGCCTCCAAAGATCACTTCACCGAGCTGCATCAGCCACATCGGCACGAGTCCTCCGAGCGGAGTAAATGAGTCGTGCATCGAGTTGACGCTGCCATTGGAAGCAGCCGTCGTCGCAGTGGCCCACAGTGCCGAATTCACAACGCCGAATCGCAACTCCTTACCTTCAAGATGTCCGCCCGCCTGAGTGTCACTGACGCTTTGATCGACTCCCAAAGCCGTGAGTTCTGACACTCCAACTTGCTCTGCGACGACAACCACAATCACGAGCGGAACAAAGACGACGAACATCGCCGCGAGCACGGCCCAGCCTTGCCGTCGATCGCCGATCATGTCCCCGAACGTCCAACACAACGCGGCGGGAATGACCAGAATCGCGAGCACCTGAATGAAGTTGGAAAGCGGTGTCGGATTCTCAAACGGATGTGCCGAGTTCACATTGAAGAACCCGCCGCCGTTGGTGCCCAATTGCTTGATCGCCACCTGCGAAGCCACTGGCCCCATCGCGAGCGTCTGAGTCGCAGCTCCCGATAGATCGCTCGCCCCGTCAGTGAGACCCGATGTCGGCGAAGAGCGATGAGCGACGGACTGCAAGACCGGCACCGCGTCATAAGCGCGGAAGTTCTGAATGACTCCCTGCGACACCAGAACGGCAGCCATGACCGTCGACAATGGCAAGAGCACATACAGCGTCGTGCGAGTGACATCGACCCAGAAGTTCCCGATCGCGTCTGCCTCTCGTCGAGCCAGTCCTCTCACCAGCGCCGCGAGCACAGCGATGCCCGTTGCCGCCGAAAGAAAGTTCTGCACGGTGAGCGCGATCATCTGAGAGAAGTAGCTCAGCGAAACTTCTCCGCCATAGCTCTGCCAATTGGTATTGGTCGCAAAGCTGATGGCCGTATTGAACGCCAAGTCGAACGAGCACCCTTCAACCCGCTGCGGGTTCAGCGGCAAGCTGCCTTGCAGCATCAACACCGCGAACACAACGAGCATCCCCATCGCATTAAAGACCAGCATCGCGATGGAATAAGTCTTCCAGTTCATTTCACTCTGCGGATCAACGCGAGCAAGGCGATAGCACAGCCGTTCGACCGGACCGAGTACTGGCTCCAGTCCACAAGGCTGTTGCTGTAATACTCGTGACATCAGCCAACCGAGCGGCTTTACCAGAGCCAGAAGCGTTCCGAGATAAAGCGCCACTTGCAGAATTCCATTTGCGGTCATGAGAACCACTCCGGCTTAAGCAACTCGAAGAACAAATAGGCCACCGTCATTCATCGAGAAGATTTTAGAGCTCGCCACATCAAGAAGTTGGCAAGCCTCAGCACCGAGATATCAAAACCGCATCAAGATCCGTTCTCACCAAGTTCTCTGGATGTCGCCCTTGGAAGGCTCCCTCGTGCATGGCTTGAGTCCAACCGAATCGGCAGATTCACATCTCAAACGCAACACGCGGCATTCCGCCTGTTGGTTCAAGAAGACGGGGGCGGGTCTACGAAGTTTGGAAGTTGGCGGGA
>CAZNMS010000189.1:0-14980 GCA_964573505.1 uncultured Planctomycetaceae bacterium | reverse complement strand
CAGCTCCGGCGGCGATGAGTTCGCAGGCCCAAAAGATCGTCGCGAGCAATTGCTTTTCTCGAATGCGTTCGGCGTTCGAGATGCCGTAGACGCGAAAGACGAAGTAGCCGGAGAGCGAACATCGCGCATCAAGTTCGGCCGCTCGGGCAGTGTCGGCTTCAAAGGCTTCTCGCAGCAGTTTCGCATCACGCAGTTGTTCGGCAGTCGGCGGTTGTCCGTTGTTGGGAGAGGCGCTGAGTTGCTGAGCGAACAAATCGGGCGGCGGGACTCGATACTCGTCTCGCACTGAGGCCGCGAACTGGCGCCACCACATAGTTGATGTCAGCGCGAACGCAGCAACTCCGCAGAGCAGGGCGGTCAGAAAAAGGACTCGGCTCGATGCGATACCGAGTCGGCGCTGCGATTCAGCTAACAGACGGCAGAGCAGGGCTCCTTCCGCCGGACCGAAGAGGCCGATCAACCGGGCTCTAGCCGGGAGCAGGGCGGCTAAGAGGCCGAGCACGACCGTCAGTGCTGCCGCACTCAGCAGCCATTGGCCGACTGACGCTCTTGTTGCGGCGGGTTGGGGTTCTGAAGGCGATGACGACATGAAGGTTGCTCGAAATTGCGATTGAGGAACATCTTGCGAGTTGCGCAGGCGCGGCTGATGCAGAATCGCAACCTCACCGGATTCTCGGCACTGTCGGGCATTTCGGCTCGGACTGACAACCGCTCGCAAACAGTCGCTCATCAGTATGTCGCCGCAGGGAACATCAGCGCCCAGTCGGCTGCGAAGCGAAGCAGCGACGTACATTCGAAGCGGTTCGTTGAGATGTCTTGTGAACCGGTTCACTCACCTTTCGTCATGTCCGCAATTATGTCCGAACGTCGAAAAGCTCATCGCTTCGTCGTCGATCCCGACCGTGCTGAGGTCACGGTTAAGGCGGGTTCGTCGCATACGGCGGCGGTACTGACGGACTTGTCGTCGACGGGAATCGGACTGCTCATGCTGCGCGGGCTGCATCTCTCGGCAGGGCAAGTCATCAAAGTCGAGATCGAGGACGTCGTGCATGACTGCGAGGTCGTCGATTGCGTTGCCGAAGAGATGTATCAGCGGGTCGGCGCGCGACGACTCAAAGAGCATTTCGATATGCCCGATCCGATGAAGGCGATCATCGCTAAGTCCGGCGCCAACGATATGTCCGCCGTCGGCTCTGTATTGGCGATTACACTCGGGCTCTGCGTCGCGGCGTTGATCTTCGGAGTCATACAAACGATCGACTTCGGCGGTCCGACGGATCCGGCACAAAAGACGGCGGCGGCAGCCGCAGCAGCGGAAGCTCGTCCCCGCGTTATCTCCGAAGCTGAGCGACTCAAGAACGAGAGAGATCGCATGCTCAAAGAGGCGGCTGCGGAACTCAAGGAACGCGCCCGTCAGAACGAAGAGCAGGCTGCAATCTTAATTACCGGCACCGGCGACTTTAGTTGGTCCGCATTGGTGTCTCAGTTGCGGCTGTCGAAGACTCAGCAACGAGATCTCATGCAGCTTGTGGAGTCGGGGACCAATGGAAATCGAAAACTCAGTCCATTGGAGTTGCGACAAGAGGCGTCTGCGCTGCTGACCGACTCACAACGCAAGCACATCAAACGCATGCTGAGTGCCGGTCGGTTTTGATCCGGCGTTGCTCGTCGCAGCGTCACTTTTGCACAACGAGGCTCTGTCTCAGACCGACGAGCTGCTGCAAAGCGGGATTGAGTTGTCGATCGAGGCGACTCGTCATTCATCCGCAGTCCGGCTCCTTCCATCCGCAGGAAGTTGCCTTTCGTCAGTCGGACTTTCCTGCGGATAGCAATGCCGAACTGCGGATGTGCCTATGTAAGTCGAATTGCATGGCAATGGTCACGAACTGCTTCGCACGGGAAGCGTGACGCAAACTTCATGCAGTCAGTTTGCAAGTGACTCAGATGCGCTGTGATTCGAACTGCCGGTGTTGGTCCGCTGCAGATTGCACGTGCTTGCCCGAGGCTCGCGGTTAAACGCTTCGATTCAGTTGCTCGGCTCTGCTTTGCGATGTTGTGTCAGTTGGGAGCACAGATCGAGTTCTGAGTTCTTCATCCGTGTGAGACATATCCGTGTGCGAAGCTGAATTGGCCAGAGACTTCGCACACGGATATTTCCCACACGGATAAGACTTGTCGAAGCGAACTCGTCCTCAGCAGTGTCGCACTTCTTTCAAGGAGTTCCCGAAGAGTCCGCGCGACGAGTACGGCTCTACTACTTGAAGAACGCGGCTTTGAGTTCGTCGATGACGAGATCAGACATCGGCACGAGCGGCCCCAATGCGCGGCTATTGATCATCGCTTCGGCGGTCGATTCGAGAACTTCAAGCCGATCAAAGGCATCAAGCACGCTCGCGCCGACAACCATTACTCCGTCGTTGTTGAGCAGCATGATGGGTTGATCGAGTCGCATGCGGTCGGCCAGTTGCATGCCGTCACCGATGCGTGCTCCGAACGGGGAGCGCTGAACGTCGCGCAGAAAGATGTAGCTCTCGGGAATGGTGCGCGTATCAAGCACGGCGTCCGTCACACTGAAAGCCGTCGCGTTCACCGGATAGGCATTGATGACTGCCGCGACCTGCGACTGACGCTGATAGATCGCGCGATGACTGGCGGTTGAACTGCTCGGAATCTTGCCCGCTTCCGGTTCGCCGTTCGTAACGAGCACGATGTCATCGAGTTCCAATCGGTTGCGATCGACTCGATGCGGAGTGATGAGAAACGAGTCCTCGCTGACTCGAGCCGACAGCGCGCCTTGCGTGCTGATCATGAGCCGCTGCTGATAGCTGCGTCGGACAAACTCGACGATCTGACGCCGCAACTCTTTCTCATTACTGCTCGCGGATCGCTCAGTGGCGACCGGCGTCGGCACGGCCCCGGAGACGCTCGTCGTGACCGCGAGCGATGCGGAATCGAGATAACGGACGGCACCGAGATGCGACGCTTTGATGATCGTCTTCGCGGCGAACTCAAGCGTCTCGAAGCGATCGAATGCGGACTGCAACGAGTCGCCGCCGGTCACGACTCCGTGATTCTCAAGCACGACGCAGTCATGTCCCGCCGCAAACGTGTCGGCGATGTTGCGGCCGAGCTGCGTGCCTCCGGGCAAAGCGTATGGAGCAAATCCTACATGCCCGCAAATCCGCGATGTCTGATTCAGCACGCGGACATCGGGCACTTGCCGGCAGATGCTGAAGGCGACGAGAGCAACCGGGTGCGCATGCACGATCGCGCGGATCTCGGGACGCGCGGCATAGATCGCCTGATGAAAGGGCAGTTCGGATGACGGGCGATGCCGGCCTTCGATCGTCCCATTTGCTTTCACGAGCACAACGTCGTCGCGCCGCAACGAGCCTTTGTCGAGTCGCGCGGGGGTAATCCAAATGTCACCGTTTTCTTCGCGAATCGAGAGGTTGCCGCCGGAAGTTGTCGTCATCCGCAAGCGGTAGATGCGGTCCATAAAGCGCAAGAGTTCGTCGCGCGGATGTTCGAGAGTCGTCATGAGTCCTCCGTGAAAGTTGATCGTCAGCAGTAGTGAGTCGGTGCGGACTCAAGTTGATAAGCACACTCGCAGCGTGCTCGGTGTTTCGTAAGTCCTGCGAGTGCCTTCGAGCAGTCTTCTTGAGCGCCGCGCCATCGATGCATGGGCGAGCGACTGAAAATCACTCGTCGATTCACTTCGCCCATTCGCGTTGCTTCAGCCAATCAGCAGCGCGCAATGGCCAGTCGGTCGGGCCGCTTGCATTGGGGCGCGGTCGCATGCCGAAGCCGTGCCCGCCTCGTTCGTAGATGTGAATCTCGGCAGGCACTTTGCGGCTGACCAATTCGTAGAACAGCAAGCTGCTTCCCTGCGGCAGCGAGCCGCTGTCGTCAGCGCATTGAGCGATGAATGTTGGAGGCAGAGCGGCGTCGAGTTTGATGTCGGGGCGCAGTGCTTTTGTCTTCTCGTCGTAGATCCGAAACGGATACAGCAGCATCAGAAAGTTCGGGCGATGCTCAGTGACGGAGTCGCCCTCAGCTTTGAAACGCAGTTCGTTCGTTGCCGCGACGACTGCCGTTTGCCCTCCGGCAGAGAAGCCGAGCACGCCGATCTTGTCGGTGTCGATCTGCCATTTGGCTGCTTGCTCGCGGACAAGTTGCACCGCTCGTTGCACGTCCTGCACCGGACCGGCATTCGGTTCGGCATGCATCTGAGTCGGGCAGCGATGAGCCAATTGAAACGCGGTAATGCCGAGCTTCGCGAACCACTCACCGGCATCTTTGCCTTCGTGCTCGTCCGAGAGTCTGCCGAAGCCGCCTCCTGGAACAATAATGACAGCAGTCTTCGAGCGACCGTCTGCTTGCGGTTGATGCACGAAGAGACGCGGACGCGAGACGTTGAAACGTCGCGAGATGCCGTCCTTCCCGAGTTCGATGCGCTCCGGCATCTCGGTTTGCACGCGAGGCTCCGGCATGCCGTTCTCCCACAAAGGAAGCGTCGGCAATTCATCCGCAAGCAGTGGCAATGAGACCGAGAGCATGCAGGCCGCACTCAAACTCCGTAATGCGCTGCGTAAGCTGATCCGCATCGGATCGTTCTTTCGTCTGAGTGATGTTGAAGACGCATCGTCGAAAGCGCGGCAGCTACTTGCGCCAAAGCCACTCAAGTGACTCCGGCAAGATTGCTCCGCCGTGAATGCCGTTATGGCCGCCCTCACCGCCGACGAACTTGTAGTCGTACTTCTGAAACTTCAGCGCTGCGTCCATTTCGAGATTGGCGAGCCACCAATTTCCGTGCGCGTTGTCGAGATCGCCGCTGCCATCTTGCAGGAAGACGCGCATTTCTTTGCGTTCGGTCTTGCGGATCAAGAAGGGATAGACATTCCCGCCGCGAATGTTGGTGAAGCTGCCGACATGACTCAGCACCTTCTGAAACTGATCCGGCCGCTGCCATGCAACGGTGAAGGCGCAAATGCCGCCCGACGAGATGCCGCAGATCGCGCGGTCGGCGGGGTTCGTGCTCAGCTTGTATTGCTTGCCGACTTCCGGCAGCACTTCCTCAATCAAGAACCGTGCGTATTGGTCGCTGAGAGTGTCGTACTCGAAACTGCGGTTGCTCGACTTCCATGGTTCCTTCGGAACCTCATCAGCCTTATGCCCGGGGTTCAAGAAGATGCCGATCGTGACCGGCATCTTGCCCTTATGAATGAGGTTGTCGAAGACGGTCGGAACGCGGAACTGTCCCTTATCGGCGACATATGCATGACCGTCCTGAAAGACCATTACCGACGCAGGCTTTGAGCCGTCGTATTGCTTCGGCACATAGACCCAATACTGCCGAATCGTGCCTTCGAAAACTTTGCTCTTGAGGACGCCTTCAGTGACGGTGCCGTGCGGCACTCCATCTTGAGGCATCGACTCGGCCCCGAGTTTGTATTGGCTGTCATCTGCGAGTCCGACGCTCGCCACAAACAAGAGCGCCAACGTGAGCAGCAGTTGCATCGAGTGGTTCCTCAAATGAGTTCAGGGGAATTGAAGTGCCGGGCGGTTTCGACTTCTGAGTGCTTCGAAGCCGTCATTTTCCGAGCAATTTTCGCCGGACTTAGACCGCGCGGCGGGATGTTGCTGAAGCCCTCGCAGCATCACAAGGGCGTCTCACTCTTTACCTAACTGCGCCGTTTGTTGCTTTTGGTCGTGCTTGCGCAGCCTCGTTGACACTCAAAGAAGGCAACTCCTAACCTTGCTCCGTCATCGGGCGATACGACCTCAAAGTGGAACATTCGACATGCTTCGAGCCCTTGTTTCTCGCAGGAGTTGGAGTTCACGGCTCAATCATCTCACCGTCGCAATGGGCTGCCTCTCAGCGTTTGGACCGTCGCTGATTCTGGCGCAGGACGATGCAAAGCTTGTCGCGATTCAGCGGCAGAAGCTGACTGCGACTCCCGCCGACAAGTACCGCTTGCCGCTACGCCTTGAGCCCGTTCGCAGCGTGACGATCACCGCTCCTTGTGACGGCGTTGTGAAAGCGGTCACCGAAAAAGAAGGCAGGGCGGTCAATGCTCAGTTCGAAATGATTCGCATCGAGAATCCGCGACTCGAACTCGTTGGCAAGCGAGCGGCGGCGGCAAAGGAACTCGCTCAACAGGAACTTCGAGTTGCTCGCGCTTCGAACAACGCCGAGCAAATCAAACTCGGTGAAGCGAAGGTCGCGCTTGCCGAAGCCGAGTGGTCGCTGGCCGTATTCGATCAACAAGCAGCAAGCATTCGGGCTCCGTATGCCGCAACGCTCTTGAAGTTGCATGTCGCTGAAGGTCAGCCAATCAAATCTGGCGAACCGCTCGTCACGGTCGGAGACCTCTCTCAACTCAAGTGCCGATTGCCGGTCGATCGCGAAGTGGTCAAAGCCGGTAGCTCAATGGATCTGACCGTCGAGTCGCAGCGACTGACAGTCGTCGTCGACTCGATCACTCCTCTCGATGCTGATCATGACAAGCAGCGAGAACTCGCCGTCTCTGCCGCGACCGCAGTTGTGAAACTCGACAACAGCAAGCAGCAATGGCATCCGGGGCAAGTCGTTTATGGGCCGCTCGCTCCAATCGGAGCCGTTGCGCGTGTCCCGTTGAACGTTGTAAAGGCCGACTCATCGGGGACTCGAATGGTGCAGGTCGTTCGAGATGGCGTCGTTCGAACGATCACAGTCGCGCTGCATGGGCAAGTTGGCAAAGAAACTGTCTTCGTCAGCGGTCAATTCGCCGAGAACGATGAACTCGTGACGGCAACGACTCGCGATCTCGCCGATGGAACGACTCTGAAACCCGCGACCCCCGGACAAGCAGCGGCCGGAACTTCAAAGCTCGCAGGGCAGGGCGGTGCGGCAACGCCTGCGACGACGCCCCCTGCTGGAGCAGCACCCCAAAAAACAAACGCCGCCGGCCTCTAAACCGAACTCGATCGAGTCGCCGCCGCTGACATCAGTGATGGCTGGCTCGAACTCTTTAACCGACAACGTTTCGCATCTCGCAGACTGGCTCGAAGCCCTGCTCACAATCCCCTTTCAGGAATGATCCTGTGGCCGATCCTAAGCCGAACGAACAACCCGAAGATAAGAACAAGATCGACGAGTATCAGCTCATCTCCGTCATCGCGACCGGCAAAATGTCGCAGGTATGGGAAGTCGTTCATGAGCAGAGCGGGCAGAAGTTCGCGATGAAACTGCTGCTGCCAGAGGCCATGAAAGAGCCCGACGAAATCGAACTGCTCAAGCACGAAGGCAAGCTCGCTCAGAGTTTCGAGCACCCGATTCTCATCGGCTGTCACGGCATCGTGTCGCGGAAGACCGAGTGCTACTTGCTGCTCGATCTCTTCAAGACTCCGAACATCAAGCAGTGGCTTCACAACAACGTGAAGGCCGTGCAATCTCGATTACCCCGGCTGATGGAGCAGGTCTGTCAGGGACTCGGCTACATGCACGACAAAGGCTGGGTCCACAAAGACATCAAGCCGGACAACATCCTGCTGAATCGTTCGGACGAAGTGCGACTCATCGACTTCTCGCTCGCCGTCAAAAAGGCAACGAGCTTTTCGAAACTGCTCGGCGGAAGTAAGGGCCCTATTCGCGGAACTCGCACCTATCTCGCACCGGAGACGATTCGCAAAGAAGTCTCAACGCCCGCGACTGACATCTACAGTCTCGGCATCGTCCTCTATGAAATCCTGACGGGGACCGTTCCCTTCAAAGGCGAAAATCCGCAAGACCTCTTAGCGAAGCATCTCGGCGCTGCCGCGCCGCCGCCGTCCATCGTCAATAAAAACGTCACTCCTGAAATGGACCAGTTGGTCGCGAAGCTGATGGCAAAGAAGCCCGCTGACCGCCCTCAATCGTGTCAGGAAGTTTGGTCCTTATTCAGCAAGATTCAGGCATTTAAGGAGCCTGTCACTGAATTCGAACAGCCGAAAGAAACCCTGACCGGATCGACCGGCGATCAGTCGAGCGAAGACGAAATTCGGCAAATGCTCTCGACCCGCATGAGCAGCAAGGACGACGCGCGACTTCAAGAGATGATTCGCATTAACCCCGCTCTTGCTGGCTTCGTGAAGGCCGAACGGCTTCGTCGCGAAGAAGAAAAGAAGCGAAAAGAAGAGAGTCTTCGAGTGCTTGCGGATCGCGAAGCGGCAAAGAAGAAGGGCGGCAAGCCGGCACCTGCTGCTCCGCAACCCGCAGCAGTTCAACCGGCGGCGCAGCCTCCAGTTCAACAGCCGATGATGGCGCCAATGCCCGGCTATATGCCTCAGCCGATGCAAATGGGTTACGGCATGCCTCAGCCAATGATGCCTTATGGAATGCCTCAGCCCGGCATGCCGATGCCCGGTTATCCCGGCTATCAAGGAATGCCCCCGCAGATGATGCCGGGAATGTATCCCCCCGGCGCTATGCCGCCCGGCTATCCCATGCAGCCCGGAATGCCAATGCCGGCACAACCCGGAATGCCCGGCCAAATGCCCCAATATCCCGGACAGATGCCAATGCCGCCGCAAACTGGCCGCCCTGCAGTTCCGCAACCATCAGGAGTTCGAGGGCCGCAACGCCCCGCTCCGTCGCCTCAAGATGCAAACTTGCCGGTCGCAACCGAGCTACCGGAAATCCAGTAGCCGCTTCATGTTGCGGCGTCTGAGCGACTCGCGTGACCGCCATTCGGTCGGGGACTTCCTGCGTCAAGTCGGCGTTGCCTCGGCGAACTTGAAAAAGAGCAGGGCGGGGCCGCCTCGATTCCGGTCGCCGGCTTCGTCGTAAAACGGCGGCGGCAAATTTCGCACGATCCGAATGGTCTAGGCTCAGAATCGCTTCGATAGGCATGCCCGGAAGCGTCTGCAAGAATCCCGCCCCCGTCAGCCTCTTGCTAAACGGCATTCGAATCAAACTCAGCACTGGCCCCGCAACCCTGCGAGTCGCCGCGCCGGCAGTGTCATCCTAACCGGCACAATCAACTTGCCTCGGAAAGTAACGCGCATGGAAATGGCTCCCGATCCAAGACGGAAAAAGAAGGCACCGACGCCGCCGTTGCCTTTCGAAAAGCCGATTTTCGAACTTGAAAAACAGCTTGAGCAACTCGAAGCAATCCTCGACCCGACCGACGCCAACATGGAGGCCACTCGCAGTTTGCGAGTCGAGATTACTCGGAAGCGCCGAGAGGTATTCCAAAACCTTGATCCGTGGGAGACGGTGCAAATCGCTCGTCATCCTGATCGGCCACAGGCACTCGACTACATAGAGTTGCTCTTCGATGAGTTCGTCGAATTGCACGGCGATCGAGCCTACCGCGATGACCGCTCAATGCTCACGGGCTTCGCAAAGCTTGAAGATCAGAAGCTGCTTTTCGTCGCGCAGCATAAAGGCCGCGATCTTCAGGAACGCACCGAGCACAACTACGGAATGGCACATCCCGAGGGGTACCGAAAGGCGCTCTCGAAGATGGAAATGGCAGCCCGATACCGTCTGCCAATTGTTTGCTTCATTGATACTCCCGGCGCTTATCCCGGTATCGGTGCGGAAGAACGCGGTCAGGCTTACTTGATTGCCTACAGCCTCCGCGAGATGGCGCGACTGAAGACTCCGGTCGTCTGTGTCGTCATTGGCGAAGGCGGATCCGGCGGCGCTCTCGGAATTGGAATCGGCGATCACGTCGCGATGCTCCAATTCTCGTACTACTCGGTGATCAGTCCTGAAGGCTGCGCTGGGATCCTTTGGAAGCACGTCAAACATCGAGACGAAGCAGCTCGCGCGTTGCGATTCACATCGAAGGATCTCAAAGAGTTCGGCATCGTCGACGAAGTCATTCCGGAGCCACTCGGCGGCGCCCATCGTGATCATCGGCAAATGGCCGCCACTCTGAAGTCATCGCTGCAACGTGCGATTCGCAAGCTGGCTCCGCTGACCGGCGAGCAACTCGTTGATCAGCGTTACGACCGGTTTCGGCGAATGGGCATGTTCATCGAATAGGAGCGGCTTTCGAGCGACACAAGAAAGAGGTTCGCATCCATCAGGATTGCGAGCCTCTTTCTTTTTAGCCTTCTGCGCAACGTCCGATAATGTCTGTTATGTTTTCCTTTGGCGTTGTGGATGCCTACGAATTAGCCACATTTCGGATGCCCCTATTCGAGCCGGAACGGCAACTCTTCCTCGCGACCCTCCGTCTCATTGAATGCCGACTTGGCTGGCTCGCTAACCCAATCCGGCATCAGCGGCAGCAGCTTCTCGACCGCAAATTTCGCGACGACTCCTGATCGCGAGCGGCGAATGTCGACGCGAGCTTTCGGAACCGTGATCGCCACAAGCGCGACTGCTGTGATCACAATCAAGGTTCCCTTGACGGCGCCGATGATCGCGCCCCAGTGGCGGTCGAATTCCAAGAAACGAGCTTTCTCAAACCATGCACGGATTCGACCAGCAAGCAGATACACGAAGAACGAGAGGCCGAGATAAACGAGACCAATCGCAACCCATGGCCGCAGTTGAACGTCAATCGTTTCTGGTAGTCGTTCTTCGACAAGAGGCGCCAATCGGGCCGTGAAAACGGCCGCCAACACAAGGGTTGCGACCGCGGCGAGTTGCCAAACGGCGCCGCGACTCGCTCCTTTGATTCCGCAGTAGACAACTACGGCGATAGCAACCCCGTCAATCCAATTCACGGCAGAGACTCCTTCTCTTGCACACTCAACGCGCGAACGGCTCGCATATCGAAACACGTAATGAGCAATCCTAAGAACGACTAAGCATGGCATCGTGACCAATTGCTGAAGCAGCAAACGGCCCGTGCGTCAGCGGTTATCGGCAGGAATGAAGACGCTGATCGCCTGCGGTTCTACATTTCCAGCACACACTGCTCACGAGGCTAATTGCGTTGCTATCAGAGAGTCTACGAGAGCTTGCGCGCGGGCCATCGAAAGCATCGCATCTCAATGACAAGCCTCATGCTCCGGTCAAAGAATTCGGGTGCTGTCGAGGAGCAATGTTACCGGCCCATCATTCGTCAGCGTGACGTCCATGTGCTGTTGGAACCGGCCAGTTTCAACATGCAAGCCGAGCCCTCGCAACTCAGCAACAACACTTTGGTAGAGCCTATCCGCAACATCCGGACGAGCTGCAGTTATGAAGCTCGGACGCCGCCCTTTTCGACAATCACCAAAGAGCGTGAACTGGCTCACTACAAGCAGTTTTCCGCCAACATCTTGCAGCGCGAGATTCATCTTCCCGTCGTCATCTTCAAACACTCGCAAGCCGGCAAGTTTGCTCGCGATGTACCCGACATCGTCCTGAGTATCCGCCTCGCCGACACCGAGCAGGACTAAGAATCCCTTACCGATTTCACCGACAATCTCACCGCCGACAACAACCCGAGCACTCGCAACTCGCTGCACAACCGCCCTCACAGCGACCTCCTTGTCCGAGCAATTTATGGCTTCAAATTCGAATGGGCCTCAAATCCGAACGCAGTAAGAGATACCGAAAGCGGTTGCCCTAAGAGTAGTTGCCGAACGAGTAAGCCCGTTGCTGGAGAGAGTTGCAGGCCGGATCGAAAATGACCCACTGCAGCAAAGAGGTTTTGAAAATCCGGCACCCGATCAATCAGTGGAATGCCTGATGAAGATCGAGGCCGCAGGCCCGACCAGCAGCGTTCAAGCGTCGCATCTTTGAGTCGAGGTATCAGTGACTCTCCAAGCTCAAGCAGCGAGCGAACCCCTTCGGCCGTATTGCGTTTATCAAAGCCGACCCACTCCTCCGTCGAACCAACGAGGATTCGCCCGTCACTTCTCGGAACAACATATCGCGGCCCCGCCTCGATAATGTGCCGCAATGGTTGTGAGGGCATATTGAGAAGCACCATTTGTCCGCGAACTGGCGTAATCTCGAAGCGGCAATCCGCTTGCAGCAACAGCCGCTTAGACCACGCCCCCGCGGTGATCACAAAGTGGCCTGCCGAGTATTTCTCAGCACCAGTTAAGACTTGCGCGGCACGCACTCTTCCAAGTTCCGCTTCCCACCCAACGACAGGAGTTCCCGGTATCAATTTTACTCCTCGAATCTGACATCCCCGATAAAGGGCTTTGAGATGCCGAGGATTCCGCACCTGACATAACTGCGGCAATCGAAATCCATACTGATATCGCGTCGCCAACTCCGGCTCATGTTCTATTAGGCCGACAGCTCGAAGCCATTCAGCTTCAACCCCTTCTGAGCCCCACTCCTCAAACTCAGTCCATAGGGCATCTTCTCCCTCGGCACCGAGCTGAATTGCGCCACAATTGTAAAAGCAATTGTCGATACCAGTTTGCTCTCTCAATTCCTCGGATAGAGGCTTCCAGCGGGCGAAACTCAAGGCACGCAGTCTCGCTTGCGGGGTATTCGCGAGCGGCAAGTTACCTGGATGTAACATCCCGGCACCTGCCCACGAAGCTTCTTGACCGAATTGGCCCTGCTCTAGCACGGTGACATCAGCCCCCTGCCCGGCCAATTCATAGGCAACGGAAAGGCCAATGACCCCTCCGCCGACGACGACCACATCTGCCATATCACTTCTTCTTTTGCATAGGTCGTTTTGCAAGCATCGCCTGGCCGTAAGCTGTTCCGAGCGCCTTTGCATTGCCCCCGTATACTTCAGTCAGAGCATCATTCAATTTACCCGTTGACTGCATCCTGCTAATAAATTGGCCAAATTTGGCTGGACCACCGTTCTTCATCAAAAAGTCAACGAGCGTGTAGCCTACAGGGCCAATTGCAGCCGGACCAAACTTGCCGTCCTGAAAAATGGCTTCCGGAGAATCAATCCCCGACAATGCGTCAGCGGCTTCTTTAGGCATCGAATCGAGGAATGAGTTGGAGCCCCCTGCCTTCGCGGCAAGCGCCAATCCGGCTCCCGTTACGATCCACTCAGGCAATTTTGAACCGGGACGCTTCAGATAGGCTGAGGTGATATTTGCAATAACACTCGCCTTAATACCAGGGTGCCAACTTTGAGGCTCGTCGCCAATATCCTGCACTGCCACAAACGCATCTTCGTAGGCTGTCGTGACTGTCGCGTGCCCGTAGATTTCATTGGCTGTATCTCGATTATGCACTGATTGATTGAATTCGGTGTAGGTAAAGCGGTCTTTGCAAACAAAGACAGTAAGCCTTCCTTTGAAAATTGGTTGCTCCTTGATACCGAATACCGTGCGAAGCGACTTAGCATGTTCGTCAGCCCATGCCGCAACTTGCTTGAGGCGATCTTCGTTCGCATTTCCGTAGACGTAGAACTCAGTTGACTCGACGGATTTCGCTTCGTCCTTTGTTGTCTTCTTCCAATCGTCTTCCGCACGCTTCTTCCGCATTTCTCCATATTCCGCTGCCGTCATCTTTGCGAACTTCTCCATCAGCAACTCTTCGTCCGTCGGAACGAGCGATCTCAGCGGAGTCTTCGCGTCCGGACCATCGAACTTCGCGCCTTCGAGAATCCACTCCTTCAAATCCGCATGGAACTTGCGAGTAATACGCAATTGTCCCTGCGGCATCCGCGGTTGCTCCCCTGCTCCGACCAGTTGCCACAATCGGCTTGCATCAAGATTGCCGGGGACGATGACGCGGCCGCTTTCGCCACCGCGCATCATGCCTTCGAAGTTTGAAAGATTTAGGCCCGACCGAGGATTATTCGCTCCATGACATCCAATGCAGAGATTGACAATTGACGGCGCAATTTGTTTGGTAAATGAGATTTTCTCATTCCCAGTCGCCTTCGCGATCATGACTGGCGAATTATCAACCTTCTTGGGGGCGTTTCCTGCGGGACGATTTGAGGCCAATTCGGTCAGTGGCACATCTTCAGGGGCGCCGTCGAAAGAAGCTCCCTGAGCGATCCACTTTCCGATCTTCTGAATATCGCCATCACTGAGAGCTTCCCCTTTGGGCATTCGCTGAGCGGGGTTCGGCGCAATCAATCGAGCAAACAGCAGGCTCTGATTCGGATTCTTGGCGGTAATGAGTGGCAATTTGGTTTGCCCGCCCTGCTTCATCGAAGCGATCGTCGAGAGGTCAAGTCGGCCTTTCGGATCGTCGGTGTTATGGCACTTACTCCCGCATTTCGAGGTCAGGATCGGCGCGATCTCTTTCGCGAAACTTACCAAAGTGGGATCCGGCTTACCGAGTCCCTTTGCGGCTGCCTGACGCTGCTTCTCAATCGCCTGACGAACTGAGACGAGCGTCTTGTCTGTCGGCGGGAAGTCGGCTTCTTTCAAGAGCTTTTCAAGTTGCTTGTTGAGATCATCCAGCAGCTTCTCCGCCTCGTCGAAGTCTTTCTTGCCAACCAAACTTCCGGCCCTCGTGACCTCCTTCTGAATGCCAGCGAGTTCCTTTCGATGATCGGGAGTTGGCGCACCATGCAGACCGCCCTGCCCGATTACGATTGCTGCTCCGAGTGTCACCAACCCCCAAAAGCTTCGATGTATCCGCATCTCGAAACCCTCTTCTGCCAGTTCGCGTGAAGGATTGAACTTGCCCAAACTCCAATCGCATCGGCCCATTGGTCGACGCTGAAACTGACGGCGAGTGTAAGGCGATTTCGGATTAGGCAAAAGCCGCCAATTGTTCCGATTGGGCGTTGTCGGATCCCGGACGAGGCAGAGCGAAGCATCGGTTGCCGTTCACTCGGTGAATCGCGGGCGAATGACTTTGCAGTCGATCTTTCCGAGTTCAACAACGAGGCGGTCGAACATGCGCTCGTCATCATACGCGCCGACAATTGCCCCTCCAGATCCGGCAAACTTCGCCGAAGCTCCGGTTCTCCGAGCGACTTCAATCATTTTGAGATGAGTGGCGGAGAGGTCGCAGATCGACCGGCGGATATCAAAATTCATATTCATCAGCCGGGAAAAGGAATTGTGATCTCCGGCCTTGAGCGCGTCGTAGCCTTCCTTCGCAATCTTCGCGAAAGAC
>CAZNMS010000188.1:0-15022 GCA_964573505.1 uncultured Planctomycetaceae bacterium | reverse complement strand
GATCTTAGAGACCGTCGGACGGTCGAATGATGGGAAGTAAGAAGAATGACACATCCCGCAGAACTGCCGACGGATCAGTTGTTGAAGCAGTGCGATGAGACGCGGACGCGGCGTTCCGGTCCCGGCGGTCAGAATCGCAATAAGGTCGAGACTGCCGTTGTGCTGACGCATCGTCCGACGGGAGTTGTGGCCGAAGCGAATGAACGCCGAAGTCAGGCGGAGAATCGCAATGTCGCGGTGTTTCGATTGCGGCTGACGCTCGCGGTCGAGTGTCGCAGCGAGGCCGCGCGGACTGAGCCGACTGCGTTATGGCGCGGGCGAGTGCAGGGCGATCGCATTCGCGTGAACCCGGAGCATGCCGACTATCCCGCGCTGCTCGCGGAAGCATTGGATGTGATCGTCGCGCGCGAGTTCGATGTGAAGTCGGCGGCGGAGTCGCTGCTAGTGACGGCATCGCAGCTCATCAAGTTCTTAAAGCTCGAACCGCGCGCCTTCGGCATGATCAATCGCGAACGGCAAGCGCGCGGACTGCATACATTGGCGTGAGCGATTGAGGCTTCACGTTGAGCCGTCATGAAGTTCGAGGTCGCCGGAGTTGTCGCGTCGCGGACATCGCTCGCTGAGACCGCGCGGACTACGTCACTCGAAACTCGAGTTCGTGAATTCCGTGTCGAGACTCGCGTGAGAAGTTGCTGGTGACCTTTCTCCTGCAATTCGACTTACATAGGCACATCCGCAGTTCGGCTTTGCTATCCGCAGGAAAGAACGATTCTTGAAATACGGCTTCCTGCGGATGGCAGGAGCCGGACTGCGGATGAATGAGGAGTCGGCTCGATCGGCAATTCCGTGCCGCTTTACTGAAGCTCGTCGGTTTGAGGTGCAACCTCGCTAACGATTCAAGGTTGATTCAGCGTCGAGTCAGCATGCTCATGACTTCGTTCGAGGAATTGGCAACGCGACGTTGAAGTGATCATGCTCCCGCCCCGTTTCAAATTGCTCCTTCCGACATAGAGACCGATTGCATGAATCTTCTTACGTTGACTGTCAGCACCGGCGCGATTTTGACCGCTGCGTATTTCACTTATGGCCGTTGGGTCGCGAAGAAACTGGAACTGCGGGACGACGTGCCGACTCCCGCTTGCGAGATCAACGACGGCGAAGACTTCGTGCCGACGCCCGCTCCGTATTTGTTCTCACAGCACTTTTCGGCGATCGCGGCAGCAGGGCCGATTGTCGGGCCGATCACCGCCGGATTGGCGTTTGGATGGGGGCCGTCGGTCATTTGGATTTTGATCGGCTGCATCTTCATTGGCTCGGTGCATGACATCACGTCGCTTGTTGCTTCGGTGCGACATAAGGCACGCTCAATCGCCGAGATCGTCCGCGAGAACATGAGTCGCCGCGCATACTTGCTCTTCCTGTCGTTCGTTTGGATCGCGCTGGTCTACATCATCGTCGCGTTCACGGACCTCACCGCAGGCACGTTCGCTCCGGCATTGGCTGCGGTGCCGGCTGATGCGTCGGCGGAAGTCGCGACGAAAATTGCGGCTGAGAATGCAGAGAAGGTGAATCTCGGCGCGGCCGTCGCGAGTTCGTCGATGATGTATCTGCTGATCGCGATCGTGATGGGCTTCGTGCTCAAGTACACGAAGACGTCGCTGAATGTCGCGACGGCGATCTTCATGCCGCTCGTCCTGCTAACGATTTGGGCGGGGCCGCACTTGCCGCTGAATCTGCCGGGCATGTTCGGGCTCAGTCCGACTAAGACATGGGACGTGCTGCTGCTCGGCTACTGCTTTGTGGCGTCGATCGTGCCCGTGTGGGCTTTATTACAGCCGCGCGGTTTTCTGGGCGGCTACTTCTTGACGGTGACGATCGCTGCGGCGTTCTTAGGCATTCTGGTCGGCAGCTTCTTTGGCGGCGTGCCCGATGTGAAGTACCCGGCGTTCGTCGGATGGGTCTCGGAGAAGGGACTGCCGATCTTCCCGATCTTGTTTGTGACGATCGCTTGCGGTGCTTGCAGCGGCTTCCACTCGATCATCAGCTCGGGAACATCGTCGAAGCAGTTGAAGGTCGAGTCCGATGCGCGGCCGGTGGCAATTGGCAGCATGTTGCTCGAAGGCTTTGTCGCGGTGATCTCGCTGTCGTGCGTGATGATTCTGGATAAGCCGTCGGGCAATCCCGATCAGATCTTCGCGTCGGGAGTTTCAACGTTCATTGCTCGATTGGCTCCAGTGGTCGGGATCAGTTTCGACACAGCGAAGTTCTACCTCTTCAATTTCTCGCTCTTGGCCTTTGCGACCTTCATCTACGACACGCTCGATGTCTGCACGCGATTGGGGCGATACGTGCTGCAAGAAGTGAGCGGCTGGCAGACTCGCACGGGCCGCAATGTCTGCACGCTAATCACGCTGCTGCCGCCGCTGTATTTGGTGTTACAGACAATGACAGACCCGGCGACGGGCGCGGTTGTGCCGGCATGGAAAATCTTTTGGACGCTGTTCGGAACCGCGAATCAGATGTTGGCGGCGCTGACGCTGCTCGGTGTGACGGTATGGCTGCTGCGCTCGGGCAAAACATGGTGGTACACCGCCGTGCCGGCCGCCTTCATGATCGTCGTGACGATGACGTCGCTTGCGATGTTCTTGATGACGTGGATCAAGCAGTTGAGCTCGGGCGGCAAGTTCGATCCCAATGGCCCGCTGAGCACAGTGTTGTTTGCGTTGTCTGTGCTGCTCGTGATTGAGGCCGTTGTCGTGATCGGCAGGAATCTCAAAGAGCGACGCTTAGCGGGGACGTAGAGCAGGGCGGCAGGCGCGATCTCCGAACCGATCAACGAAGGACATTCGAAATGCAGGGACTGGCTGCTCAGATTCAAGAAGCGGTGACGAGCATTCGCTCGCGCTGGGCGACGACTCCGCGAGTCGGATTGATTCTCGGAACCGGACTGGGCGGGCTCGCTGCTCAGATCAAGCAAGATGCGGTGATTCATTACTCGCAGATCCCGAACTTTCCGACGTCGACGGTCGAGTCACACAAAGGGCAACTCGTATGCGGCGAACTGTGCGGAGTGCCGATCGTTGCTATGGAAGGAAGATTCCACTTCTACGAGGGCTACTCGCTACAGCAGGTAACGTTTCCCGTGCGAGTGATGAAGGCGCTCGGCATTGAGGTGCTGATCGTCACCAATGCAGCCGGCGGCATGAACCCGGACTTCGAACTCGCCGATGTGATGCTCATCAACGATCACATCAATCTGCTCGGCGATAACCCGCTGCGCGGCATCAACGACGATGCGCTCGGACCGCGATTCCCGGATATGTGCGAGCCTTACGACAAAGAGTTGATCGCACTCGCAAAGCGGGCGGCGGCTGACATCGGCATGCAGGTGCGAGAAGGAGTTTTTGTTGCAGTCGCCGGACCGAACCTCGAAACGCGGGCCGAGTACCGCATGCTCCGCACGATCGGAGCTGATGTCGTCGGCATGTCGACAGTTCCTGAAGCGATCGTCGCGAAGCATGCGAGCCTGCGCGTGCTCGGCTTCTCGATCGTGACCGACATGTGCTTGCCCGATGAGCTTGAGCCGGTCGATCTCCCGAAGATTCTGAAAGTGGCCGCGATCGGCGGCGAGAAGCTTTCGAAGCTGATCCCGGCAGTCGTCTCGCGGCTCGCTTAAGGCTGCGCAGGCACAGTCGAAGAGCACTACGAAAACTCGGCTCCGGGTGACGCAGACCGACAGTTGTTGCGCAACTTTCGGAGAGGCAGAGAGTCCTTATGCCCTCTAGAGACGCTTGAGCAACGGCGGTTCTCTTTCATCTTTCTGTCTCCAATCTTCCTGTCATGACCCGTCTTTGATCCGCTGAAGCAGAAGAGCGATGACAGGAAGATGGGAGACAGAAAGATTGAAGCCTCTGTAGTTGGCGTTACATGCATGCTCCGAGCATGCGGGCGAAGAACACTTTCGGAAGCGGCTTCGTGCTGCGACTTCGGGACGCGGCTGATCGACACTGGTCGGAGTGAGATCGCAGAGCCGCGCCCGTCAGGAAGCGGATTCAGTCACGGAATAGCTAGAAAACCGCTTCCTAACGGGCGCGGCTCTACAACCCAATGTGAGAGCGAAATGTACCGTGCCGATTGATCGACTAACGGTGAGTCGCACTGGTTGTGGGGCGAGGCGGAAGACCGAAGACTCTCGACGCGGAGCGTCGAGCCACAATGCTGCGTCGCATTCGCTCCGCTTACGACCGCGCTGCACTGAAATCTGGCGGCGGCTTGCGGCGTCACTCTCCCTCAACACGGTCACTGCATCTGAGGACTCTAAATGGCAACTGCTCGATGGATTGGAAGCGTTCTGCCTCTCTGTTTTGCCGCGATCTGCTTTGCTCAAGAGTCAAAAGTGCCGAAGTGGGATGCTCAGGGCAGGGGGCCTTTGCCGAGGCAGGGAGTGGCGGCACTCGATGTCAGCGCGGATGGCTCGCAGGTCGTTGTAGGAACGATTGCACCTGCGGGTGAGCCCAGTGTGCATGTTCTTGATCGCGGACTGACGGTCGTGAAGTCGTATCGAGTCGGGCAGCGCTGGATTGGGCAAGTGGTCGCGACGAAGAGCGGTTCTCCGTTTGCGCTCTGCACGATGACGACCGGTGCTTCGGGAGATGAGCCGCAGGTTTATTTCTGTGGCGAGCAGCCGACGATCGTGAGTGGCTCGCAAGGCGGCATGTCTCTGTTTCATTACGGCGAGCACAGCAATCACATCGGCAAGCAACTCGTTAGCTATGACGGCGGAGCGATCACCGTCAGCGAGTCGCAAGTGTTGTGGATGGATTCGGCGGAACCGAAAGCGAAGTCGCCGTTTCGCAATCTGAAGGTGACATCGCTTGCGGCGCATCGCAGCGGAGTCGTTGTTGTTGGCGGTTACTTCGACGGGCCGATGAATGCCGCTCCGGTCAACGTTCATGTCTTTCGACCGGGAGATGCAAAACCTCTTTGGCAGCGCGAGGTGCTGACCGATGTTGGCGCTTCGAACCTGCCGGAGGCCGGTGAGTACGGTCGACCGACGCTCGCTGACGGGTCTCAGAATCCGCTGCCGCAGCGCGATGAGCCGATCTTTGCTCCGCTCTCAATCGCGGTCAGTCGTGAGGCCGAGTTTGATCCGACGAAGACGCGCATTGCGATCGCCGACTATCGCGGCTGGCGGCGCTGGATTCGCTCGTCAGGTTCGGGCAAGGACGAGGACTACGGCACGCGCTTCATGCCCGCGAAGCCGACGGTCACGGTTCTTGACGGAGCGGGGCAAGTGGTCCGCCGCTTCGGTCCCGAGAAGTTCGATGCGGTCGGATGGGTTGATCTCGTCTTCACTCCGAGTGGGCGAAAGGTCATCGCGGTGCCGCATCGTTGGGCGTGCCGAGGACTCGCGGGGGAATCTTTCTTACCTGTTGATGACGACGCGCGAACGCTCTCGGTGATGGATCTCGAATCGGGCGAGGTGCAATCACGCCGCTTCGAGGATGCGATCGCGAGCGCGGATGTCACCGAGAAGGGAACGATCGTTGTTTCGTGTTGGGACAGTCGCATGTTTTGGCTGTCGGAGAATGCGTTGAGCGACGTCAACGTCACTAACGGGGTCAAGCAGGGCGGTCCTTTCATCATCAAGGCGGGCAGTAAGGACGACGGCTATTTGACGGCGAGCGGTCGCGGCCAATTGAACTGGATGCGCTCTGACTCGATGCCGCTTGTGAAACTGGATCAGCTCGTCCCAGCAACCGAAAAGCAGTGGGTTAAGAACGCGAAGGCTGCACCGTTAGCGAAGGGCTTATGGCAACTGCCGGGCGGGCGCGTTGAGAGTGATCTCGGCGGGCAGCGAGTCATCGAAGGCACCGAAGGGCTGATTCTCATTGAGGGACATGCGGGGCTGTCGTTCGAATCCGAGTGGGCGGCGATGGAAGCGGCGGGGCTCGATCCGAAGCAGGTCAAGTATGTGCTCACGACGCATGAGCACGGCGACCATTCTCCCGGTGCGTATCTGTGGCGCGTGACGACGGGGGCTCAATTCATTTGCAGTCGCGAGATGGCTTATGTGCTGCAACATCATCTGCCGGTCGGCACCGGTTACGGACTGCATCCGCCCGTGCCGACGGACATCAAAATCGACGACGACAAACTGCTCGATCTATGCGGCGTGAAGGTCGCGGCACTGCGACTGCCGGGGCATACGTTCGGTTCGATGGGATGGATGTTCGAACGCGAGGGCAAGCGGTTCGTCGCGATCAGGGATCTCATCATGCCCGACGGCGTGCTGGGCTATGCGGGCAGCATCAACTTCAGTCCGTATCAAGTGCTCGACAGCTTGAAGAAGCTCGACGGGTTGAACGTCGACACCATCTTGCCGGGGCACGGGCCGGTCGTTGGGCCGGAGAAGTATGTCGCGGCGGGCATCGCGGTCGGCGCGCGCGTCGGTTGGGGAAAGATGAAGGCATCGAATCCCGATCCGCGCTTTCGACTGACTCAAGAGAACGTGCTTGTGACCGGCTTCTTGTCGGAAGCAGTGTCGGGGGCGTTTGGAGATATCGACGGCAACGGTACTCCGGATTTCGTGACGGTCTCGCCGCGCGGTGAGGGCAGCGTTGTCACAGTGTTTGCGAATAAGAGCGCACTCGTTCCGAGGCTCCGCCTCGGAACGCAAGGGCGGGAGGCTCTGCCTCAAGTCCGATCTGACGTACGTTCGATTGAGGATGCGCTCGTCGCGAGGGGTGACGCGAGGCAGAGCCTCGATCCCTTGCGTTCCCAGGCGGAGCCTGGGAACGAGCAGAAATGGTTCGATCCGATGAAGCCGAGCTTCGAAGTCGGTGTGCCGAACGTTGCGAATCCGAATCGGGTGAGGCTGCTGGCGGGAGACGCGAGGCAGAGTCTCGGCCCCTTGCGTTCCGAGACGGAGCCTCGGAACGCGTGCGTCATCTATGTCTCGGGGCAATCGACCGGCGCATTCCTCATGCCGAGCGGCAAGGGTAACAATTACGACACAGTGACCGTCTCGGCTCAAGAGACGCATCAAGCTCGAGTGCTCGACGTCGACGGTCAGCAACGCGCGGTTGTGCTCGGACGATTCAGCGGCGCGCAGGCAGTCGTCCCGACAAAGGATGGCAAGTGGAGCACTCAGTACTTCAACGATGCGTTGAAGGCTCCGTATCTCGACGTGCTGGAACGAGACCTCAATGGCGATGGCCGAGTTGATCGCATCGTCAACAACGGCACTGTTTGGCTTCGATCCGCTGAGGGCTCGCTGCCGAAGACGCCGAGCGTCCAATTGCCGCTGCCGGTTGCGGGCGATTGGTGCTTCTTGTCGCTCGGTGATTTCAATGGCGATCGCAAAGTCGACGTTGCCTTAGTGAGCTACGGAGCCGGGCCGCAGCGAGTCATCAGCACGTTCTTAAATACGGGCGACTCGACGAAGCAATTCGCGACGACGCCGTCGGGCACGATGGAAATCAAGTCGCAGCAACCGCATGTTCGCGACGCCGCTCCGACCGCCGATTGGAACAAAGACGGGTTTGAGGATCTCTTCATCGGACTCGGGCAAGACAATCAAGTCCGCGTGTTTCTCGGCAGCGCGACGGGTTTGAGTGCCGATCGAGTTGAAACGATCCCGCTCGACTTCTGGCTGCACTACGAGCACCCCGTCACCGTCGCCGACTTCAACGGCGACGGTGAATTAGATCTCGGTATTTTCGGTTACACCAAAACCGGAGTCGGAGCCGGCGGACCTCCCGCTGGCTACATCTGGCTGAAGCCGAAACGCTGAGATGAAACATGCCCATATTTGAGCGATGAACGCTCCGCTTGTACCAGTCCGACGAAACCGGACGTCAGAAGCAAGCCGAAGAGTGCGGGCGGAAGGCTCGCAAACGGTCGAAGCCGGACTCGACTCGGAGTGCTGAGCAGGACTCGCTGACGGTGCGGACTGCCGACGAATCACAAGCCACCTCGAAAGCGCAGACGCCTGTGCCGATCAACTTCGCCGCTGCTGTGGCGGGCATCATCGCTTTACCGCTGAGCGACTCCGAGAAAGCCGAAGCCGTGAGACGGTTGCTGGCGACCCAATCAAGAACGGGTGATCGACAATGACAGACTTTGATCGACTTCCCGGCGATGACGTGTTGCTCTTGGCGTTGGCGAAAGGCTCGACCGTGCGGAGTCCTGCCGAGCAAACGAGCATCTCTGTGGCGACCGCGTTTCGTCGGTTCCGCGATGCGTCGTTTGTGGCGGAACTCAATCGCGTTCGCGGCGGACTTTGGATCGCCGCATTGGGCAAGCCGACTGAGGCATCGAGCCGAGCCATCGAACGACTGGCGGTGCTCATCGACGAAGTCGAGTCTGAGGCCGTGCGGTTGTCTGCTTGTAAGGCGGTGCTCGACATGGGCGACATGCAACCAGTGTCGTTCTTCGCTCCCTCAAAGCATTTTCGAGAATTTCCAAAATTCGGTCGTGCTCGTGTCGTCCTTACTTTCAGAGGCACTTTGCAAACCTCAGGAGCACGACCATGACTGATCGCCAATTGTCGCTGACCGAAGACCAGATCCGCGAGTTGCTCGAGTCTCGTTGGGATGAGCTGTCTTCAAACGTCGCCGCGCGAGTCGCTCGGGAAGTTGTGTGGACTCGCCGCATTGATGTGGCCCGCAACTGCGTGCTGGCGGCGTGCGTGCTTTTGATGGTGCAGATCGGCCTCGACTCGCTGGTCCTCGCGAAGCTGCAAGCCCTGCGCGTGCAAGCTGCCGCGAGCATCCGCGCGGTCTCGTAGCGCGTCTACCCAAGTCCGTTTAACCGCGACTCTCTGGGGAGCGCTGAAAAACACGCCCCTCGGGCTTGTCCCAGGGGCTTGGCGGCTTTTGCGCTACTCGAACTGGTTCAGAAGTGAGTAGCGCAGAAGCCGTTGAACCCCCGGGGCAAGCCCGGGGGCGGTTCTTCAGCAGTTTCCAGAGGGGCGCGGTGAAACGATCAACTCTCTTTCTCCACAGGAATCGAACCATGATGAAAAGCGTCCTTGCGTTGGTTGGTGCAGCAATGCTGCTGCTTGGTTTTGCCACTTACCACTACGGCTTCTTGTCCAAGAAGATCGACGACGTCAGCACTCAGATTGAGCGTGAGACCGCCGTCGCTCGTGCCGAGAACCGCATCCGCGACATCGAGAAGCGGGCGGATGAACTCGAAGCCAAAGCCCGCGATTTGCGGATCAAGGCTCGCACGCAAGAACTCTCGGAAGAGCGCGAAGCCGAGTCTCGCATGAAGACCGCAGCCGCGATGAAGAACCTCGCAGAAGCCGCCAAAGCCGGCGGGCTGCCAAAGCCCAGTGCGATGAGTCCTGATGACCTCAAGAAGTCGATCGTCTTCGCGGGCAAGAACGTCACCGGGCAAGAGGTGTTGAAACTGTTACAGCAATGGCAGTCGCAGTTGGCTCGCAAAGAGAAGCAAGCCGCAACTCAAGCCAAGATGGCCAACAGCATGCGAGCCGCTGCCGATCAGCTCGAATCGCAACGTGAGAAGATGCTCGCACTCGTGACAGACGTGCGAGGCAAGCTCGAAGACCTCGCAATGCAGCGGGACATGGCCAAAGTCGAAGCCGAACTGGCCGAGCTCAAAGCAACGTCGAGCGGTGCGTACTCCGGCGACCTCGGAGCAACGCTCAAGACGATCCAGAAGGAGATCGACGAGAAGCTCGCCACTGTGGAAGTCCTGCAAGCCGAGACGGCTGCAGCAGAACTGGCTAACCCCGAAGCCGCACTGCAATCCGTCGAGACCGCCGGCACCGCGCTGCAAGGGCTCGACAAGCTGTTTGAGTAACTGCGATTCCATCGCGTCCTGGAGTGCTCCGGCTCGACGGAGCCCTCCGACTCTTGTCGTTTGGATTTATTACTACATGCCGGAGAGATCGCAGGCACGGCGTGCATCGCGTTTGAAGATCGTTCGATGTGAGGTCTAACGAAAACGCCTGCAACGTCTTTAATGGCGGCAAAGTTGTTCTGTCGTAGCGAGCCACTCGCCGCTGAGTCGGAGGGCTCCGTCGAGCCGGAGCACTCCAAGGAATTCCTGTCATGCCCGACGTTTCATGGCTCCAACTGCTGCAAGCCCTGCAAGCGGCTCGCTCGAACGACGCGATCAACGCGGCGTTAGCAGCGATCGCGAAAGCAGCGCGAGCCGACTTCATCACCGGCCTCGCTCGCAAGCTGCAGAGCCTGCCGCGCGAGGGACATGAGATGGTGCTCGAAGACGCCGAGTCCTTGCTGAACGAGGTGCTCTTCAAGCTCTCTCGCAACATCAACAGGTTCCGAGGCACGAGCGACGCGGAAGCTCAAGCCTTCGTCCGCATGATCTTCACCAACACGCTGCGAGATGCTTCGAAGACGGCCCTGCGACGCAAGACCGTGTGGCAAGCGGTGCTCGGCTACCTGCGAGGCCAAGCCGAACGCCAGCGCACCACACGAGGCGACGTTGATGCAGGTGAAGAGGCGTTCGACGACCCGTAGCATGGGCTTCCTGCCCGTGCCGCAGCGGGACAGCGGTCACCCCCGCCGAGTCCCGTTGTCGTCAGAAAAGACTCTGCATTCACAGTGCGGGACTGGCCTGATGAAAACATCGCCCCCGGCCTTGTGCCGGGGGCTCGACGGCCTTTGCGCATGTTCGAGTCGTTCGTGACGACCAATTCAAACGAGGCAGCAAGGCAATCCCCGCAGCGGCACGGGCTGGAAGCCCATGCTACTTCAAACCACCAACCCACCTTCAGAGGTGCTTCATGATTCACCCGACGGTCTTCCGTAGTGCAGGCGGCTCGCCTGCGTTTTCTCCCGTGAATGCCAACAGGCGAGCCGCCTGTTCTACGGTCCTGCGATGCCTCGCATTGTGTCTGTGCCTGCTGATGGCCACCGGCTGCGGCAAGAAGGGCGATGTTCCGAGCGATGTGGGGCCGTTGGAAACCGGTGCCTCGCATGCGCCAGTGAGCGCCAGCGGTGTCGATCCCGACGAGCAACTGCTCTCGGACCTCGAACAGGCGCGACTCAAGTTAGAGAGCATGCAGAGTGAGCGACGCGACTTGCTGATTCGTTATCGCACCGAGCAAGAGACGCACGAAGCGGACCTCAAGCTGAAGCTCAGCGATGCCGGATTGGCGATTGAGGAAGCCGTCAAGGTCTTGAACAACCCAGCGTCCGAACGTGACCCGAAATACGCCGAGTTAGTCGGGCTCTATAAGCGGTCGGCACGGCGGCGTGTGTCCGTCGTGAGACTGGAGAAAGTCATCGCTCAAGACCGAGGCGACATCACGCAGTTGGAAGCGCGAGTGGATGACCTCATGCAGAAGCGCGAACTCAAGCAGGCCATTTCTCAGGCCGATCGCGATGCCGCGCGGAAGGTGCTTGATCGAGCACGCAGCGAAGCTGAGCAGCGCGAGCGTGACGAATTGCAGAACCCCGAGCAGGTCGACGAACTCAACACGGCTTTCACAGCATTGAAGGAGTCCTTGAAGAGACGCGTCAGCCTGTTGCCCAAACGGACCGAGTCCAAACTCAGCGATCTGCCCGCCTTGCCGAAGCTGGAGTTTGAACCGGCGGATCTCGTCGAGAAGGTGTTGCTCGAAGCGCTGCATGATGAATTGGCGGCCGGCACGAAGAAGGCCGAAGCGGCACTGACGAAGCAGCAAGTCGACACCGCGATTGCCGAGTTGCAGAAGACCTTTGCGACGATTCGTAAGGAGCTCGACGCCTTCAAGAAGACGCCGTCTTGGAAGGGCAAGTGCGAGCAAGAACTCGATGCGGCGTCGCTGGCGTTGTCCGAGCAATTGGCAACTCCTTACGTCACGGCGTTGGAGCAAGCCATTCCCACAGCTCGGCGTCAGAAGGATTGGGCGCCGGTGTTGAGCTTGTTGGAAGAACTCATTCGCGTGGCTCCCAAAGCCAAACAGTTGCCCGAGTTGATGGACACCGTGCAGACCTTGTTGGCCTGGCGCGTGGAGAGTGGCGACATCGAAGCGCGAGTCGCCGCCGAACGGTTCAACCAACTGCAAGAGCAACTGAGACGTCCGAAGCTGGATGTCGGCGTGACTCCGAAGCCGGCTCGGGCTGTCACAAAAATTCCAACGACAAAGCCGAGTGGCTCGGGCAGCAGCGGCCAGTTCACCGCACCCGGTGCGGTCATGAGCGGGCCCGTGAATCTGACGGCATGGCTGCAAGCTCAAGAGGCATTGATCGGAGCCGCGCAAGCGCATCGAGCCTTGCAGGCCGATCTCAAGCACCAGCAAGACGCCCGCCGCAAGCTGCTCGAAACGAAGTTCGAGACGAGCCAAGAAGTCCGCAAGCACGACGCGACGATCGCCACTGCGCAGAGCAAGGTGACTCAGCAACTGGAGGTCGTGCGGCAGCGATTGGCGGATCGAGACCGCGCGGACAAAGTGGTCTTCGACGGCATTGCGCAGCACATCAGTGACTTGCAGCGTGACTACAAACGCTTGACCGATCCCAATGGTGAAGGCGAACGCCCTGAGAGTGCGAAGGCCAAAGCGGCGCTCGCGAAAGTCGCAGCGGCGGAACAACAACAAGCTCCCTTTGCTCCGGGCGCCGAACGGGCTCAAGGACGCGGCACAGCAGTCGATCTCGCGAAGGTCGTGATGTGGTTGGCCTTTGCCGGTTCCACTCCCGGCGAACTGCTTGTCGTTCGCAACAAGAACATCGACTACCGCTTTCATTGGTGCCCGGCAGGCTCGTTCAAGATAGGCAGCCCATCGAACGAGTCCGGGCGCGGCTCTGATGAGAATCAAGTCGGCGTCACGCTCTCACACGGCTTCTGGATGCTAGAGACCGAAGTCACTCAAGGCATGTGGATCGCGGTGATGGGTTCGTCGTTCGATTGGAGTGACAAAGGCCGGAGCGCAAATCATCCGGTCTATAACGTGAGTCACACGGAAGCCGTCGAGTTCTGCAAGAAGCTGACCACGTTGCTGCGCGAGTCCGGCGAACTGCCGCCAGATTGGTCCATCACGTTGCCGACCGAAGCGCAATGGGAGTACGCCGCGCGGGCCGGAACAACAACCCGCTTCTACTGGGGAGACAGCGACAGGCAAGTCAGCGACTACGCGTGGTACGACGGCAACGCGAACAGCAGCACTCATCCGGTTGGTCAGAAGAAGCGGAACGCGTGGGGCTTGCACGACATGTCGGCCAACGTGTGGGAATGGTGCTCGGACTGGTACGACTCGAAGCTCGCTGGCGGCATGGATCCGCAAGGACCAAACAACGGTGAGTATCGTGTTTTGCGTGGTGGTTCTTGGTCCGACGACTTCAGGTATCTCCGCTCGGCCCTTCGCAGCTTCGGCACGCCCTCGCTCCGTGACCTCGACTTCGGCTTCCGGGTTGTGTGCGTGTCGGCCCCCAGGACTTAACACTTAGCAGCCTTACCCCTTTACCACCGAACGGCGAAGCCGTTTGGAATCAGCAGGCGAAGCCTGCTTGATGGTCGCGTAGCGACCCCAAGGCTCAGCGACGTGCGCAGTTCTTCGCGGATGAGACTGGTTCAAACGCCCCCGGCCTTGTGCCGTGGGTTCAACGGCCTCTGCGCTACTCTCCTGCCCAAGAGTAGCGCAAAGGCCGCCAAGCCCCCGGCACAAGGCCGGGGGCGACGTTTTCATCACGCTGGCACAAGGCCGGGGGCGATGGATTGGAGAAGGAGATCTCGGAACATGGCCAAGCCCGAGCCGATCTACACCGCCGACAACATCAAAGTCGCCTATCAATTGCTGTGGTCGTTGTCCGTCTTCTGGCGCGAGCCTCCTGGCACGGAGGCGTGGCTCGATGATCTCAAACCGATCGCCGAAGCCGATGGAGTCCGAATCCTCGAACATCGCTTCGCCACTCCGACCGCCAGCTTGTTTCTGCTCAGCACGCGACCGGAACTCATCCCGCACGAAATCCCGCGAGTCATCAAAGGCCGCCTGCAATTCCTGGTGCGACACCATTGGCCCAAAGCCTTCCAACGCAACTACGACCTGCACAGCATCGGCTCGACGACGCGGGAGAAGACCGAAGCCTATGTGGCCTCGCAGATCGAGCATCACGTCCCCGGCGATGCGTCCCTCAAGGCCCAATTGGAAGACTTGCAGATCGTGAATCCCGAAGTGGATCTGGGACGGCAGCGTTACGGCGAGCACGCGCGGTACACGTTCAACCTGCATTTAGTGATGGTCCACAACTGGCGGGAACCAGTAGCCGATCTGGAGAAATGGAAGCACGTGCGTTCGATCCTGCGAGACTCCGCGCAGCAGAAAGGCTGGTGGTTCTCGCGGCTGGGATTCGTTCCGGATCACATCCATCTGACGCTCGGAGCAACCGGCACAACGTCGCCGCTGTCGGTGGCGTTGTCCTGCATGAACAACGCCTCCTTCGCGCACGACATGCGTCCGATCCTGATGGCAAGCTGCTTCATCGGCACGATCGGCGAATACGACGTAGGAGCCGTCAAAAACCCATGAAACCTCAGACGCCCCCGGCCTTGTGCCGGGGGTTCAACGGCCTCTGCGCTACTCGCCTGCCCAACGTGCCGCTTCGCCAAAGGTCTCGACGAGAGATGGAGGCAAGCCGCAATGACGCCCGATCTTCATTCGACTATCGCAAGCGAGTAGCGCAAAGGCCGCTAAACCCCCGGCACAAGGCCGGGGGCGAATGGTGCGTGCGTAACGGACGGCTCAAGCGGCGATACTTCATTCGACGCTGACATTGACCGCGAACATCTACACCGACCCGAGACTTCTCGACGTTTACGGAGCGGTCGGGGCATTACCGACGCTCGTTCTGACGACGACTCGGAATGGCGGTCCAGAGACCATGCGAGCGACCGGAACGACGGGGGCTCTCGATTCCCAACTTGCACCAATGCTAGCACCAACTTCCGGCAATCCATGTCAAATCGTGGCATGCTTTGGCGCAGAAACGGAACACTTCGTCAACGCGGGGTCGAAAATGGGAGACGCTCAAGAAGGCCGAAACTCAAA
>CAZNMS010000187.1:0-15209 GCA_964573505.1 uncultured Planctomycetaceae bacterium | reverse complement strand
CTTGCTCTTCGAACCGCTTGCCAATTCCGATTGGCCGCCGCGAGTCAGCGTGACGCTGCCCGAGAGTCGGTCAACTTCTTTGAGCACGAGTTCTGGTCGGTCATCAAAGATCTTGTAGGTCAGTCCGAGAGACTGCGCCTTCAGTGCTGAAGCGCGAGCATCGTCATAAGCGCCTTCTCGCAACTGGGTGCGTGCTTGAGCCAGCAATTGATTTGCGTAATCGCGATCGCTGACCGAGCCCGCTGACGCTGCTGCCTTCGGAGCTGGGACGGGCTCTTCATCGAAGTCAGGCAGTGCTGCCGGTTGAGGCCGAGCGTTGTTCGTCGGCCGTTGAGCCACTGTGGGAGTCGGCTCTGAATCCTCAAACGGATCTGAGAGTGCCGCTGCCGGCTTTGCGGTCGACTTCTTAGCCGGAGTCGCGTCGACAAGATTCGCAGCAGACTCAGCCGCGCGAGCATGTCGTCGTTCAATCTCCGCCATCAGTTGCTGCGGTCGTTCGTCGAGCAAGCTCCATGTGACATCAACATTGCTCGCCATCAGCGCCTTTTGGTACGCCGAGTCGAACTTGCCGGACTGCATGTCTTCACGAGCAGCCTGCATCAAGTTGAGAGCTTGCTGCTTGAGCTTTGATTGCTCGGCAGAACCGCGCTTCGCGGTGTCAGCTCGCTCAGACTCGAAGGGGTTCTCTTCGATGACGGGCGATGCTGCTGGCTTAGCGAGCTTGCCGGTATAGAGCGGCTGAGGCTCATTGGACTTCGCAGCCGACCTCGGTGCGGGCTCGTCGTCCGAGAAGGGATCTCGTTCAACGGGCGCCTTCGACAAAGTCGTTGGCCGTGAGAGGCTGCCGCTTGGAGTTCTGTTAGCTGCCGGCACAACTGGCGGCTCTTGCTCAATGCGAGCGAGGTATTGGCTCGGCGTTACTTCGTCCGCCCCGAACGGCACGCTGACCGCCATCGCCTCTGCGACCTTCGCTAGTCGAATGGCTTCGGCTTGATCGCCGCTGCGTCGAGCTGCTTCGGCTCGCTGCATCCATTGATCGACGAGCTGTCGCTTATCGGACTTCGTTGCGCCGACAGGTGCCTTTGATGCGGGGGCACCGTCGTCTTCAAAGCCGACTTGCTCGAACTGCGGTTTGGATTGCGTACCTGCAGCAGTCACAACCCCGCCGTCACGTGATGGGCTGCGGCCCGACACTGCCGAAGGATTCAATCCCCCCGACTTGCCGCTCGCACCGCCCTCAAGCTGGGTGAGGAATTGCTGAGGGGTCAGCTCTCGCGGTCCCCATTGGACCGGGAAGCGACTCGCTTCCAATGCGAGACGTTTCGCACTGGCGATGTCGCCCTTCTGAGCGCGCTCTTGAGCTTTCTTGAGCGTGCTGCGAGCTGCCTCGTCATAAGCCGAGGAACGCGAGCGGTTGCCAGTAGTGGCCTCGCTCGTTGTGCTGCGTGCCTGTTGAGCCGAGAGCATTTTCGGGGAATGCACTGGCAACTGCCACAGCGCGACGCCGGAGACGGCCGCCGCAATGAAGAGTCCGGATAGCTTACGCAAGGTAAGTTCCTCCTTGACCAAACCGCAGGAAGTGACTCGATGAGGGGTGCTTGGCAATCGCGGCGATCAACCGTGACCGACGCGAAACGAGACAACACGAGTACGCGCACGAAGATCTCACGGTTGATCCGCGAGGAGTCTCGATGCAGGAGTTCGTGAGTTGTTTGAAAGGTGGAGAGATCGAAAGACGGGCTGTCCGTTCGGGTGACACTCAGAGGAAGGGATGGTCGGCGGAGAACTAGCTAAGAGCTCTCGCGCACGGAGTGTCGGCCCCGAAGCGGGATGAGTAGGGGCGGGTTGATATCCCTGCCCCGAGAAAACGGTCAACACCGATCTTCAAGCGATTTTTGCGAGATCTCGCACTTTGAAAGGATTTCAGAAACGGACTTCTGAGCAAGTCGGAATCAAGTCGCGCCAAGCGCGAGCAATGCAAGATTTGCAGAGAGATAGTCGCCTTTCGCTCTGCGAAAGGGAGCGTCGGATTTTGCTCCGCAAAGGCTTCCTTTCGCAGAGCGAAAGCCGACTATCAGCAGCGTTCAACAACGCGATCCGTGATCGCGTCACAAAACGAAAAGGGGCGAGCTGCAAAGCAACTCGCCCCTTGAAGACGCACTGATTGAAGCGTCGACCGCATCGCTTACGCCCAGCAATTGCGTTCTGGACGAGATCGCAACGAGTTCGCTTCGGCGTCATTGATGAACTCATTCTTGACCGGATCGAAGCGAAGCTTGCGACCGAGAATCCATGAGAACGATGCCGCGAAGCTCGCGATGTGAGAATGCAGCATCACTTCGGGATTGGTGATCGTCGGCTTGCGCGAGCGGACGCAGTCGAAGAAGTTGCGTGCGTGCGTCTGAGCGTCGATGCCCCGAGTCTTCGTGATCTTGTCGACGGGCGAGAGAACTCCGCCGAGCTTCACTTCGATGCCGTCATCGCCCACTTCGACCGAGCCCTCGCTGCCAACAAATTTCACCGGGCAGAGACCGAGCTTTGTGTTCCAGTTAGGACTGCGGTCTCCAAACGGCGTCTTCAAGAAGTCGAGGAAGAGTTTTACGCCGTTGGCATAGCGGCATGTGATTCCTGTTGCACTCGGTTCGAACTCGATCGGCGTTGTGCCGTCAGCGCTGTTCGCCCATTGGCAGAGATCGACCGTATGCGCGCCCCAGTCGAGCAACCGGGCTCCGGATTCAAAGTCGTATTGGCCGCGCCACTTCCCCGCGACATACGCCGAGTTATATGGACGCCATGGGGCGGCCCCGAGCCAAACATTCCAATCGCAAACGTCCGGGGCCGGAGTCGGCTCGCTGGGCAGCCATGCGTTGCCCAGTTCCGGCTGATAGACCGACGCGTAAAGCGTATCGAGCTTCCCGAGCTTGCCCGTGCGCGCCATCTCAACGGCTGTTTGGAACTGCGCGACGCTGCGGCGTTGCGTGCCTGCCTGAAAGATGCGGCCCGTACGCTTCATCGTCGTAGCGATGTCTTGCACGTTCTTGATCGTCAGCCCGCAAGGCTTCTCGCAATAGACGTCTTTGCCTGCTTCGGCGGCCAGAATCGCTCCCGGTGCATGCCATCGATCGCCTGTAGCAACTATGACAGCATCGACATCTTTGCGAGCGAGGACCTCTCGCAGGTCGCGATACAGCACGCAGTCCGAATTCCCTGCCAGTTTATCAACGAGTGCCTTACCGGCTTCCCGACGACTCTTCTGCACGTCGGCAATCGCGACACAGCGGACGTCCGACAGACCGAGCATCGACGTCAGCACGTAAGTGCAACGCGGCCCGATTCCGATCACACCGAGATTGATCTTCTCGCTCGGAGCGACCGCGCCTTCGAGCCCGAGTGCTCGCGCCGGGACGATCGTCGGAAACGACATCGCCGCTCCGGCAGCAAGGCCCGAGAGCACTTGTCGTCGCGTGAGATTGAACTCGGTCGCTGCAGGCTCAGTGCTCGGGGCATCGCTGCGTTTGTCGGTCTGCTTCGCATTACTGGTCGTCATGAGGTTGCTCCTAATTAACTGAGTGAAGGTGAGAAACTTCCGGTCTCGGGCGTTTCATGAAGTCTGCTTTCGCGTGCAACCCGATCCCAAATGGGTCGTGATGGCGAACTCCGCGCATGCCCAAAATGGCGAAGAGTGGCATTATTGCAAGCCGACTGCGGGCTTGATCTGCTACGTGCGCTCGGAAAGTATTTCGAGTGGCTCCAAACACAAATCTGTGTGTTGTGTATTTTCTCAGTTCGTGTCGTTTATTCGGTCGTTCAAGAATGGGTCGACTCTGTCAGTGTTGTGAATCTGTTTGGTCCAATAAGCGATTTGCCCGCAAAGGGTGCGGCCCTTTCATCTGCAAGAACTGCCGCAAGTTGCCAATGGCCGAGCAGCAGCGTCGACTCGCATTGAATGAAATTCTGGGTTTTGTGTTTGAGCAACGTAATATCTCAAAGAAGAACATATTGAGACTGCAAGAGTTAATAGAAATTCAAAACTCCGAATTTCAAGAAGTGCGTCAACTTATCCTTGATATCGCGTTGGTGCATCCGGGACGGCGTCGCCGATGGAAATTCATCAAGCAGCGCCATCCGGATCTGACGCAGCGCATTATAAACTCTCAATACTTTGACTGGCTCAGAGACTCCGAGTATTGGCACCATGATTCGGATGAGTTCGATGACGAACTTGATGCTCCAACACTTCATGACGAACTGGAACCCGTCGAGGACGATGACCTTCTAAGATGGGGCATGCAAAACGAGGATCGGCTTTGATTCCGTGCGCAACCCACTCGTTCGCATGTCTGCGACTGGCTGCAGCTCTGTTACTTACTCTCGGGATTTGTGAATGATGACCACTTCTCACTGTGCCGCTGAGGAACATGCATTTTCTCGACGGGCCTTGCTGCACGGCGCGGCAATGGGCAGTGCAGTATTCGGCGGCTTTGGACGACTGTTCGCGAGCGACAATGCTGCCCGCGTTTCGTCGAAACAGAAACGAGCAATTCTACTATTCATGAGTGGAGGTCCATCTCAATTCGAGACATGGGATCCAAAAACGGGACAGCCGACTGGCGGACCTCATCTCAATATCGAGACGAAGTTGCCCGGCATCCGGTTTGACGAGTACATGCCGAATTTGGCGCGACTCGCAGACTCGATGGCGGTCATCAGAAGTATGACGTCGCAATTGGGTGAGCATATGGAGGGGCACTTTCTCGCTCAGACGGGGTATAAGCCGACAAATATTGTCGCTCCGCCGCCGCACTGGTTGTCGGTGTGTGCTCACGAAAAGCCGTCGAGCAATCCCGATCTGCCGACTTATGTCATGCTCGGAACGGAAACTGGCGGGCCGCTGGCTGTGCCGGGCGCGGGATTTCTGGGGGCCGGGTATCAAGCGTTGTATTGCCCCGGCGGAGGCAAGCCGCCTCAGGGTATGCCGACATCGGCGGGTGACGAATTGGCGGCATATCAACGCCGCGATGCCCTGCGACGCAAGTTGGGTGAGAAATTTGATCGCAGTCGAAATGCTCGCGTGATTGATACTCATCAAGCGTCGTTTGCCGAGGCCGAGCGATTGCTACGAGCGAGCGACTTATTTGATGTCGCGCGCGAGCGCGATCCTGCTCGCGATGTTGAGCGGTATGGCCAATCGGCTTTTGCACGCGATTGCATCTTGGCTCGGCGACTTGTTGAAAAGGGGGTGCCTTTCGTCCGCGTTCAACATCAAACGGGACTTGCTTGGGATAAGCACCGCCGAGCATTTGATAGTCAGCGGCATCTGACGACGGAGTTTGATCGCGTTGCCGGATGTCTGATCGAAGACTTGATCGAGCGCGGATTGTGGGACGACACACTGCTGATCTTGATGGGCGAGTTCGGTCGGACTCCGGAGATTTTGGGACAAGGGCCGCCGGGTAGAAATCATTGGACGAAAAGCTGGTCGCTGTCCTTTGGCGGAGGCGGGGTCAAAGGCGGAGTGGTCGTCGGTGAGACCAATGAAAAGGGAACCGACATCAAGGATCGCCCGGTCACAATTCCTGATCTGTTTGCGACGTTTTACACCGTGCTGGGGATCTCGCCGGAGAAGGAACTGATGTTTGAAGGCCGCCCGGTGCCGCTCGTCGAAGACAAAGCCGGTCGCGTGATCAAGGAGGTGCTGTGATGGCCGACTACAAGATCACGAAATGGGAGCGAGTCTTCTTCATCGACGACGGTGAGAAGCGCGGACCGATGACAATTTCGCAGGTCGTGTTTCATCCGACTGAACGGCGTTTGATTGCGGCTTGCACGGATCGTCGAGTGGGAATTTGGGATCTCGACGGCGCTCGCGAGAAGTTGAAGAAAGGCGAGTTCGTTGTCGGTCAGTTTGCCTGTCCGCACGACGTCGGTTGGGTCCGCAGTTGCGACGTGCATCCTTCCGGGCAAACGGTCGCGACGGGCGGTTCTGACCGACAATTGAAACTTTGGAAGTGGTCGAACGGCATGCCCGAGTCGAAGCCGTCTGCGCAAGTTTCGGCTCACAACGGATGGGTCGATGCTCTGCGTTATTCACCGAACGGCAAGTGGATCGCGACGGCAGGTGCGGATCGACTCGTCAAGATTTGGGATGCGGAGTCGTTGCAACTCGTGAAGGCGCTGTCAGGTCATAAAAACTACATCCGCGACGTCGGTTGGACTTCGGATAGTCAGCGACTCGTGAGCGGTGCTGAGGACGGAGCGTTGTTGGTATGGAGCGCGGCGAACTGGGAGTTGCAGCGCACGATCAGTTTCGGCGATGCCAATGAGCAGTTCGGACAAGATCCCAATCTGAGCGGCGTGCATCGATTGAGTCTCAGTCGAGACGATCGCTGGTTGGCGTCAGCCGGCGGCAAGCGCACGACGTTGTTCGATCTTGATTCCGGAGAACCCGTTGCGGGCATCAAAGCCGACGTGCAAGTCGCGCTGAGCCCCACTGCGAACTTGCTGGTTGTAGGATCTAATACAGCGAAGGTGTTCGAGTACGACGACTCGAAATTCACGGCTCCGGCAAAGGACAAAAACGGCAATCAACCGCGCCCCGAAACGATGGCGGGACGCGAACTCTCCTCGATCAAAGTGGGAGATTTCTCATTGGGCCTCTGCTTATCGCGCGACGGGAAACTGATCGCCTTCGGCAAAGCAGATGGCACCGTCGAAGTTTGGGAAGTCGCCGTGAGCTAGCCGCGCGGCAGGATGCACGCTCTCCACTGCCCTTATTCCCTTGCCACTTCTTGTTCTTTGTCAGCATGGGATTGGCAGTGGAATGGGGGCCGTAGAATTAGAAACCTAAGACTGGCTGTGCCCGCAACCAGTAGGAAAACGTGAATCCGGTGACATCTTCTCCGCGTCCATCGTTCCTCTGCGGTTCATGGAATAGTTGTTACCGCAGAGGAGCGAAAGACGCAGAGGTTTCGAATCAGACCTGTCGCAACAGGATGAGGGAAGGGACGGCGTAAGAAGATGATCGCCAATGCCGATCGAACGGTTGATGTCAGACGAGATCCGCGATGCCTCTCGTCAAATCGCTTCGTCTCGTTGAAGCGATTGAGCGCTATTGCGTCTTTGTTGTTGGTCGCAGTCTGTTGTCGGCCTTCGGTGTTGGTTGCTGCCGATAAGGCTTCAACCTCAGCTTCCTCATGGGAGCCGAGCGTCACGCGCGCGATCGACGGGATCTTGATCGCGGCGTTGAAGAAGCGAGATCTCAATCCCGCTCCGCAAGCAGATGACGTCACGCTCGTTCGCCGGCTGTATCTCGATGTGCTCGGTCGAATTCCGACGCCGACAGAGACGCAGGCTTACTTAGACGATGCGACTGGTGACAAGCAGCACCGGCTGATTGACGCGTTGCTCGGGCATGACGAGTTCCCGCTGTATTGGCGCGGCGTTTGGAATGGTTGGCTTAATGGCTACACCGCCGAACGACCTTTCGGCATGGACGGGTTCTTGAGCTACCTCGAAACCTCGCTGCGTGAAGATCGCGGTTGGGACCGCATCGCGACTGAGTTGCTGTTGCCGGACGTCAACGACGATGTCGGACGCGGTGCGGCATTTTTCTTGGCTTCGCGAGTCGCGAATGGCGATCGGAACGCGCAGATCGACTCGATGACGACCGCCGTCGCGAGCGCGTTTTTCGGAGTCCAGTTGCAATGCGCGAAGTGTCACGATCATCCGCTCGTCGATGCTTGGAAGCAGCAGCACTACTACGGTCTCGCGGCGTTTCTGGGGCGGACTTATCAAGCTCGCTTCAAGGACGCGCCGATCGTTTCCGAGAGGCCTGAAGGCGATGTGAAGTATCTGACGACCAAACATGAAGAGCGCGTTGCCGAGTTGATGTTCTTAGACGGTCGCCTGATCGCAGAACCGAAATTGGGCAAAGACGCCGTTGAGAAAGGGCAAAACGGATTGCCTGATACTCCAAAGTTCAGCCGTCGTCAGGCATTGGTTGAGACGGCCATTCGGCCCGACAGTCATTTCTTCAAGCGGGCATTGGTGAATCGCGTTTGGAAGCAACTGCTCGGAGTCGGTTTGGTTGAGCCGGTCGATCAGATGCACGAGGCCAATCCGGCAACGCATCCCGAGGTGCTTGATTTGCTCGCGAACGATTTCGCTGCGCAGGGATTTCGAGTTCGCCGCTTGATGTCACATATCTTACATAGCGACTCGTACCTCAGATCGAGCCGTTGGGAAGGCTCGGCGCGTCCTGCTGATGGGACTTATGCCGTCGCTGTCTTGAAGCCCCTGACTCCCGATCAATTGACGCTGTCGATCGCTGCGGCGACGGGATACCTCGAAGTACTCAAGCAGAAGTACGGGCGAGAGAAGAACAATTCGAAGCAGGCTCAGGAGTCGCCGCGCCTGCGTTTGTTGCGCGAGCGAGAAGCAACCGAGCTGAGTAATCGTTTTCACACCGAAGGCGGCGGCTACAGCGCGAACGTCGGGCAGGCGCTGTATCTGACTTACAACCCGTGGATGCAGACGATGCGTCGATCAACGCCGGGCACATTGATGGCATCGTTGATCGCCGAAAAAGACGCAGCCGTTGCAGTTCGTCAGGCGTACTTGCAAGTCCTCTCTCGTCAGCCGGCTGAAGATGAATTGGAGACCGCGCAATCGTTCGTCACTTCCGAGAAAGACCGAGCCGCCGCGTTTCAAGATCTGATCTGGGCGCTGCTCTGCGGGAGCGAGTTTCGGTTCAACCACTAAGGATCCGCGCCAAAATAAATTGTCAAACCGGTTGTAGCGGAACGGCGCAAGCCGTCCGGTAATCGCAACACCGGACGGCTTGCGCCGTTCCGCTACTTTGACGACTTGTTTTGGCGCAGCGCCTAACGCCGCATCGCGCCCGAGGGATTGTCGGGCAATTACTTCCCGATTCGGAGATTGCTCTCCGTCCGGGTCGCCCGGACGGGAAGCAGGTGCTTCTCGATGGTGAGTTCCCAAGCGGCGCTCGGGTACGAGTGCGCGCGAGACGTAGCTTGAGTCGGAGCGTCGAGTTACGGGGAGCACGGCTTGCTTCGCGCGGAGCGATCGAGGCGACATTGTCTCAAGCAATGTCCGTAACGCGGGCATCGCTCGCAGTTATGAGGTCGTTGTTTGCTCTGTAATGGAAACTGCACTCAGCAAAGTGCGACTCGTGCAGGGGGCGGGGCGGGCGGACGATGAATTCAACTCACTCACACTCGAAGGAATCGCATGAGGATGCACGTTGCGTTGCGAGTGCTCGCAGTCGGACTCGTCGGTTGCGGCGGGACGGCAGAGACTCAGAAGGTTGCTCCGCCGACATCTGCCACTCAGACGGAAACGCAGTCGGTTGAGAAAGCTGCTGAGACGAAAGCAAACGATGCCGGCGCTGAAGTCGCGACCGAAGTGACGCTGCGAACGAGCAGCTTTGACGAACTGCAAGCAACGATCGCAAAGCACAAAGGCAAAGTTGTTGTCTGCGACTTTTGGTCGACATCGTGCGAACCGTGCGTGCGCGAGTTTCCGCATCTCGTCGCGCTCAGTCAGAAGTTCCCCGCAGAGAAGCTTGTCTGCATCTCGGCCAGTCTCGACTTCGACGGTCTCAATAAGCTCGACGACTACAAAGGACCGGTGCTCGAGTTCCTCAAAGCAAAGCAGGCGACGATCGACAACGTGCTCTTCACCGAAGAAGACACCGTCATCTACGAGAAGCTGAAGATCGCATCGATCCCGGCCGTCTTCGTGTATGCCGCCGACGGCAGCCGCGCCAAAGTCTTCGATGAGTCGAGCGGCAAAGAATTCACCTATGAGAAAGACATCAATCCGTTCGTCGCGGAGTTAGTGGCCGCTGTGAAGTGAGGCGACTCTCCTGAGGAACTGATCCGTTTGGGGTACGACGGACTTGCAGTCCGTCGCTCCTCACGACGTGCGACGGACTACAAGTCCGTCGTACCAGTGTTCCTCATCCATTGTGCCGACACGACCGGTGAGGAACTCTCCACTCGATCTTCTGCGTTGTCTTGCGTTCTTCATCACCCAGTTTCGGAGTTCAGCATGCAGTCACTCAATCGGCGTCAGTTCATTCAAACGTCGGCGGCGGTCGGCATCACGACCTTTGCCATTAGCGGTACGAAGTCTTCGGGCAATGTGCTCGGAGCGAATGATCGCGTTCGAGTCGGCGTTGCCGGACTCAACGGGCGCGGCAAGTCGCATATGGGCGAACTCAGCGGACGTAAGGACGACGTCGAGATCGCGTACCTCATCGACCCCGATCAACGCACATGGCCGAGTGCTTTGAAGTCCGTCACGGATAAGGGACATGAGCCGCAGACGGTCGCTGATATTCGAGCTGCTCTCGAAGACAAGAATCTCGACGCTGTAACCGTTGCGACACCGAATCACTGGCACGCGCTGATCACCATTTGGGCCTGTCAGGCGGGCAAAGACGTCTATGTCGAGAAGCCGTGCAGTCACAACGTGCATGAAGGTCGCATCGCGGTTGAGACCGCTCGCAAGCATCAGCGAATCGTGCAGCACGGGACTCAAAGCCGCAGCAGCGGAAGTTGGGACAACATCACTGCGGTCGCTCGCTCGGGGCATTACGGCGATCTGAAGGTCGCGCGTGCTTTTTGTTACAAGGGACGCGGCTCGATCGGCATGAAGGACGTGACGGATCCGCCGAAGGAGCTCGACTTCAATATCTGGCTCGGGCCCGCACCGAAGCAGCCGTTTCATGGCAATCTCGTGCATTACAACTGGCATTGGTTTTGGGACACCGGCAATGGCGACATCGGCAATCAAGGCGTGCATCAAATGGATATCGCGCGCTGGGGCATCAAGGACGCGACTTTGCCGAAGTCTGTCATGAGTGTCGGAGGTCGTTTTGGTTACACCGATCAAGGACAGACGGCGAACACTCAGATTTCGATCATGGACTTCGGCGGTCCGCAGTTGATCTTTGAAGTGCGCGGCTTGCCGACAAAGGAGCGTCTCGTCACGAACCGCTTCGAGTTCGCAGACGGGTTCATCAAAGAGGACGGCAAGTTCTACAAGTGGGGCTCCGATAAGGGCGAAGCGATCCCGAAGCACGCGAACTCGCGCGGTCCCGGCGGCGGACACTTCGGCAACTTCATCGCTGCGGTGAAGAGCCGGAAGCAGAGTGATCTCAACGCCGACATTCTCGACGGTCACTACTCCAGCGCGTTGTGCCATCTCGCGAACATCTCGTACCGACTCGGCACAGAGGGTTCGTTCGCGACAAAGGCCGATGCACTGCGCGGCGACAAGACCGGCATCGCAACCTTCGAGAAAATGGAAGAGCACCTCTCGGCCGAGAACAAGATCACTCTCGGGGACATCAAGTGCCGCTTCGGTCGCGTGCTCGCCGTCGATGCTGCAAAGGAAGTCTTCACGAGCGACAAAGAAGCGAACGAGTTGCTGACTCGCAACTACCGCGCGCCGTTTGTCGTGCCGGAGAAAGTGGCTTAGGCAGGCTCATAGGACCGATAGGACTTATGGGACGAAGAGGACTGATAGGACGACGAAGACCGCTATTCGTGATGCGGCCATTGGAACGCTCTTCGGTTGCTTTGTCCTATGAGTCCTCTCGGTCCTATTCGTTGCGCTATCAACCGTTCCTCATCAACCTCAGAAAGCAATCGCGTTCTCATGTCGACAGATCTCGCAATCGGCTTCATCGGAGCCGGCAAGATGGCAACCGCATTGGCCGCCGGACTCATTCACTCAAAGTTCACGACTCCCGCAAAGGTCATCGCGAGCGATGTCTACGCAGCGGCGGTGACTCAATTCACCGCTGCGACGGGTGCTCGCAGTGCGACTTCGAATCTCGAAGTCGTGAAGGCGTCTCAAGTGGTCGTACTCGCCGTTAAGCCGCATCAAATGGCGGCGGTGCTCACCGAGATTGCTCCGGCCATCACCGATCAGCATCTCGTTGTTTCAATCGCAGCGGGCATCAAGCTCGCCGCGATCAGCGAAAAGCTCGGCGCCAGTCGGCGCGTTGTGCGTGTCATGCCGAATACACCCTGTCTCGTCGGCGCGTCGGCGTCGGGATTTGCGATTGGCGGCGGAGCAACGAATGACGATGCGCTGCAAGTCGAAGCGTTGCTCAAGACGGTCGGCGTCGCGTTTCGTGTCGACGAGCGACTGCTCGACGCAGTGACCGGTCTCTCCGGCAGCGGACCGGCTTATGTCTATGCCATCATCGAAGCGTTGAGTGACGGCGGAGTGCGCGTCGGCTTGCCGCGTGACGTTGCGACAAAGCTTGCGGCTCAGACGTTGCTCGGCGCGGCGAAGATGGTGCTCGAAACGAACGAGCATCCCGGCGCGTTGAAAGACGCTGTCACGAGTCCCGGCGGAACGACGATCGCCGGATTGCATGCGCTCGAGCAAGGCTGCCTTAGAGGCACGCTGATGAATGCCGTCGTCGCAGCAACGCAACGCGCGACGGAACTCGGGAAGTAAGTGGAGGCTGCGGCGGTTCGGGACTGACCGGCCACTTACCAGTAGCCGAAATCGTCAGATTTCGGACGCCATTGCACAGCCCCCGAATTCTGACGAATTCGGCTACCGAAGATGCGCGGACGGGGGCAGACGTTTCGAAGTCAGGATCTACGCGAGTTCGGGGACTGAGTCTCGAACGCAAGCGCCGCTGCGATTCGGGCGGATGCTTACGCGCGCTCAAGCAGTTGCTGTCGCACGCGGGGCAAGAGGCCGTAAGCCGCTGCGAGGATCTTCAGCGGATGCACTGTCGGCACGCTCGCGCGGTGCTCCATCTGCAACTTGCAACTGCTGCACTCGGTCGCGCCGACGATGAAATCCGGGATGCGCATGCGTTCGATGAGGTCATGCCCGATTGCGAGCGACGTCTCAAAATTCTCCGACGCAAGCCCGTACGCGCCCGCCATTCCCGAGCAGCCCATTTCGAGCGGCACGAGATCGAGGCCGGGAATCAGATGTAGTAATTCTTGCAGCGGCGTTCCCGACTTCAGCGCCTTCAAGTGGCACGGAGTGTGATAGCCGACTCGAACCGGTAGTTCGGCAAAGTCCGTCAGCAGCTTGCCGGACTCATGCAGTTGCTTGAGATACGCACCGACTTCGATCACGCGACTTGCAACGAGTTCTGTATCGGGATGATCAAGCAACGCCGGGTACTCTTCTTTCAGACAGAGTGCCGCAGACGGCTCCGTGCAGATGATCGGAACGCCGTCTCGGGCGAACTCGGCAAGCTCGCGTGTATTGGCTTCGGCGACTCGCTTTGCCGCAGTGACATCGCCCGCCGAGACCATTGCCATTCCCGATCCACTCTGCCCTGCCGGCACCTGCACTCGGATGCCGTGCTTATGCATGATCGCAACGAAGGCGCGAGCGAGTTCGGGATCGTGATAGTTCGCGAAATGATCGACGAAATAGACGACCGTGCGTTCGGCCTTTCCGCCGACGTCTCGCTCTTCGCGGCCATGCGAACTCAAGAAAGAGCGACGAGCAAACTCCGGCAACTTGCGATCGCGATGAATGCCGAGCAGCACATCCATCAGCCAGCGCACGGGGCGCGTTCTGAGCAACGGGTTGATCGCCCATGAAAACCGGCACGCAATCCCGCCGAGTTCATGAGCCCGCGCCAAGAACCAGTTCGCTCGCGAGAGCCCGTTTGCTTCGACGACTTGCGCCTTCATCTCGGTCATCAAGCGCGCGATCGGCGTGTTCGTCGGACATTCGAGATCACACTGCTTGCAGTTGAAGCACAGTGCCGCGAGTTGCTCCATTGCCTCTGACGACGGCGCGGTGCGCGGCAATTCGTCATTAAGCCATGCGCGCATCACATTGGCTTTCGCGCGGGGGCTTGCTTCTTCGCTCAGATGAACTCGGAAGAACGGACACATTCGCAGTTCTTCTTTTTGACTCCGGCAAAGTCCGCAGCCATTGCACGCTTCAACCGCCGACGCCATCTGAGTGGCATCCCAATGTAATTGAAGTTGCACAAGCTCCGACGTTGTCTTTGTCGGTAACCGCAGTTGATCCGACGGAAAGCTCGATTGGCGACTGGCAGCATCTGAGGCCGAACTCGCGAGCGACGCACTGCTCGTCGCGGTCTCAGCAGTCGACTGCAAGTCGTTCGAGATGTCGCGTGTCGCAATTCCTACAGCAGGCTCCTGCACCGGACTGACGATCTTGCCGGGATTCATGAGCCCCGCCGGATCGAACATTGCTTTGATCTGCTGAAAGACGGGGTAGAGCGGTCCGTACTGCTGCTCGACGAAACCGGATCGCGCGAGTCCGTCGCCGTGCTCGCCGCTGATCGTCCCGCCGACTGCGAGCGCGATCTCAAAGATGTCGCGACTGATCGCTGCCATTCGCGACGCGTCGACATGACGCGGAAACGGCAAGAAGGGCCGCATGTGAATCTGCCCCGAAGCCGCATGCGAATAGAGCGACGCCGTTACTTCATTCCGCTGCAAGGCGCGCTGAGCTTGCGCGTAGAAGTCTTTCAGCGCATCGGGCGGAATCGCGATGTCTTCGATGAATGGCAGCGGTCGAATCTCGCCCTTCATGCGAGCGAGCATCGGGACCACTTTGCGCGGCAACTCCCATAAGAACTCAACGTCATCGAAGTCGTACGCTTCGAGCGCGACAACGACTTCGCGATGCCGCTCTTGCACCGCTGCAATCGCCATCGAAATGCGATCTTGCGTTTGCTGCCGACTGAACCCGGTTTGCTCGATGAGCAATCCCGCTTCCGCAGTCACCGGAATGATGTGCTCGAAGCGCGAATCGTTCTCGCGGCCGAGACTCAAGAGGCGCCGATCAAGCAAGTCGCAAGCACTCGGCTGCTGAGGCATGACGAGCGGCACGGATTCGATCGCTTGATCCATCTGTCGAAACAGCAACAGCACGACGCCGCGAAACTCCGGCAACGGCGATGTATGCAACTTCGCGGAAGTGAAGAGGCCGAGCGTGCCCTCTGATCCGACCAACATGCGCGGCAAGTTGATGTGCCGGTTCGCGAGAATGCCGCGCAAGTAATAGCCGCTCGAATTCCGAAACAACGGCGGCTGCCATTTCAAAATCGCGTCGTGATTCGCCGCCAATAGTCGATGCAAACGCGAGATGAGCGACTTCTTAAAGACTTCCGGCGGTTGCTCGGCATACGAGTCGATCGAGTCATCGAGATCGCC
>CAZNMS010000186.1:0-15276 GCA_964573505.1 uncultured Planctomycetaceae bacterium | reverse complement strand
ATCGACTTCTCGACGGTGTTGTAAATCATCTTCGGACCGAACAAGAGCAGCCATACGACGCCGAACGTGAGGCACGTCCAAAACGTGCGCGAGCCCCAAAACGTCCCTGCTCCAAAGTCCGGTCCCGCGAGCAGTGCCTTCGCAGCGCTGCCCGATGCTTGAGCCCATCCGGGCGCGAGCCATGCCATCACGTTGAGCAAGATGAAGAGCGGACCGAACCCGCGCCACACGCGCGAGAAGCCGGTGTATGCCGTCTCGCCGGTCGCGATCGTCCAACGTCCGATTTCGAAGTTCAGCCACAACTGAAGAAAGACGCCGATCACCGCCGCCCAAACCATTCCCGCGCCATGCTCAGCAACGGCCCGCGGCCAAATGATGATCTCGCCGGCACCGATCGAGAGTCCGACAAGCACCGCTCCGGGCCCGACCATCTTCCAAAACGAACCAATGCGATCGGGCATCTCCGCCGTCTTCAGCGGGTCAAGCGGCGCGAACAAACTCATGCGGGAACCTCACGAAAGAAGAGCAGCAGAATGAAGGGCGGGGACTCTATGAGAACGCCGCGCCGAGAAACTACTGCGAGCGTGAGAGACTCTGATCGTCGCCATTCGCTCTGCGAAAGAGCGCCTTGATTGCGACTCGCGGTTTGAAGTGAGGCCATCTTGTTTAACGGCAAGCCAAAGGCGACGGCGCAGGACGGCTTGCGATCAAAGCAAACGCCGACGCCTTCGGCTTGCCGTTAAACAACTCAGTTCAGACCGCGCGACATCTAACCCCGATCGGCGGCTTCATTGATTGCGGCGGTCATCACCATTTCGACGCCGTAGCCCTTTGCCAATCCGGCTTGCACGCAAGCTCTCGCGGGCGCGTGACCTTCGGGAACCCATTCGTCCCATTGAGCATTCAGCACTCCGACATCTTGCAGGTCGGCGAGATAGATCAGCACCTGCAACAACCGCGTGCGGTCACTGCCAATCAGCGCCAACCGCTGCTCGATCTGCGAGAGGATCTGACGCACTTGCCCCGCAACGTCTTGAGTCGGGTCATCAGCGACCTCGACGAAGTAAGCGACTCCGTGATGCACGACGGCATCGGACCATCGTCGAGTCACTCCATAACGCGCAATCTCAGACATGCTGCTCCTAAGAAACGCTTCCGTTTTAGGTACGACGGACTTGCAGTCCGTCGCTGCTCACGACGTTCGACGGACTACAAGTCCGTCGTACCAATGTTCCTCAACCATTGTGCCGGACCGCCCGGTGAGGAACTCCTCTCGATGACTGTTGAATCCGCAGTCGTCTGCGGCTTGCGGGATCGTCGAGGAAGAGCTTCCCGATCTGCGTCGCGTATGACGACGACGCAGCACGAACGTAGGCGTCCATGCTACGAATCCGGGAAGTGATTCTCCGACTGCCCCTTATGGGATGCTCGCGGCTTCAAGCACGCGGCAAAGCAGCATGGCACGCAGTGCTTCAACAGTCATCGCTTCGCTTAAGCAACGACTGGCGGCTCAGCCGGAGTTGTCACACTCGGCACGCAGCGATCGACATCAGCGCGGAACGTTTCGAGCAGCGATTGTGCTTCGACCTCGCTCAAGACTCCGAGCTTCACGAGATTATCCGCGACGAGCTTTCCGTCCTCTGCTTGCTCGGCCAACAGAAAGGCAAGCTGTGTCGTCGTCAAGAAGCCGAGTCGATGTGCGACGCTGCCGAAGCGCTCGCCCGTCGTCTCTTGCAGTTCGAGTGTTGCCTTCAGTCCTTCGAGATTGAGCCATCGACGATGCAGCGCGAGTTCGCCGATATGCACAGTCTTCGGACGTGCTCGCTGAGTGAGATCGAGCATCAGTGCGACATCAATCACGCGACGATCGACGAGCCAATTGCTGAACCGGAACAGCGGGATGTACGTCGCGAGTGCGCGTTCAAACTCCGTCGTGAGACATTGCACCGTCGCGCGATTACGACCGCGCCGCTTCGACTCATACATCGCCGCATCAGCCGACTCGATGAGTCGCGTCTCGGGATCGCGATCCCCGCGCTGAGGCACCATCAACGCCGCTCCGACACTCACGGTGACCGGCACGCGTTTGCCCGCTTGCTCAAAGACTTCAGTTTCGACGGCAGCACGCAATCGCTCGGCCAGAATGCGCAGCCCCGACTCGTTCGTCTCCGTCGCCAGAATGACGAACTCCTCACCGCCGTAACGAGCCACTATGTCGCTCGTGCGAACGGTGTCTTGCAGGATGCTCGCAACCCGGATCAAGACGGTATCGCCGAACTTATGCCCGTGATGGTCGTTGAGCTTCTTGAAGTGATCAGCGTCGATGAACAGCACCGCGATCGGTGCTCCATTCCGAACGGCGCGATGCACGTTGTGACTCATCGTCTCGTCGAAGAAGCGGCGGTTGTAGACCCCCGTGAGAGGGTCGCGGAAAACCTGCTCGCGGAGTTGCTCGTTCTGATTCAGCAGCACCTGCTTCTCGATCTCAGCCGCATGCTGTCGATTCAAAGCTTCGCGCCGCTCTTGCTCTTGCCGAATCGAGATCTGAGCCAATTGCTCGCACGCTTCCGACATCAAGTCTGAAGCCGACGGCAGATCGTCAGTGTTCGTCGCCAACAAATCGCCCGCGACTTTCACGCGTGCTTCGACCGCTTCCAAATAGGTCGTGAGTCCCGATTGTTCGACATTGAAGAAGTCCTTCGCGCACTTCTTCATCTGCAACAACGCGTCGCCGCAGTTCTTCGCACAGAAGTAATCGCCGACGATCGCCGCCATTGCGCCGACTCGGCTCAGCGGCTCATGCACCGTCGCGGCATCGGCATGATGAGTGCGGATCGCCTGACACATTGCCGGGGGTAATTTCCATTGCTCAAGCAAACTCGCGCCAACATCAACGTGAGTGAAACCCAATGTCCGAGCTTCAACGGAATGCAGCGATTCGCCGGTTTGCTCGGCCTGCTCAAGAAACGGCACGTACTCAGTCCGCAAAACTTTCAGCAGCGCCAACTGCCCTAAGTCGAGCAGCAAGCATGTCATAAAAAGTTCACTCGCTTGAGTGACTCCGACCCACTTCGCCATCAACTCACCGGCAGCAGCCTGCACGATCGACTGCAGCCAATAGCGGCGATAGTGCCGAGCAAGCCGCTCATCCGAGACCGCTTCATTCGCCAATGAGAAGCTCAGCACCAATGACGTCACCGCAGCGCGACCGATCATCGGGACTGCTTGCTCAAGCGTCTTGATCTCTGATCGAAAGCTGAAGAACGATGAGTTCGCTGACTTCAGAACTTTGACGGCGAGTGCCGGATCGGCCTTGATGACCTCAGCGATTGCTTTCGAAGAGCACTCGGGATCTTGCGCCAGTTCGAGCAATCTCACTGCGACCGCCGGCACCGAAGGCAACTTCGGCGATGCAAGGAGCCGCGTAAGCAGCACATTCGATTGCGACATGACGGAATTCCTTCGACCACAAAAAGGCGTAGCGCAAGCCATCGCAAACTTAGAGTGGCAATGAAGGGATGCCGGAAATCAACGGCGGTCCGCAATTCAGTGCGGGAGATGCCCCATTAGGTACTGGCGAGTTTGCGGTCTTCGTCGGTCGTATCGACGACGGCACGATGAGACCCGCAGCCGCATTCAATGTGGCCCGACGCTCCGCGTCGGGAATCGCGACGCGGAGCGTCGCGCCACACTACGGCAATGCGACAAGAAGTCGCAGACGAGTAGTTCGATGCCGCTTAGCCGAGAAATGCAGCACGGACTGGAAGTCCATGCTACGCGCTGCCGCTTACGGAATAATGAAGATCAGTCCGAGCACCGTGCCGGTCTCTGCGAGCGCACCTGTCGCGCTCAGCGGCAATCGCTGCCATGAATAAGGCACGCAGTCGCCGGGGCGATCCTCTTGCATGTCGTACTTGCAGGCGATCGGACCGTTGCCCTCGGTCCACATCTGATAGGGCAACGTCGCCGCGTTCCCGAGAAACGATCCGGCGGACAACACCGGCTGCACGAAGGGCACTTCGTTGCCGAAGCGTTCGAGTCCCGGCTCCTCGAAATACAGCGGCGAGTGGTAATAGCCCGGCGCTTCCCACAAGTACGCGAGCGTGCCCCAGTTTCGACCGACTCCCGTCTCGTGCTTGATCGCCGGAGTCTGCGACATCTGCTTGCGAGCCGCTGACTCGGGCATCTTCGGCGCCGCTGCCTGAGGATCTTTCACGCGAGGCTCCACACTGAGCTTCGTCTGACTCAGTGCTTGAAACGATCGCGGTGCCTTTGCCAATCGCTCGAGCGGACGCAGCGGCTTGACCGTCAGCGGTGCTACCGGCGGCGTCACTTCGGACGACGACTCTTGAGCAAGCGTCGTCACCGCGACGATCGGTTCGACAGCGGCTTCACCCCTTGCTTCAGGCTCCGCAATCGGCACGTCAGCAGGAGCAACGGGACTCGCGACCGCTCCGTTCGATTCCGGCAACGGCGGAGCCGTCGGCGACTCGAATGCCGGCTCGTCGCCGCCGGAAATCGTCGCAGCAGTTGTCGGCGCGGGTCGCGCCTCATCCGGGATCGGGAAGCCATCGAGCAAATCTTTGTCGAACGGCTCTTCAACACTGCCGACAGCAACGACCGGCGGCAGAGGCTCTGCCGGAGCGGCGTTCGTCGCTTGCGGCAACTCAGCCGGCGCAACCGGAGTAACTTTTGTGACATCATTCGCAGCAGGAGTTTCGACATCATCACTGAGCAACGGCGCGGCAGACTTCGGCGCGTCTCTCTTCGGTGACTCGCTCGCGTTGTAGTCCGCATTGCGGAACTGCTGATGGAGCTCGATCTCATCCAACACGAGCTTCGGTCGGCTCTTGAAGTACTCGACGGGAATCGGCACTTCCGCAGCCGCTTCAGCAAACCGATGCGCAAGTTCGAGATCACCGGCGGCAAGCTCAAGCCGAGCGCGCGTTACGAGATTCTTCACATCCTCAGCCGACAGCACCGAGACGCGCCGCACGATCGAGCGATCATTCGAAGCATGCGCGTTGACCACAGCGTCATCAGCGAAACGAGGAACGTCACTCGCCGCTGTCTGCTCATCGGCGAAGACCGGTTCGTCGCCCAACAACGGATCTCGCTGACCGGCGACGAGCGGCTCGTCGTCGTCCATGAAATTGGGTTCGTCGTTCGCGCTGCCCGCTGCGTCATCGGGCAATGGCAACGGACTCGCCTCAGCGAGTGAGCCGTCATCGGACGCCTCAAGATCCGCAGGCGTCAGCGCCAATTGAGCCTGCAAGGGATTGCCGAACTGCTCGCTGAGGAACGGCCAAAGTGCGGGCAGCGCCAGTGCCGCACCGGCAACAACACAAAGCTTCGCTGCATGTCCCGCGCGTGCTTGCTGAACTCGCACGACATGAGACTGCGTGACTTCTTTTCTGCTCGCTCCGCCGCAGATCAGTCGTTTGAACACGATGCTTTGCTCCTCGCGCGATGCTGCATAGGTTGAATCGATCGTCCGCTCGGACTCGCCCGCCGATGTCTGCTGACGGTCTGCATTCGGCAGCACCGTGCGCCACCGGCGCCGACGGATGCCGCCGGGCTAATCGTCTTCTTTGTTCGACCAGTCCCGTTCGGCAAATCGAGCTTGCGACGAGCGACCGCACCCGCCGAGCCAACTTCGTTGACCGGCAAGTCCCGAACGACCGGCACAACCGGCAAAGCTTCACAACGGCGGTGCTGCCGATTGTCGCCTTTCGCTCCGCGAAAGGGATTTTCTCTCGGCGCTTTTGCTGAGCGAAAGGCGACTATCCCTCAAGCTGCGGCCTAACGCGGCGCCGGTCCGGGATGCTGCGTCCTCACGCTCAGCAGTCGATCGCCGCATGTGATGTAGAGCGTCCGACGATCGGCCCCGCCGAAAGCACAATTCGTCAGCGTGTCGACCGGAGTCCCAATGAAGGCCAACAACTTTCCGTCCGGCGAGATGACATGCATGCCGGGGCGAGTATCGAGCGTCTCGTGCGTGCCCCGCGTCTTATGCAGACCGGCTGCGACATAGAGGTTTCCGGCGGCATCAACGCAAAGCCCGTCGCCGCCTCGACCGGGATAGAAGTCGAACAGCTTGCGTGCCGGCCCGACCGAACCGTCATCGCGTAAGTCGCACGCCAGAATGCAGCGATTGCGGTTCTCGCGCCCGTCGGACTCAATCAGATAGAGCGTGCGTCCGTCCGGCGAAACGTCGACGCCGTTCGGCATATGAATCGTCGGCTCGCTCAAGACTCGCGCCACTTTGCCGTCGGGATCAATGCGATAGACCGAATTCACGTTGTGCGTCTTCGGGTCCGTATGGGGCAAGCGCGATGTGAAGTAGATCCGCCCTTTCGCATCCATCGTCAGATCATTCGGAGCACCGAGATCGTGCCCATTGAACTTCTCGACGAGCACCTCAATCGCACCCGACTTCATATCCGTGCGAGTCACTCGGCCCGTCTTGCCTTCGCAGGCCAGCAAGCGTCCTTGAGGATCGAACCACAAACCATTCGCCTCACCGCTCTCTTCGCGGAACGTCGACAACTGGCGCTTCACCGGATCCCAAACAAGAATCTTCGCGTTAGTCGCATTCGTGAAGAAGACGCGGCCATCTGGCGCAACCGCCGGTCCTTCCGTGAAGACTTTCCGATCAACGACCCGCGTCTCTTCAACGATCGGTCCCGCGAAGAACGCCTCTGACTTCAGTCCCACATAGAGCGCCGAAATGCCGTCAGCCTTAAGCACCGCTGACATCCCGCCAATCGCACAACCGACCGCCGCACAGAACAAACGCCGCGACATGAATTGCAGAGTCATGAGCAACACCTTCAAGGAGTGAGAGAACGAAGTGAGCCAGTCCGCGTAGATGAAGTTGGACCATCGTAATCGGTCAACTTTGTAACGGCGTTCCTTCAGTTGTTCGGCTCGGCATTGCGAGCGCTGGTGAGTTGCGAACACAGATTGAGTTCTGCGTTCTTCATCCGCGTGAGACATATCTGTGTGCGAAGCTGATTTGAGCAGAGACTTCGCACACGGATATTTCCCACACGGATAAAACGCACTGCATCAAATCTGTTCTTCCTAATGTCGCAATGCTTTCGGTGAGTCCTCGAAGAGCAATCGAGTCCGCCGCCTTCATGTCGTGCCGCTCGCACACATCGACTGAGGTAATTCTCTTTACAAATGCAGGGCAAGCATGCGGGACTTCTTTGCCGTCACCGGCATAGCCCGCGAAGTCGACTGCGGTCTCCGCATTGCCGCCGTCAATTCGCAGCGACCGCACAGCGTCTCCCGAATTCGACCTAATTTCAGGATGACGAAGTCCTTTTATTTCGCCGTCATTCGGCGAGGAGCCTCTGCGCTATGCGGCTGATTCGTGATGCCTCAATTCGATTCAAGCTCAACGCTCTCACCACTACGGCAACGGTGCTTGCACTGCTCGTTGCAGGCGCGGCGGTGATGATCAATGACCTGCGCATGATTCGCGCATCAAAGGTCGAGCAATTCAAATCGCTCGCCACTGCGATCGGTCAAAGCTCCGTCGCTGCGCTTGAATTCATGGATCAGCACACTGGCAAGCAACTCTTGCAGTCATTCGCGTCACAGAAGTCCGTCGATCACGTCTTTCTCGTCGACGAGCACAAAGCGCTGTTTGCCGCATATCCCGAGACCGCAACGAGCAAATTCGATCCGAGCGTCTTCTCACATGAGTCCGTTCATTTCGAAGGCGATCGCTTCCTTGAAGTCACGCTGCCGGTCGAACGCACGGGAGAAGTCATCGGCCATATTCATGTGCGATCGAACCTCGACGACCTCAACGCGCAGGTGCAACGTGTCGTGCTCATTCTTTGTGGCGTTTTAATTACATCACTCTCACTCTCAAGCATCCTCTCGAAGCGTTTGCAGAGAACATTCACGTCGCCGTTGATGAAGCTCGTCGAGACGATGCGACTCGTTTCAGCGTCCAGCAATTATCAACTGCGCGTGCAGCAGACTTCCGGCGACGAGTTCGGCGTGCTGTGTCAGGGCTTCAATTCGATGCTCTCGCAGATCGAGTCCGCCCGTCATGAACTGCAAGCCGCGCACGACAATCTCGAACTACGAGTTCAAGAACGCACCGTTGAATTGGTCCGCGCGAAGAATGCTGCAGAAGCGGCAAGCCGCGCGAAGAGCGAGTTCCTCGCCAAAATGAGTCACGAGATTCGCACGCCGATGACGGCCATTCTCGGGTACTCCGAATGCCTGCTCGAACCGAGTTTGAATGACGCTGACCGTCGCAATGCGGTCTCGACCGTCTGCCGCAACGGGCAGCACTTACTCGCGGTCATCAATGACATTCTCGACATCTCAAAGATTGAAGCCGGCAAGATGACCGTCGAACGCATCGCCACTCCGCTGCTGCCGATCCTTGAAGATGTCGGCTCTCTACTGCGTCAGAAGTCCGCAGACAAAGGTTTGAACTTCACGATCGAACTCGACAACGCGATCCCGACGACGATCGAAACAGACCCGACGCGGCTGCGGCAGATCTTGCTCAACTTGCTCGGCAACTCGATCAAGTTCACTGACAGCGGATTTGTCAGCATGCACTTGCGGCTCAACGAGGGATCGATGTCGTCCGTCAAGCAGATGCAGTTCATCATTAAGGACTCCGGCATCGGGCTGACTGAAGAGCAAGTCTCGCGGCTCTTTCAGGCATTCAATCAAGGCGATGATTCGATGAATCGCCGGTTCGGGGGCACGGGATTGGGGCTCGCGATCAGTCGCGGATTCGCCCGCATGTTGGGCGGCGATATCACCGTCGAAAGTCAAAGCGGTTGCGGCTCGACGTTCACCGTAACGATCGATGTGGGAACGCTCCGCGATGTCCCACTCATCACCGAACTTGCTCCGACTTCAGTCGCGACTCCCTCTGCAACGCGACCCGCTGCCACTCACATGAAGCTGCGCGTGCTCGTTGTGGAAGACGGCGTCGACAATCAGCGGCTGATCAACTTCATGCTCACGAAAGCCGGTGCTGAAGTGACCGTGCGCGAGAACGGCTTGCTCGGAATGGAGACAGCGCTCGCCGCTCGGGATGCCGGCACTCCGTTCGACGTTGTCCTCTCAGACATGCAGATGCCGGTGATGGACGGCTACGAAGCGACAACTCGCCTGCGCCTCGCGGGCTATACCGGACCGATCATCGCACTGACCGCGCACGCAATGGCCGACGACTGTCAGAAGTGCCTCAATGTCGGCTGCGATGCCTACACCACTAAGCCGATCAATAAGCCGAAGCTCCTGCAGTTGATTCACGACTATGCGGAAGCAGGCCCGAACGCGAAGTGGCTCGGCTGGCGCCCCGATGAAGCCGCCGCTGAGCACCTGCAAGAAGCGGCAACTTCGTAGCTGAGATCGTCAGATCTCAGATGAGTCGCGACGAGCCCGAAGTGCCTCCTGCGATGCTCCGTCAACCGACGATTTCGGCAACGCTGTCATCTCAATTGACGACGAGTCATCTTCCGCCGCCCTCTGATCCGGCAGGACGGTGACGCGCTGATCGCGACCGACGGATCACGAATCATCGCCACTCGTAGTTAGCTCGCATCGCAATGACTCAACCCCAATCTGCAGTTGTCGTCGGTACTGGATTCATTGGCCCCGTGCATGTTGAAGGACTCCGCCGCGCGGGGGTGCATGTTGCAGGCATCGTCGGCTCAACGCCGGAGAAGTCACGAACCGCTGCAGAACGTCTCGGCTTGCCGCGCGGCTATGCAACGCTTGATGAAGTGCTTGCGGATAAGTCCGTCGCTGCCGTGCATCTCACGACCCCGAACCGCTTTCACTTCGAGCAAGCTGCGGCGGTCCTGCGAGCAGGCAAGCATGTCCTCTGCGAGAAGCCGCTCGCGATGAACTCCGTTGAGTCCGCAGAACTCGTGCGCATCGCAGCAGCAAGCGGACTCGCGGCGGGAGTGGCTTACAACATTCGCTTCTATCCGTTGTGTCATGAAGCAGCCGCGCGAGTGAGTAGCGGCACTGTCGGCGAAGTCCTGCATGTCGTCGGCTCGTATGTGCAAGATTGGTTGCTGCGCGACACCGACTTCAATTGGCGCGTACTGGCGGAAGATGGCGGCGAACTCCGCGCGATTGCTGATATCGGCACGCATTGGCTCGACCTCATGCAGTTCATCACCGGTCGGAAAGTCGTCTCGGTCTGCGCGGACTTAAGAACCATTCATGCAACTCGGCAGCGGCCACTCGGCGGCGTCGAGACGTTCTCGGGACATGAACGCGCAGCCGCTCAAACCGAACCGATTGCGATCACGACGGAAGACTGCGGCACCGTCATGTTGAGGTTCGATAACGGCGCGAATGGGTGCTTATGGGTCTCGCAGACAACCGCCGGAAGAAAGAACTGTTTGCGATTCGAAGTCGCGGGATCACAGCAAGCACTCAGTTGGAACAGCGAAGCTCCGAACGAACTTTGGATCGGACATCGAGACCGGGCGAACGAAGCTCTTATTCGAGACCCGGCATTACTCAGCGAGTCGGCCCGAGCCGTTTCAAACTATCCCGGCGGGCACAACGAAGGCTTCCCCGACACCTTCAAGCAACTCTTCCGCAGCTTCTATGGCTACATCGCTGCAGGCGACTTCTCGGCCCCGCCGCCCTTCCCGACCTTTGATGCCGGACATCGCGAGATCTTGCTGTGCGAAGCGGTCCTCAAGAGTCATCGCGAGCAGCGTTGGGTCGATGTCGGAAAATGAGTCAGCAATCGGTCGCGAATTTGACGCGCCTGCCGAACTGCTCGATTGGCGAAAGTCGCGCAAGCAATCGCAGCGAGCATGCTTCGAAATGTTTTCGCACGTCGAGCCGCCTCAAGGCCGACAACCTATGAGTTGCAGGCTTCCTTCACGCAGCGTGAGTGATGTTGGGAGCGCGGCTTATCGGATCGGAGAGTGAGTGATGTGTGTCGGTCAGTGCTTGAGGCTGAGTCTTGTCGCGATCGTGCTGACGATGCTGTTTGGCGCGATGTCAGTGGCGAACGCTCAAGAAGCCGCCGCGCCGCCGGCCGCTACTTCGACCGAGAACGCAACTCCGTCTGAGCAACCCGCACCCGCTGCAGCAGCGCCGGCTCCCGCAGCAGTAGCCCCGACAAACGAGCCGCCCGCTGCTGACTCAAAGAACGCAGAGCCTGAAGCGAAGAAGATCGCGATTCCGACCGACATGCAGTCGGTCGTCGAACTGATGGGCTACTGGATGATTCCTTACATCGCCGCTTCGGTGATTATGGTTTGGTTCACGCTCGAACGATTGGTCGTGCTGCGACGCGGACGAGTGATCCCGACGGCCTTCGTGAAGAAGTTCATTGAGGAACTGCAAGCAGACAAACTCGATCAGCTCACCGCGATCGCTGCCTGCGAGAAGAACGGCAGCCCGGTCTCGAAGCTGTTTGTCTTCGCTCTGCAAAAGTGGGCTCGACCGGCAGTCGAAGTCGAGCAAGCCGTACTCGATGGAGGCGAGCGCATCGTCGCACGACTGCGAACGCATGTCCGAGCTCTCAATACGATCTCGGTCATCATGCCAATGGTCGGGTTGCTCGGGACCGTTGTCGGCTTGATCGGCGCGTTCAACGACATCGCCGCCGCGAGTGCAATGGGCAACATCGACTTGCTCGCCGCCAACATCGCAATCGCACTGCTGACAACGGCATTCGGACTCGGCGTCGCGATCCCCGCGCTGACGATCTACATCTACCTCTGCGGTCGAGTGGAGTCGCTCGTCATGCAAATGGATGAACTCGGACAGCAAGTCGCCTTTGCAGTCAGCATGGAAGGGCAAGAGCTGAATGCTCAGTCTGCCGGAGTTGCATCGCTCAGCACTCTCGCTGCAAAGCCGAGATCGACAAAGAAACCGACACTGGAGGATGCGGCAACGTGATGCCTCTGTCGCAACGCCTTCAATGAGATGCCTGCATGACGTGCCCGACTCGCGAACAACTCGAAGTATGGCTGAGCGGCGAATTGCATGACGCCGACGCCGACGAGTTGGCGCGGCACGTCGATGACTGCTCGCACTGCCAATCAGTGCTTGATCAATTCGGTCAGAGTGTCAGCAGCAGCGAGCGCGAGACGAACAGCGCAACACTCGAATCTGCCGATCGCGTCGCTGTCGAACGCTTAGTGCATGAGATGCGGCAACAGTCCGAACCGGCGACTCTGCAGACATCGCGCAGTTCAGAAGCAACTCACTCCGCAACAACGTTCGAGCTTCCGCAGCGAGTCGGGAATTACGAACTGCAAGAGTTCATCGGCGAAGGCGCGACGGGGCAGTTGTTTCGGGCCATCGACATCACTCTCGGACGCACGGTCGCGATCAAACTACTGAAGCCGCAGTACCTCAAAGGTAGCGACACATGGCAGCGCTTTGTGCGCGAAGCCCGCGCGGCAGCCGCTCTCAAGAGCGATCACGTTGTGACTGTCTTCGATGTCGACGAAGGCTCCGCCGGACACTCGGCACTATTGGCAATTGAGTTCGTTGCCGGCGGTTCGCTCGCAAAGCGAATTCGGTCGGTGCCGCTACGAACCGGCGTTGAATGGGTGCTGCAGACCGCTCGCGGACTCGCTGCCGCACATGCTGCGGGCATCGTGCATCGCGACATTAAGCCGTCGAACTTGCTGCTCGATGAAGCGGCCGAACGAGTGAAGATCGCCGACTTCGGACTCGCGCGACTGGAAGATGCGAGCGAGCAACTCACTGCGACCGGAATGCTTGCGGGTACTCCGAGTTACATGAGCCCCGAGCAGATCAACGATCCGTCGTCCGCAGATGCATTGTCCGATCTCTACAGTTTGGGAGTGGTGCTCTACGAAGTGCTGACGCACGAACTGCCCTTTCGCGGCTCGACGCGTCGCATCTTGGAGCAAGTCTTACATACCGATCCCGCTGCCCCGCGACTGCTGAATGACGAAGTCTCGCGCGACATCGAGACCGTCTGCCTCAAGGCAATGTCGAAAGAACGCAGCTTGCGGTACGGCTCGGCCACTGAGTTTGCCGACGACTTAGAGCGCTGGCTCGCGGGCCTGCCGGTGATCGCAAGACCGATCGGACCGCTGCGCCGAGCATTACGATGGACGCGGCGCAATCCACTTTTGGCCGGAGGAGCATTCATCGTCGCGCTCGTGCTCGCCGGCGGGTTCGTCGATTGGGTGCAATTCTTACAACATCCCGAAGCGACCCGATCGAAACTCGTAGAAGCTCGTCCGCCGTTGCGCAGCGGCAATGTCAGCAGCGTGCAGCAGACCTCAAACGACCGCGCGAACTATCTGCGACTCGTAGCCGAAATCGCGGGACAAACTCGCGGCACTCCCGAGCAGCATGCAGCGAATGCGCGATTGCTGAGTGCCGCACTGATATCAATCGAACAATGGATCGGGCACGACGATGACTTGCCGGTAACGCCGACGACGGCAGAAGACTGCTCCCGCATCGGCGCCGCCGCGTTGCAGATCGGTCGAGCACCGCTTGCTCGACGATGTCTGCGTCGCGCCGAGCAACTCGCGCGCGTCTGCGTCGAGCGCGAGCCGAGTGAGGCGACTCAGCGAATCCTGTTGCAGTGCCTCATCAACCTCAGTGATGCAGAGACCGAATGTCTCGAACTCGAGCGAGCAACCGCGTTCCTTCTTGAATCCGCCGAGCGAGCAGAGTCACTTCTCAAGCACGCACTCGAAGCGAGGTCCGTCGAACATGACGCTCAGACGTCTGAAACATTGCTGCGAGACGCGCATCAACTCGCCGCAAGAGATTGGTCGAACGTCGTTGCGCGACTGCTTAATCGAGGCGCGCGCGGCAGCGAGTCTGAGAAGACCGTCGCCGAGACGATCGCTCAACTGCGCAAACAATTGGCCTCGAACAGCAATGACCGAGAACTCGAACGCGTGCTCGCAATGATCGAGGCGACCTTTGCCGCAACCGCCCGCGAACTTAGTCGCGACGCAGCGACTGAGATGATGCAGTCAGCACTTGCTCGGTTTGATCGACTCATTGAAGTCGATGCGGATTCGCCGCAACTGCTCTCCGATGCCGCTCAAGCAACCGAACTCGCGGTTCGAAAATCACTGCTCCCCGTTCATCCGCAAGACCCATTCATCGAGCAGCAAGCACTGCTCAAAGCACAGCAACTTCGAACGGCGGCAATCGCACTCAATCCGACGAACGTCCGCTTCCGGCAGTCGCTCGCTGACTTGCTGCGGCTGATCATTGAACGCGAGCAGAAGCGCGCCGGCCAATCACCCGCCCGCGACGACTTGCGGAAGCAAGCGATCGAGCAATTTGAAGTATGTGGAGCAGACTGTTGGCGCTCGCGTCATCAGCAAGCGGAGCTTGAACTCGAACGGGCGATCTCGCTGTCCCGCGAGCGAATGGCACTTCAAGCAAAGGACGCACTGAGGCGGGCTTTGCAAATCGTCGACGAACTTCATCAAGCCGTGCATAGCGATGCAGCGGCGTCTCCCGCTGCGGCAGAAAAGGTCAGTCAACTCGGACAACATTGCCGCGATGTGCAACGCTTCCTCGACGGTGCAGCAGCGAGATGAGGTTGCGACAGTCGCTCGCGCAACGCTTCGTTTTGCGTTCGCATGCTGTTGTTTTCGCAGAATTCGCGAGACCTCAAAGTTTTTTGGCGGCGACATGCGGTTTGGCGCAACGCTTGCCTTAGTGCGATCCGCCTTGATGGGACGCATCGAATGCGATGCCCTCAAGAGCAAATCAACTCACTGGATCGCAGCGGGCAATCGCAAAGAAGCATCGAGACGGATCTCGGCAACTGGCGATGCTCGCAATGGCTCAAAGGGCCGCTCGTCATGCTTCTTCAGTTCGCGCCGTTGATGTTCGCGTCTTCTCGCCGGTCAGCTCGAAATCGACCGACTGCAACCGCTCGATTGCAGCACTCAGCAGAAGTCTTCGAAGCGCGATCAGTCCTTTCAGCGACGGCAGCAACTGCGGCACTCGATTGCATCACCGACGACCTCAACTACTCAGATTCGACATTCGACGATGCCGTTGAAGCCGACGACGAATTCAATGCTGAAGACCACTCCGAGTTCGCCGACGCAGACTTCTGCGACGCAATCGATGCGAGTTGCGACATAGACGACGAACTCTTCGGCGAGCTTGATCCGGCGTTTGAGAGTTCAGAGTTCGCGACGACCGACTTCGACAGTGACGTGCTCGAAGACGAGTCATTCGCCGACGTGCTCGACTACTCGATCACTTCCGCAGATGACGTTG
>CAZNMS010000185.1:0-15344 GCA_964573505.1 uncultured Planctomycetaceae bacterium | reverse complement strand
AAACTTCCTCGCCGAAGTAGTATTTGGCGTAACGACTTAGTGTGATTTAGCCCTGAGGCATTGTTCTACTTCGTGCAAAAGGTCTTCCGATGAGTCTCAAGAAAGCTCGGAGGCAATCTCTGTGAACGGCACGCACTCAATGCGATCCGTCAACGGAATACGAACCGAGCCGGGATAAACCACAAACAAGCGATCGAGCTTCAGATCTTCCATCGCGACATGCATCGACTTCGATGTCGTCGGCGCGTCGTGAAACTTCACCTCGAAGCCGAGGCGGCGACCGCGATGAAACAGCAAGAGGTCGAGTTCGGCTCCTCCGTGCGTCGCCCAAAAGTAAGCATCGCGACTGCCGGAGAGGTGAATGAGATGCTCTATCACAAACCCTTCCCAAGAAGCTCCGAGCTTCGGATGTCCGGTCAGATGATTCCAATGCTCAAGCCCCAGCAACGCATGCAGCAGACCCGAGTCACGCCAGTAGACCTTCGGGGCTTTCACTTGCCGCTTGCTGATGTTCTCAAACCACGGTGGAAGTTGCCGAACGATGTAGGCATGCGTCATGACGTCGAGGTAGTCGCGCACCGTCGGTTGCGAGATGCCCATCGACCGCGAGATCTCAGACCGATTCCATACTTGACCGTGATAATGAGCCATCATCGTCCAGAATCTCTGCAACGCCGGTGTCGGCAAGCGCAAGCCCAAATTCGGCAGGTCACGCTCCAAGAACAACCGAATGAAGTCTTGTCGCCAGGCGAGACTGTCTGCGTCGGTATTGGCGAGAGTCGATCGAGGAAACCCGCCGCGTACCCACAAGTCGCGCCACTGAGTCGCTCCAACTTCAGTGATGTCGAAGCCCGTCAGTTCCAGCAGGGCAACGCGACCGGCCAACGACTCCGAAGTGCCTCGAATGATCTCCGGCGAAGCGCTCCCCAACAGCAGAAACTTCGACGGGGAATCGGGACGGTCAAGCAGCACTCGGAGAACCGGGAACAAGTCAGGCAGGCGCTGGACTTCGTCGATGACGATCAAACCCCGCAGCGGTTCCAGTACCGTCATGGCCTGAGTCAGTCGCGCCAGATCCGCCGGGTTCTCGCAGTCAAAAAACGTGACTGGGCCTGCGGCGACGTCACTACTTCGTTGCTCAGCAAACTGCCGCGCCAACGTTGTCTTGCCGCATTGCCTCGGGCCGAGAAGTGCCGCCGCAGGACTTCGACGCAACGCCGCCGCCAGTTGGGCCAGTCTTCGATCACGCTGAATCACGAGAAAGATCCTTGAAATCTCAGAAGTGTGATTGCTGAATTTCAAGAAAGTACAGCGGCAGACGACAGAATCAAAGCGGCAACTCGAGGTGCAGGATTTAGATAGAGGGCATTTCGGAGCACGCTCACCGGGACGACGCCCCAATTGGAAGCCCGTTTTGTTCTAATTCAGGTGTCAGGTCTTTAGATGAGCGCCCGATTCATTCGAGAGTCGCTCAATCCGCTTGATTGACACCAACATCCTGATGCATGCCGTTGACATCGATGAATCGACCTAGCCCCGCGACAGGAATTGGCCATGAACGACATCACTCTCACGATTCCCGGTGAAGCACTTGCCGTTGCACGCATACCGCGAGGGAGGATGGAAGACGAACACCGCAAGGAACTGGCGTTACAGCTTTATCGTGAGGGCATTGTTGCCAGTTTTGGGGCTTGTCGGATCGCCGGTATGGAGAAGGCCGAGTTTCAATACATCCTCGGACAACGCGGTATCGCCCAGCAGTACGACGTTGAGGACTACCGCACGGACAAGGAGACGCTTGCAGCATGGCACGCGAACACAACGGAGAAACGATGAAACGCAAGCGGGCAGCAGCAAAAACTCCGAAGCCTTATTTGGTCTTCGTGAGTCATGCGACCTACGACAAATGGGTCGCGAAGGTCATGTGTGAAAAACTACAAGCGGCTCATATCGAGACGTTTCGAGATGATCGGGACATCGAAGGCGGAGCAGAGATTCCCGAAGCCATCTGTAACGCAATCGAGCGTTGTGATGAGGTGCTCGTGCTGTTCTCGCCGGCGGCTGTCGGGCGAGAATGGGTCGCGATGGAAATCGGAATGGCGGTCTACGCTCGCAGGCGGATTGTTCCAATTCTCTTTCATACAGAAGCAAACCAACTACCCGGGATCATTGATCAGAAACGAGCGTTCGACATCAACGACTTCGACTCGTATGTCTCTGACGTCTTGAACCGAAAGGCAAATACAAATGGCTAAGCCAGCTAGTGATGTCTTCTTAATTTATAGCCACAGGGATATAGGGATGGCGTCCCTCGTAAACAGCTACCTTCACACAGCGGGGCTCAAGGTCTTTTGCGACCAAACGCAAGTGACGAATAGTGAGAAGGTCGACAACAAGCTTCGCAAAGCGATGTCGCATACGAAGTGTGCGTTGCTACTGCTGACTCCAAACTCCGCCGACTCTGACTTCGTCGTTTTTGAAGTCGGCATGGCGCTCTATGCCGGGATTCCGATCTACGTCCTGCAAGACGGTTTCGGCGTCAATGGCGTACCTGAGTTCTTCAGGAGCTATCGCCTTTCCGGACTCGACGAACTGCCAAAGGTAGTTGCTCAGATCCAGTCGCTTGCGAAGGAACCGGCTTCGCTGACGACCGCCTAGAATGATCAGTTGAATTGAAACGGGATGTAATTCTCATTGCCTTGAGGAGCTTGTTAGATGCGTCAGTTGTGGAAGATTTGTTACTTGTTGGGGTTGCTCGTCGTGTTGGCGGGTTCGGGGTTGGCGGCGGAGACGAAGCCGAAACAAAAACTCAAACTGCTTTATCTTGGTGACAATGGGCACCATCAGCCGAGGGCTCGGTTTGGGCAGTTGCAGCCGGTACTCGCTCAGCGCGGCATCTTGTTGACTTACTCGGATGTCATGGCGGATCTCAATCCGGAGACGCTCGGGAAGTACGCGGGGCTTGTGGTCTATGCCAACATTGATCGCATTGAGGACGCTCAGGCGAAGGCGCTGTTGGACTATGTCGCGAGCGGCAAGGGGTTTGTTCCTCTGCACTGCGCGTCGTACTGCTTCCGTAATAATGATGACATCGTCGCGCTCATGGGCGGGCAGTTTCAGCGGCATGGGACGGGGACGTTTCGGGTGACTCCGACTGAGGCGGGGCTCAAGCATCCGATCCTCGCGGGGTACAAGAGCTTTCAGTCTTGGGATGAGACCTACGTCCATACGAAGCACAACGAGAAGGATCGCACGGTGCTCGAAGTGCGGGCCGAGGGCGACGGTAAGGAGCCGTGGACTTGGGTGAGAACTCATGGCAAAGGCCGAGTCTTCTACACCGCTTGGGGACATGACGATCGCACGTTCGGCAATCCGGGTTATCACAATCTCGTCGAGCGGGGCATTCGTTGGGCTTGCGGCGATGACCCGAGCAAGGTGCCGAGCTTCAGCGATAAGCCAGAGATGACTCCTCTGCGGAAGGACGTCAAACCGTTCGAGTACGTCGACGCGAACATCCCGTTCTATCCGCCCGGCAAAGCTTGGGGCACGATGGATAAGGCTCCTCGCAAGATGCAGTTGCCGGTGTCGGCGGAAGAGTCCATCAAGCACATCGTCACTCCGGTTGGGTTTGAACCGAAGCTCTACGCGACCGAGCCGATGATCGGTGGCAAGCCGCTCGCGATGAATTGGGATGAGCGCGGGCGGTTGTGGCTCTGCGAGTCGGTCGATTATCCGAACGAGATTCAGCCTCAGGGCGAAGGTCGCGATCGCATTCGCATCTTCGAGGACACCAATGGCGATGGCGTTGCCGACAAGACAACCGTCTTTGCAGAGAAGCTGACGATCCCGACGGCCATCGCGTTCTATCGCGGCGGTGCGATCGTGCAGGACGGGCGCGAGACGATTTATCTCAAGGACACCGATGGCGATGACAAAGCGGACTACCGCAAGTTGCTCATTAGCGGTTGGGGCATGGGAGATACTCACGGCGGGGTGAGTAATTTTCATTACGGAGTCGATAACTGGTACTACGGCATGCAGGGCTACAACAACTCGGTGCCCGAGTACGACGACGGTAAGAAGAAGAGCACCGCGTTCCGGATGGGGTTCTTCCGGTTCAAGGTCGAAGGCGGGCAAGAGGACGGTAGCCGAACTCGTAAGAGTTCGGACGATAGCGCGCAGAAGCCCGGATCTGCCGAAGATCCGAAGTCTCACGACTTCGGCTACAGCTCAGTGCGAGTTACCGAAGTCGAGTTCCTCCGCTCTACGAACAACAACACATGGGGGCTCGGGCTGAGCGAGGAAGGGCTTGTGTTTGGCTCGACGGCGAATGGCAATCCGTCTGAGTTCATGCCGATCCCCAATCGTTACTACGAAGCAGTGCGCGGTTGGTCGAGCAGCGTGCTCGGCGGTATTGCGGACAGCAATAAGTTCGAGCCGCTCGATGAGAACAAGGTGCGGCAAGTCGATCAGCATGGCGGGTTCACGGCGGCGGCAGGGCATGCTCTTTACACCGCTCGCAACTACCCGAAGGAGTATTGGAACCGAGCCGCGTTTGTGACCGAGCCGACGGGGCATCTCGTCGCGACGTTCATCTTGCGTCAGGACGGTGCGGGCTATCGCTCGAAGAACTCTTGGAACTTGCTCGCGAGCAACGATGAATGGACCGCTCCGATCATGGCCGAGGTCGGGCCCGACGGAAACGTGTGGGTCATCGACTGGTACAACTTCATCGTGCAGCACAACCCGACGCCCGCTGGCTTCAAGACCGGTAAGGGCAACGCTTACGAGTCCGAACTCCGCGACAAGAAGCACGGGCGCATCTATCGGATCACTTACGCGCCGCATGAAAAAGCTCTCGCAGACGCGAAGAAGGAATTGTTACTCAAACCAAAGAGCGACGACGACAACAACAACGGCGATGCGGAAATGATGGCTCGTCCGGACGACCTGCGCAAGGCGGCGAGCGAGCAACTCGTCGCGGAACTCGGTAGCACGAATCGGTTCTGGAGACAGCACGCTCAGCGGTTGATCGTCGAGTCCAACAACTTTGGTTCGACGCAGTTGCTCATCGAGAAGATCAACGATCAAGCGATTGATGAGGTAGGACTTAATACAGAGCTCGTGCATGCGTTGTGGGCGCTGCATGGTCGCAAGGTGCTCGATGGTCAGAACAACGACGCCATCAAAGCTGTGACCAATGCACTGCGTCATCCGTCGGCGAGCGTGCGGCTCAATGCCATTCGAGTTCTGCCGCGCGATGCGAAGACAACAACTTCGATCCTGCAAAGCGGCGTGATGAATGATCCTCATCCGCAAGTGAAGTTGGCGGCGTATCTCGCATTGGCCGAGCTGCCGGCATCGACCGAAGCAGCCGAAGCGATCCGCGTTGCCTTTACGAGAGCCGGTACCGACCGCTGGTTGAACGACGGGCTCACTGCGGCGGCTGCGAAGCACGATGTCGCGTTCCTCAAGAACATTGCGGCGAACGCCGGCAAGGCACCGATCAATGCTGTAGCTGTAACAATTATTGCAGAGCACTACGGTCGAGGAGCCCCGGCTGACTCGATCGCCGCATTGGTCGACTCGCTCGCGAAGATCGACTCGAAGGGCGACGGCGCGGCTGTGCTCGATGCGATCATTCTGGGACTCGGCAAAGGCTGGCCGAAGAGCGCTCCGGTCAAGCTCAGCGAGTCTGCTGAGAAGGCTCTCATTCAATTGGTGCAGACGTCGTCGCCGAATGCTCGAGCGGGACTCGTGAATCTCGCGAGCCGTTGGGGCAGCAAGGCGCTCGAAGCGCATGTCACTCAAATTGCAGACGGCTTCCTCAAGATCGCGGTGGATGGCGCGGCAAGCGATGCCGATCGAGTGGCCGCCGCCAAGCAGTTGATCGAATTCCGCAAGCTCGACCCGGATGCTCCGGCGAGTCTCGCGAAGATCATCTCGCCGCGCAGCTCGATCGAGCTGTCGACGGGAGTCATCGAAGCGATGGGGCTCAGCGACGCTCCGACAACCGGAGCAACGATTGTAGGAAATCTTCCACTGCTGACTCCGTCAGTCCGACCGGCGGCGTTCCGAGTGTTGCTCGGTCGAGCCGATTGGACGAAGGCGCTGCTCGAAGGCGTCGAGATGGGCAAGCTGCAACTCAATGAGCTTTCGCTCGAACAGAAGCAGTCGTTGGCATCGCATCCCGATCGTTCGATCTCGGGCAAAGCGAAGAGCATGTTGGCGAAGGGCGGAGGCTTGCCGAATCCCGATCGTCAGAAGGTCATCGACGAAATGAAGGCCGAGATCGAGAAGCAAGGCGATGCCGTCGCGGGCAAAGCGGTCTTCAAGAAGACGTGCTCGAAGTGCCATACGCACTCGGGCGAAGGCACGAAGATCGGTCCTGACCTCACCGGCATGGCCGTGCATCCGAAGCACGAGTTGGCGATTCACATTCTCGACCCGAACCGCTCGGTGGAAGGCAATTTTCGGATCTACACCGTCGTGACGGATGACGGCAAAGTCCTCAATGGTTTGCTGGCTTCCGAGAGTAAGACCGCGATCGAACTGATCGACGTCGAAGCGAAACGTCACTCGGTGCAGCGCGATGAAATCGACGAACTCGTTGCGTCACCAAAGAGCTTGATGCCCGAAGGTTTCGAGAAGACGCACACTCCGACCGAACTGCGCGACTTGCTTGAGTTCCTCACTCAGCGAGGAAAGTTCTTGCCGATTCCGCTCGACAAGTACGCGACGATCACGAGCGTCAAAGGCATGTTCTTCGACGAGAAGAACGACGTCGAACGGCTGATCTTCGCCGACTGGAAGCCGAAGATTTTTGAGGGCGTGCCATTCGTCTTAGTGGATCCTCAAGACGGCAGAGTGCCGAACGCGATCATGCTGCACGGCACGAACGGCAACCTCCCGCCGAAGATGCCGAAGTTGGTCACGCTCCCGTGCAACTCGCCCGCGAAGCTGATTCACATGCTGGGCGGCATCAGCGGCTGGGGCTGGCCCGCGAGCGACAAAGGCACGCCGTCCCTGACGGTGCGTCTGAAGTACGAAGACGGAGAAGTCGAAGATCACATCCTGCGCAACGGCGAGCACTTCGCCGACTACATCCGCCGAGTGGACGTCGACAAATCCAAATTCGCCTACCCCGTCCGAGGCCAACAAGTCCGCTACCTAACCGTCGTCCCGAAGCGACCTAACAAGATCGCCACGATCGACCTCGTCAAAGGCAACGACGTCACAAGCCCCGTGGTGATGGCCATCACCATCGAAGGGCCGTAGGAAGGGATGTCGTCGAACTGCTGACGCCGTAATCATTACTACCGCCCCTCGTTTCGCCGCACTTAGCAAAGCGAGGGGCGCGTCTTTATCTCTTAACTCTTCGAAGGTAATTCAGCGAAGAACAACCTATGTCAAAGCTCGATGGCCTCGTGAAAGAGATTCGGCAGCTCAAGCCGGATGACTATGTGCGGCTTCAGAAGAAGCTCGCGCGACATGAGAAAGTTCTTTGGGATGCCGAAGCCGAGACGGCTTCTGCTCGGATGCAAGCCGAGGGCATCACGGACGACGACATCGACTCAATGGTGATGAGGCGCCGCCGTGAAAGTCGTCGCTGACACCATGATTTGGATGCCGTATTGCACTCGCAAGGACGGTGTGCGACATCGACTGATCGAAGAAGCTCGACGGCGAAGAGTCCGATTTCGAGTTTCCGAATACATCCTCAATGAACTGACAAAGACGTTGGTGGAAGACCTCGGCTTTGGCCGTCGTTTTGCGTTCCTCGCGCGGCGAGCCGTTTTGAGAGTTGCACGACTGGTGCCACTTCCGCCTCACTCGCGCCGCTATGTCCCCGGCGACCCCAATGACGATCCGATCGTGCAAACAGCGATCTCAGGCCGCGTGCACTACTTAGTCACCGCATACAACGAGATCTTGAAGGTCAAACAAGTTGAGAGCCTTTCCATCATCACTCTGCGTCAGTTTGGACTGCTGCTGAAGTCAGAGTTGTGATGGCGCGACCTTCCCCGACAACGCCCTGCGAATCAGCAACCTCACTGAGTGCGATTGCAGATTTGCTTACAGCAGGATCGCAACGATCGACCTCGTGAAAGGCAACGACATCACAAGCCCAGTGGTGATGGCCATCACCATCGAAGGGCCGTAGGTTGGAACTAGCAAAAATTCAATGTTTACTTCCAAGCGGCGTCGGGGCTCGATAAGCGGCCGCCTTCTGTAACCGACTTACTCATGTTGCGAAGTTCTGGCTTCTGCGCGATTGAGGACGATCCCGAACGGCACTTCTTCGAAGCGGCCAAACATTGGATGTCCGCCGAGTCGCGCGCGGGTGAGCTTTGGGGAACTCAGTCCGCATAAGAATCGCGCGAAGGCACGAGGGTCTTTCAGCAAGGCATGCTCACGCTGTGCCGCGAGTGCTTGTGACCAGTCTCGATCAACAATCTCTTTGGCCGAACGCGCGGCGAGTTCAAGTCCCTTAGCCGCTTGGCAGGCCGAACAATGACCGCACGCGGCGGGCAATGTTTCGCCGAAGTGCTGGCACAGGGCACTCACTTGGCAGGTGCCTAACTCGGCGAGTTCGACGACCTGCTGCAAGCGTTGGATTTCGTTTCGCTCGCGCGTCAACACGCGAGCAAACAACGTGTCGATCAAGGCTTTGGGATCTTCCGCTGTGCGGAGTCGCCGGAATCGATTGCGGACGCCTTCTACTTTTACTTCGAGCCACTGCTTCTCCGAGCAATAGTCGAGTGCCTTCACGATTCGGTCTCGCGGCTGATTCAGTTGCTGCGCCGCGATATGCAGATCCAACGTCAGCCAAGTAGTGCCCTTCTTCGCGCACTGAAAGACGCTCTTTAAGAAGGTGTGTCGCTCACCTTGAAACCGATCGAGGATCTCTTTTGAGCTGACGAGCGGCTTGAATTGATAGGTCGAATAGAACGGCGTGCCTTCTTTCAAGTAACCGTCGAGTTCCAAATACGTCAGCAACGTCTTCAGCACGATTGGCTTGATGTCGGTCTCGAAGGACAGCTCATACAGCGAGACATCGAAGTCTTCGTCCGGTTGGTTGAAGACCGCAGCAATCAACGCCGCAATCGAATCGCGCGATGGAGTGTCGCCGTAGACGAAGTTCTCGAGCACGTTGAGATCATCGAGGTCGATCAACATCTCGCAGATGGCGGGCAAGCCATCGCGCCCCGCTCGACCGATCTCTTGCGAGTAGTTCTCCAGACTCTTCGGCAGGTTGTAGTGATAGACATATCGAATGTTGGGTTTATCAATGCCCATACCAAACGCGATCGTCGCGACGACGATGCCGGTGTCAGACGCCAAGAACCAATCTTGAGTCGCGGCGCGCAAGTCATCTTTGATGCCCGCGTGATACGGCTTCGCCATGAAACCATTGCGAACCAACATCGCGGCGACGTCTTCGGCTCGTTTCTGAGTTGTCACGTAGACGACCGTTGAACCCAGCGGCCTCGAACGCAGGACGCCTACCAAATCATCGTTGCGGTGTTGGTTCGACGACGGCTCAAAAATCAGTTCGAGATTCGGACGATAGAAGCCCGTGCGAACCGCATGCTCTGGCTGGATCGACAGTCCTTTGCAGATATCGCTCAGCACTTGAGGTGTCGCGGTGGCGGTTAAGGCGAGCACTCGTTCGGCTCGAAAATCGGCGGCGTAGTTCGCGAGCTTCAAATAGTCCGGTCGAAAATTGTGACCCCATTCCGAGATGCAATGCGCTTCATCGACCGCGAACAACGCGATGTGAACTTGCTTCATCGATTCGCGAAATCGTTCGTTGTTGAATCGTTCGGGAGCGACATACAGCAGCTTGAGCTGTTGGCTGCGGATCCGCGCCATGACGTCGGCGGATTGCTGCGCATCGAGCGTTGAATCGAGCCGCGCGGCGGGAATGCCCAATTGGTCCAGCTTGTCGAGCTGATCTTTCATCAGCGCGATCAGAGGCGACACGACCAACGTCAGTCCGTCCAACATCAGCGCGGGCAACTGATAGCACAGCGACTTGCCGCTTCCGGTCGGGAAGACAGCCGCTGCGGAATGCCCCGCCAGCAAGTGCTGCATGACCGCTTCTTGACCGGGTCGAAACGTCGTAAAGCCGAATCGTTCGCGCAGCACGTCACTGAGTTCCGCCATGTTGCTCGCCTCTTGCTTTAGAAACGGTGAAAACCTGATTGCGGTGAGATCCGACCGCGAAATCTGCACAGCAACGCTTCGTGCAAGATGAAGTCGTTTTGAAAGCCTCTCAACGCAAAGGCGCGAGGAAATTCGCTCGGTCAGAAAGCCCATGCTACTGAAGCGGTCCTTTCACGCCGCGAAGGGTGGCTTCACTTGCTGGCCATCGCCTTTCTCATCCACCGCGCGATTAAATCTGGAGTGCTGGGCGTCGTCCCTGCTTTCGCCCTGCGGCGAAGCCGCTCTTGAACGACGTTGGCGATTACACTGCCGACCATTCGGAGTGGGCTGTTTTTCGAACTGTGAGAGTCATGTCATGAAAAGTCCCTTTCCCGGTATGGACCCGTATCTCGAACAGCGTTGGTTGGGCGTGCATTCGTCTTTGACCACCTATGCCGGAGACGCCTTAAACCGCCTGCTGCCGCCGGGGCTACTGGCTCGATCCGAAGAACGAGCGATCGTTTCATCGGACGATGAAGAGTTACGTGCCATTGGTCGGATGTCTCGATCTTCGAGCCTGGTCTTGCCGAGCCAACACGGGATTCTGGCGGGGCGGCGACGGCGGTCGCGGAGGCCATCTGCGTGCATTTGGCGAAACACGAAATTAGGCAGCGCTACATGGAGATTCGTGACGCGCGGTCGGGCGGACGAGTCATCACGGTGATCGAGTTCATCAGTCCTACCAACAAGGTGCCCGGTGACGGTCTGACGAAGTACCGACAGAAGCAGCGTGAATGTCACGATGGCGATGTCAACTTGGTCGAAATTGACCTGACTCGTGGCGGTGACCGCTCGTTGATCATGCCGGTGAACTGCATGAAGCGGCGCGACCGCACGACCTATCAAGCTTGGGTTAGCCGCGCGAATGTGCGGGAAAAAGGTTGGGCGTTTCGCTTGCCGCTGACTCAGCGCTTGCCCGCGATTCCCATTCCGTTGCGTCCAACCGATCAAGATGTGCTACTCGACCTACAACCGTTGATCGACCAAATCTATGAGAACGGTCGGTACTCAGAAGACATCGATTACTCCGAACCATTGCGTCCGCCATTCTCCCCTGAAGAAGCCGAGTGGGTCGCCCAACGATTGGCAAAAAGCGCCGCCTCATAGAACCTCACTTCCGCGCTGAGGCACTAGGTCACTTGAAACCCGAGTTCGTGAATTCTGTGTCAAGTTTCGAGGCAGGAGTTGTTGGTGACTTTTCGCCTGCAATTCGACTTACATGGGCACATCCGCAGTTCGGCTTTGCTATCCGCAGGAAAGTACGACTCATGAAAGACGGCTTCCTACGGATGGCAAAGCCCGGCTGCGGATGAAGACGGCTCACATCGATCGGTAACTCGACGCGGCTCTTCTGAAGCTCGTCGGTCTGAGGTGCAAACTCCTAGCTGACGCGTAAAGAGTCCGAATCATGACGTTGGTCGAACAACCGGCTGATGCTGCATTGATGCGGGATGGCAGACTCGTTCGAACCGTGGCACAGGAACTTGCTAGAGCGGGTGATGTCTTCGAGTTGCGGCCTCGTCCGCTTGGCGATTCCAAGCGTGAAGTTGTGTCGGCGGCGCTGTCGGAATTGATCGCGAGTCGAAAGCAACTAACGGCGCCCGGTTGGACTCGCGAGGTTGGTTCGTTGCAGGAACCGCTTCACCTACTCGCACCCGTCTGAGCGAATGCCGCGTCTGCGTATCCAATGCGAACGAGAGGCTCCCCTGCCATTGATGTGCCGAAACCTCTTCGCGCCGGCTGAGTTTCTCAGCGAAGTGTCGAAGTACTAACGAAGTCGACTTCTTTGGATTGAGCGGCAATTTTTTACGGGCCTTGAAAGTTGCGTTGAGCTGATTGCGAACTCAGCTCCGCGACGTGCAGCCGTGACCGGCGCGATGACGTTGCTCAACCGACGGAAATCGCACGCCAATGGCGATGCGGCTAAGCGTCTTGTCAGCAGCGATTCGGCGAGTTCGTTGATCGCCATTTGGAAGCCGGCCAGCAGCCTGAACACTCCGACGGCACCACTCAGTGCGTGCTTCTCGCTGTGAGTTCCCTGCCCGTGAAATGTGCCGCACTTCTGATGCTGCGAGTCAGCTCGTGCGAGGCATCTCGGCTCACGAAGAACACGCTTCTCAAAAAAATCGTCTGCCATCGTGTGAAAGATTTGCGATCCATCCGGCACTCAGAGGCGTGCGAGTTCGAAGGGTTGAACTCGCGAGAACACAGAACCTCAGAGATGTGGAGTTGGCGATCATGATGCAGATCACGTTTTCGAAGCCGGTGACATTGTTGGTGGGGACAGTGCTCTTGGTCTCGACGGTTAGGGCCGGAACCATTTGGAGCTTTGTTCGCACGGCTCAACATGCTGTCGGGGAGACCGTACGCGATGCCGTGCCTGTGACATTTGAATTACAGCGACTCGAACAACTGACGCGGGATCTCATCCCCGAGATTCAAACCAATCAAAAAGTCGCGGCTCAGCTCGATGTCGAGGTCGAGTACCTCCAGCGCGAAGTCGAGACGATGCAGCAAGCTCAGCACGACTCACGCTCGCAGATGGAGAAGCTGCGAAAGGCACTCGACTCAAAGTCGGGCACGCACGAGTTCGGAGGGCGGTCGTTCTCGAAGACCGAAGTGGAACTCGATCTCAATCGCCGCCTCGAACGCTTCGAGAATGACGCCGTTCAATTGCAGGCTAAGGAAAAACTGCTCGAAGCCCGCCGCCGCACGTTGTCCGCTGCGACCGAGAAGATTCAGCAGTATCAGCGGCAGCATTCGATGCTGGTCGAGAAGGCAGAGTCCTTGGAGGGCGAACTGAAGCTCATCGAACTCGCGAGCAACGCGCAGGACATCTCGTTCGACGGCTCGAAGCTGAAGCAAGCGAAGGAGCTTGCTCAGCAAGTCGAGAAGCGGATTCGCACCGTGCAGAAGCTCGTTGACGGTCAGGCGACACCGCATGAGATCCCAGTCGACGCCGACACGCGACCGGTCGCCGAGCGTTTCGACAGCTACTTCGGTCGCAAGTCCGAAGTGAATCCGACCGCCATGAGCTGCAAGTAGCATGGACGTGGGCTTCGATGGTCCGGCTGTTCGAACAGCATTCGTCGTTGAAGCTCCTGCCAAGATTCTCTTTGGTTCCAACCACTTAATACGCCGGCAGCACAGACGTGGGCGTCCATGCTACCTCCCTTCAATGAGCGTTTGGCCGCGATCGAAAAGTCGCTCGGCAAGCTCAACACGCAAGACTGGGAAGCCGCCAAGCAGGCGTTCATGGAAGCCGGCAGCGAATACCGACAACTCGAAGCCGAGCACCGGCAGATCTGTCTCAATCTTGAAGCTGATCGCAAGGCGTTGATCGCTCCGGATCGGTACGAGGAGCGACATCCTCTCGTCAAAGCAAAGGATGCCGAGTTGGCGCAGGCTCGGTCCGTGCAAGTTGCCGTGCTTGCTCAAGCCGAGCCGGTGCTTGCTGCGGCGCTGAAGAAAGCCGACTTCGCCGACAAGTTTCAGCACGATGGCTTGCAGCAGCAGATCGTTGCCAAGCAGCGTTTGCATGACGACGAACGTGAGTTGGGAATGGCCGAACTCAATCCGCAATTGATCAAGCTGCGTGAGGAGATCGGGAAGCTCAAGCAGCAGCAAACTCGATACGCCGCCGGAGCCGCTCGCGCCAGCAGCGGCAAGGCAACACCACTTCCCGACATGCTCAAGATCAGCGGCGCTGGTCTCATTGGGTACCCTGAGAAGCTCCTCAAACCCGGCGCATCGCTGGTCATCCCGATCAAAGGTATCGAGACCCGCTGGCGTTGGTGCCCTGCTGGCAAATTCAAGATGGGCAGCCCGAAGAATGAAGAAGGCCGAAGCGACAATGAGGATCAAGTCGACGTGACGCTGAGCCAGGGCCTCTGGATGTTGGAGACACCAGTGACACAAGGCTTGTGGACCGCCGTCGGAGGCCGCTCATTGGACTGGAGCGGATATGGCAAATGTCCACAGCACCCTGTCTACAACGTCAATCATGACGTGTCGGTCGAGTTCATCGGTCAGCTCAACGGACTGATGAAGTCGATCCCTGAAGCCACCGGGCTGTTGATACGGCTGCCAACGGAAGCCGAATGCGAACACGCCTGCCGGGCCGGAACGACATCACGCTTCTACTGGGGAGACGACGAGGGTCGACTGGGCGACTATGCGTGGCACGGCGGCAACTCGGGCAGCGCGACACATCCCGTCGGTCAGAAGAAAGAGAATGCATGGGGCTTGAAAGACATGTTGGGATTGGCGTCGGAGTGGGTTGCGGATTGGTACGGCTCGAAGCTGGCTGGCGGTACGGATCCTCAGGGGCCGTCGACAGGCTCGAACCGGTGGTACCGGGGCGGGAGCTGGTACGACTCCAACGTCGGTTTTTTTTGCGTTCGGCGAGCCGCAGCAGGTACTCGCCCTCGCGCCGGATCAACGACTTGGGCTTTCGCTTGGCCGCAGTTCCAGGCAAGTAGCCGGAGGCAATCAAGCTCAAGTAGCGAAGCGAGGAACGGAGCACGGAGAGAGACGTTTAACCGCGCCCCTCTGGGGAGCGATTTTCGATGGCACGGTGCGGTCTCAAATGCGCTCTCCAGCGGGTCGCAGCCTAGCGGTCGCCATCTTTTGGGAACGCTTTTTCGATGGGCGGCCGCAGCTCAAAAGCGCTTCCCAGAGGGGCGCGGTTAAACGTCTGGGGCGATGCCTCGCTGGCCATCTGAAGTGTGCCGAGCAACTCAAGGAGCGGGGCGCGAACGAACGCGTGAGAATCAGCAACGTGGCCGCAGTGAAACGCTCCCGAGACGGACCGCGTTGAGACAACGTGCTCGCTCTACGAAAGCTTCATCCCTCTTGGACCGAGCGACCGGCAACGCAACAAACTCACGGCGACTGACGGGACTCGGCACTGCAAGCAAGCAGGAACGACACAGCTTAGTTTTTGCCCCTCAAGCCGTTTAAGCCGATCATGTACAAGAACGGTTTTCGTTGTGGTTCTCACAGGAGCATGCTCATGGGCATCAGCGTGGCGGAGATTCGGGACAACTTTGCGGATGCACTGAATCGAGTGGCCTATCAAGGCGAACGCATCGTGCTGGAGCGACGCGGCAAGGGAGTGGCGGTGCTGGTCAGCA
>CAZNMS010000184.1:0-15433 GCA_964573505.1 uncultured Planctomycetaceae bacterium | reverse complement strand
TCGGACTACTCGCCGACACCGACATTGAGTGGCTGGTTGTCGCGGGGAGAAAGCGGAAGGTCGCGCCCGGCGAGCCCATCATTACTGAAGGAGTTCCGGTCGGATCGTTGTTCGTCGTTCTGGATGGCAAGCTGGCGATCGTTATTCAGAAAGATGGCCAGCCGCTCGAAGTCGACCAAGTGGGCGCCGGTGAGATCGTCGGCGAAGTCTCCTTGTTGGACTCACGACCTCCGACGGCGACCGTTCAAGGTAAAGAGCCTGCGATAGTGCTCGATATCCCGCATCTGACCCTGCATCCGAAGCTTGAGACCGATGAAGGCTTCGCCGGACGCTTCTATCGAGCACTCGCCGTCTTTCTGGCGCATCGTTTCCGGCATCGAGTTTCAGGACTCGGTTTTCAGGGGACTCAAGAGCTCGATGAGAAGACGCGCAGCCCAGACGAGATCGAAGTCAATGTGCTCGACAACGTCGTGATCGCAGGAGCGCGGTTTCGATGGATGTTGGATCAACTCAAGAATTCGTAGTCCGAGCTTCGCTCGGAATTCGGCGACGAGAAAACGCTTCGCTCGCAGCTTCCTCGTTTAACCCGCAGCCGTAGGCGAGGGATGTCATTAATCCTACATCCTCGCCTGCGGCTGCGGGTTAAACGAGATGCATGCATCACACTGACGTATCGAATGAGGTCTTAAGTTGCCCACTGCTTCCACGAACTCTGCGGCCGCTCAGCGTCAAGAGACGCTTGATCGATTGAAGTCGCCCGACGATTTGGATCGCTTGATGGTCGTCATCAGCGGGCGCACATGGCTGGCATTTGCAGGCGTCGTTGTGTTCTGCTTTGGGTTCGTCATTTGGTCATGCGTGGCTGCGGTCCCGGTCTCGGTGGAAGGATTCGGGATTCTCATCGCACCGGGCAATGTGCGGACCATTCATTCGACGGGAGCCATGCAACTCGAATGGAAAGTCCGCGAAGGACAGCACGTCGAAAAGCATGAAGTCCTCGCTGTCGCGACTGAACCTGATGATTCGGAAGTGCGATTTGCCGAAGCACGACAAGCGGCGATGGCAGCCAATCACAAACAACTCGAAGAGCTAGATCGACAACGCGAGGAATCAGAACTCGCGAGCATTCGTAAGAAACGCAGCTTCGTCGCTGAGCAAATGGAGAAGGAGAGTCAGCTCAACTCGCAGCTCACGACGACGCGCATCGCCATGACGAAGCAACAGCGCGAGAACCTCGCGCAATCAAAGCTCATGGCTGAGAATCTCAATGAAGCCTTCAAGCGACGCTCTGCGACGATCAAAGAACTGCAGGCTCAAGGATTGGCTTCGGGCGAGACCGTGTTGGCGATTGAAAGCAGTTTGATCACGCATGAGTCGAAGCTGGCCGACCTGCAAGTACAGATCAAACAACTGGAACTGGCCGACCTCGAAGAAGATCGCAAGGGGCAAGTCTTTAGCGCTCGCATGACCGACCTTGAGTTGCAACGACTCGAACTCGATTTGCAAGAAACGAAACTCGTCCAATCGCTGTTCCAAAATCGCATCATGCGCAAGGGCGAAAAGCGGGCTCTGGACGAGAAGCTCGAACAAGCGCGCTACAAGCTCGGGTTCGAAAAGGAGATCATCAGCATTCACAGCGGGCGCATCCTGTCGTTGAGCGTGCCGAGTGGTGCTGAGGTCAAGAACGGAGCCAAAGTCGCGTTGATCGCAGTCGATAGCCCCAACAATCAACTGAAGAATCTGTCCTACTTCAGCGTGAAGGATGGGAAGCAATTGAAGGTTGGCGATCCGGTTTATGTGACTCCGGCAACGATCGAGCGCGAGCGTTACGGCAGCATCAAGGGACGCGTGACGCGAATCTCTTCATTCCCCGTCACGCAAGAATCCGCCGCCAGCATGATCGGGAATGATCAACTCGCCGCAGCACTGCTCAAGCAAGGTGGCGCGATCGAAGTCGAGATGGATTTGGAGCAAGACCCTTCATCTCAAAGTGGCTTTCGTTGGACCGGCCCCGGTCCCGATCTGACCTTCTCTGCGGGAACAACAACGATCTCGCGAGCGACGATCGAAGAACGCCTTCCCATCACGTTCGTGTTGCCGTTCTTGAGAACGTGGCTCTACGGAGAGAAGGACGATGTGCAACCGAAACTGTGATGACGCCGGTGCTCAGGGCCGAGGGGAGTAATACTTACTACCGGACTCCCGTTCTCAGGTTAGTACGACAGCGCGCCGTTGCTCGTCGTGACCCGATTGATCGGGTTTGGGTCATGTGCCCGACTTCATGAATCGCGGCACTACAAACGAAGGCACGCTTCAAGAAGTAGCTTCAACGACATGACTCAAGCGACCAAAACTACAAACTCATCGCAGCGTGTGCGGACTCCAACGGTGCTCCAACTGGAGTCGGTCGAGTGCGGCGTCGCGTGCCTGAAGATTGTGTTGGAGCACTTTGGTCGCGTCGTTTCGATGCCCGTCTTGCGCGAAGAATGCGGAGTGTCGCGCGATGGCACGAAGGCGTCGAACATCGTCAAAGTCGCGCGGCAGTATGGCCTCAGTTGCAAAGCCTTTAGCAAACCAGCCGACAAGCTCGCGACGATGCCGTTGCCGCTGATCGTCTTTTGGCAATTCAGCCACTACTTCGTCGTTGAAGGATTCGATGGCCAATCGGTGTTCATCAACGATCCGGCATCGGGACATCGCACGATGTCCTTGCGGCAGTTTGAAGCGGGCTACACCGGGATTGTCTTTGCCTTCGATAAGCGCGCGGATTTCAAACCGGGCGGTCAGAAACAAAGTGATTGGGCGGGGCTGACTCGACGTCTGAGTCAGAACAAGTCGACGTTGATCTTCGCGCTACTCGTCAGTGTGTTGCTCACATTGCCCAACGTGATTCTTCCGAGCTTTGTGCAGGTCTATGTCGACACCGTCATCATTGAAGGGCACGACAACTGGCTGCGTCCGTTGGTCGTAGGAATGGCGACCGTGCTCGTCGTGCAGATGGTGCTGCTGCATTTTCAAAACGAATGCTTACGCCGCCTGCGTATCAACCTCGCCGGGCGCATGAAGACGCAGTTCTTTCAACGGCTGATGCAATTGCCAGCGCGCTACTACACCCAACGCTTTCCCGGCGAGATTTCCAGTCGACTGGAACTCAACGACCGCGTGGCCGAAACGATCGCGCTCAAGGTCGCAAAGCCATCGCTCGATCTGGTCAGCATGACGCTCTACGCAGCGGTCATGCTGAGCTACAGCGTGCCGCTAACACTGGTGTCCGTGAGCCTTGCGGCCGCAATGTTGTTCTCGTTTCGTTGGATCTTGAAACGTCGCGGCGAGGCCGATGCCAAGATGTCGCGGGAAGCGAGCCAGCTCACCGGAACAACGCTCGCGGGGTTACGCTCGATCGACACGTTGAAGTCGTCGGGCGACGAAGTCTTCTTTGCGAAGTGGTCGGCGAAGTTGGCTCAAGCCAGCGCGGCGCGACAGCACTCCGATATGTCGATGCATACGCTCGGTGTTTTGCCGAGCTTGCTGACATCGCTGGCATTCACGTCGACGTGCATGCTCGGCGGTTACGAGATCATCAACGGTCGCATGACGATTGGCATGTTGATCGCGACTCAATCGTTGCTGGCAAACTTCTTAGCGCCGCTCGAATCGTTCGCGCGTTTGGGACCGACGTTGCAAGGTCTGCGCGGTCAGTTAAGCCGACTCGACGACGTGCTGGAGTATCCATTGGAGTCGGATTCTCAATGCACAACGACCCCGGCGGACATGTCGGACTCGGTGCTGGCAGCGAGTGTTGAAAATCGATTGAGCGGTCATATCGAACTGCGCGACGTCACGTTCGGCTACAGCCACTTAGATCCGCCGCTCGTATCGAATCTCAGTATGACGATTGAACCGGGGCAGCGTGTGGCGTTCGTCGGCCCGAGTGGTTCGGGTAAGTCGACAATCGCGCGACTGATCTGCGGTTTGTACGAACCCTGGTCGGGCGAGATCTTGTTTGATGGTCATCGACGCCAGCATCTCTCGGCGAATGTGTTGGCCTCGTCGCTGTCGTTGGTCGAGCAAGAGATTTCGATCTTCGAAGGCACCGTGCACGACAACCTCAGTTTGTGGGATCAAACGGCGACGTCAGCCGTGCTGCATGCGGCGGCTCATGACGCGGCCTTTGAAGACGTTTTGGCTGCTGTGCCCGGAGGCATGGAAGGACGCCTAAGCGAAGGCGGACGAAACTTAAGCACGGGACAGCGGCAACGATTGGAGATCGCACGAGCGCTCGCCAACGAGCCGCGCATTCTCGTGTTGGATGAAGCCACGAGCGCGCTGGACGTGCAGACGGAGCACTTGGTCGAAACGAACTTGAGGCATCGCGGCTGCACCTGCGTCGTGATCGCGCATCGGCTGAGCACGATCCGCGATTGCGACGAAATCATCGTGCTTGACGAGGGCAAGGTGGTCGAACGCGGCACTCATCCGGAACTCATCTTGGCCAAAGGCGCGTATGCGCGTTTGGTGGATGACGCGTAAGCCAATTCCGACGCGCCTGCCCCCTCGTTGTCCTGTGGTCGCTGCCACTTGGAGTTCGTCAGCCATACGACAAGCGTCGGGGGACTCGCTGAGTCGAGAGCACTCCAACATCTTCAACACACGATGTAGTTTTTATGACCACTCACCATTTGCTGATCAACGTCATGTTGCCGTTGGACCGCGCGGACATCGTGTGGAAAGTCGAATCCGGTCTCGTCGGCATCTACAGCGTTGAATTGGAAGACGGTCGACTCGGAAGCTCGCGGCGCTTCTTGTTTGATGTGCCGAAGGGCGGCATGGTGTTTACCGGAGACCATCCGCAAAAACGCTTGCTCCTCGTGACCAAGACGCCTGCTACCGTCACGCCGTTTCCTGCCGAACAACTTGCCGAGCATTCCGGCACCTATCTCACCGCGATCTCGCGCTGGGTGCATGAGCTGGCGATGTATTGGATCGCGAATCCCGTTTCGTCGACGCCCGTAGCTCTGAATCGAACGGTCTCGATCGCGCAGGGCGAGTTCATCAACGTCTCTGCCGAGCTCGGGTTGACGCAATTGGTTTCAGGGCATGTCTCGGTCAAAGGCAGCCAGCAGACTCTGAAGCCTGAATCAGGGCCGCTGCTGTTGGATCGTTCGTCGTGGCTGCAAGCACTGGAAGTCAGCAAGCTCAAGTTCGTGAAGATCGAAGACGCTCCGCTTCCCGATCTACTCGCGGGCCTGAGACTGCTGACGTCGCTGTTTCTGTCACATCTCATCGAAGTCCATCAGCAAGCGCAACAGCATCAAGTGGAACGGCTGCAATCGCGCGAAGCACTCGTCAAAGACGAATCGGCAGCGGCACTGCGATTGATTGGTGAGTCATGGAATCGAGGCGTGCCGCCAGCGCGCGGGATCTCGCCCTTATGGTCGGTGTTAGGAGTGATTGGTCGCGAGCTGGGTTTGAACTTTCACGAGTCGTCGGCGCGAACAAAATCGCGCCGCGCCATCAGCTCGCCCGCCGATCATTTCGAAGTCTTGGCCAGCATCATGCACGCCTCGCGAGTTCGAACGCGGATGGTTTTGCTGACAAAGAATTGGTACCGCACCGATGACGGAGCATTGATCGCGCGACTGCAAGAGAATGATCGTCCCGTCGCGTTGTTGTGGCGAAACGATCGCTATGTCTTGATCGACCCAACGGCGGGAACGATTGAAGTCGTCGATGAATCCGTCGACATGAAGCTGGCACCGAACGCCGTGCATGTCGTTCGACCTCTGCCCGAGAACGAAAAGTTTTCGTTCGTGCGATTGATCGTGCATGCCGCAATGCGCTACCGCCGCGACCTGCTCGCACTACTCGCGCTGTGGGCCATGTTTATGTACCTCAATTTCATCTCGCCCAGCTCCATCAAGCCGGTGATGGACAACATCGTCCCGAATGCGCGGTACGACAAACTACTCGGCACCGGGATCTATCTCACGCTGCTGGGAGTCGGCCTCGCGGGCATCACAGTCTGCCAAAGGCTGTTCTTAGTGCGCGTTCAATCGGGAACCACTGCCGACGCTCAAATGGCGGTGATGGATCGAGTCCTGCGCTTGCCTCAAAAATACCTGAGTTCTTTTTCGGGCGGTGATCTGGCCAGTCGCGTCATGATCGTGACGGAACTCAGTAACGAGATCGGCATCAACGCATTGTTTTCGATGTTCGCTTCGGTCGGCACGTTGTGTAGTCGCTCACCCTATTTCACGAGCAGCCCATTAGCTTGGGTGCCGTTAATGGGCATGCTCGTTACGGGCCTGAGTGCATTCCTCAACGGTCGTCGCATTCGTGCTCTGTCAGCGGAACTCAACCGCAAGAGCAGCGAACTGTTCGGCATGAGCGTGCAGCTTGTGCAAGGCGTTTCGAAGCTCATGGTTTCCGGCGCGAAGCAGCGTGCCTTCAACCATTGGGCCGTCCGTTATGGCGAGCAACTTCGACTCATGTCCGAGATTCAGCGTTACCAAGATCGCTTGAAGATGATCAACGGCTTCGTCGACACAACGGGTTTCATGCTGATCATTCACGGGTCGGCGCACTATCTGGGAACGTCGGGACAAGTCGCGAGCGGTGCCGCATCAATGACGCTGGGCAAGTTTATGCTCGTGTATCTCGTCTTCCGATCGGTGCTCAGCGAAGTGCGAAACATCAGCGAGAACACCGTCAACTTGCTCGATCATTGGACGCGACGTCGCTTGCTGGAACCGTTGTTACAAGCTCCGATCGAAAGCGATAGCGCGAAGGCTGACCCCGGAGAATTGAGCGGCCGGATCTCGATCAAGAATGTTTGGTTTCGCTACCGCGCTGATGGTCCGGGCATTCTCAATGGCCTGTCGCTCGACGTGCATCCCGGCGAGTTCGTGGCCATCGTCGGTCCGTCGGGCACGGGGAAATCGACGCTCTTCAAACTGCTGTTGGGATTCGAACGCGCGGACTCCGGCTCGATTTATTACGACGGCCAAGACCTCGCGGGTCTCGATCCCAATGCGATCCGCCGTCAAACCGGAGCAGTGATGCCCGACGGTCAAATCAGTAATGGGACGCTGTTCGACAACATCGCGGTCGGACGAAACATCTCGTTAGCCGACGCTTGGGAAGCCGTTCGAGATGCTGGCCTTGAAGCCGAAATCAAACGCCTGCCGATGGGCCTGCACTCGGTCATCAACGAAGGCGGCACAACATTCTCTGGGGGCCAACGTCAGCGTCTGCTCATCGCCCGAGCCCTCGCCGGACGTCCGAAGATCTTGCTGTTCGACGAGGCCACCAGCGCTCTCGACAACCGCACTCAAGCGCACATCGCGCAGAGCATTCGGCGTCGCAAGATCACGCGCATTGTGATCAGCCAGCGACTGAGCGCGATCAAAGACGCCGATCGCATCTACGTTCTCGACTCCGGCCAAATCTCGCGCACCGGAGCGTTCGAAGACCTTTACGCAGAATCAAGCTACTTCCATGAACTCGCGCAGTACCAAATTGCGTAAGGCGACTGGCCATTGCGCGCTGCCGTCAACGCGGCGTACTTGGGATGGAACAATTCCAACACTCCCTCACGCCGCGTCGCCTCAATGCGATGATTCGAGGGCTCAGCGGCAGATCGCGAGTCGTCCGACGTTGCTTTTGTGTGGCTTGTGCTGCTGCGGATAATAACTGCGAAATTGCCTCTGTTTTCGCGGTTTCTGATTCTTCGAGCGGCTTGCTGTTCGAGTTCTCTGGAAGAGTCGTTACAGGGCTCGACGCGAGCTGAGCCATCTCCTTCGTGAGCGTCTCAACGCGCTCGAAGTTGAGTAAGAAGCCAGGAACCTCGGGGCACGGGGCGCCATCCGGCAGCGAGGGGTCGTTCGCGTCCTGATGACTTCCCAGTTCCAGCAGCAGGCCGGCTTTGAACTCGGTCCAATGGCTCTTCGAACCCTCTCGTGGCTTTGCGAGTTGTGCTCGTCCACCATCGCCCGTCACAGCGCAGGCGACAGGTGGAATAACTCCTACTGGCCCGTCGCAACGCTCTTTCAACGTCAGATCACGTGCGGCAGCCACTTGCTGCCGCCGCTGCTCGACGAGCTCGCCGCCAACTCGCTGAGCAAGCCGCTCCAATCGTTCTCGACTGACGACGAGATCCAGCAACGCCTCACAAGACAACGCGGCCTGTGGGAACGACTTGAGCACCGTCGAGAGAAAGACCACCTTCTCCTGTAACGAAGGTGACAGCTCTTGATCGGGATCAAGACCCAGCGCCTGAGCCTGAGGGAATCGGCGAGGTTCATTTCGCTCTCGCGTTGGGTCGCAGAGCCGCGCCCGTTAGGAAGCGGTTTCTTGGCTAGTTCAAAATGGATTCCGCTTCCTGACGGGCGCGGCTCTGCAACCTCATCGTGAACCATGCCAGGGAATCAAGTCCGCCCGCCGACCAATGCGGGAGGAAGAAGGGCAGACGCGATAGTCAGCCACAGCTGACTTTCGTGAGGCGGGCTTTGGGCTGCTTCCAATTGACGGTGCCAGCCGGCGTCTCGATGACGGCGTCGGCCTGCCCGACAAGATCGGCCGTCCCGTCGGGAGTGGCCAGCGACTGAGCCGGAGGCTTACCCAAAGCCTGCTCGCTGGCAGCCTGCAGCATGATCTGCCGAGCGAGTTCGAGTCCGGCAGACATGGCCCGAGCCTCGATCTCGGAGAATTTAGTGCCCCATTTGGGAACGCCCCCATTGCCAAAGAGACTCTCCCGCAACTGCTTGGCCAGAACCGCAAGCTGAGCCGCATCTTCCGCCGAAACAGACATCCGCACCTGAGCCATGATCGACCTCCTTGTCGTTCAAGTTCTGCGACGATTTCCCCCGTCCAACCTGTAACCCATCGCCGCGAACACGCAAACCCAGAACGGCACCTTGGGTCACTATCAGCCGAGCGTCGCGTAACCGGAACAGGCACCGTCGGCGACTGCGGCAAACGGACGGAGCGATGGCCGATAACTGCGACTTGATGCTCCGCGGAAACGATTTCCATGATTCGCTAACAATTGCGCTCCTCCGCATCTGGCACGCTGCGTCGGTAACCGCACGAGGAAGCGCAACAGTCTTTTCATTTCACGAACACCCCAACTCCCGGCATTTCCTTCAGGCCAGTTTCGAACTCACTGATGAGGATCTGGTATCGAAGCAGATTGACGGTCCAAATAGAGCGACCTAGAGTCCCGCCCGCTTCGGCACGGAGTGTAGCTCAGCTTGGCTAGAGCACCTGGTTTGGGACCAGGGGGTCGCAGGTTCGAATCCTGTCACTCCGATTTTTCGTAAGTACAGTCGAATGCGTCACTTGCATACCTGACAGCGGTTGTCAGAGCGGACAGAAACAGCGTGCTGGCGAGGGTAGTACTACCCTGCCGGCGGTTTCTAAGGACCGCTCTCATGCTCAACAATCGCGTCCGCATTCCTGCTTTGGTGCATCACAAAGCCACCAATCAAGCTCGTGTTCGTCTTGATGGTCGAGACTTTTATCTGGGCCGTTTCGGCACCGAGGTTGCCAATGAGGCTTACCGTCGCTTGATTGCCGAATGGCTCGCGACTGGGACAACTCCCCAATGCAACGCCGCACGATCTTCTGCGGGGCTTTCCATCAACGAGTTGATCTTGGCCTACTTCCGATTTGCGGAGGGCTACTACGTCAAGAACGGAAAGTCGACGAGTGAGTTGGGGCTCATCAAAGACACATTGAGAGTCCTGCGGGAGCTTTATGGAACGACAGCGGCGGCGGAGTTCTCACCACTCAAGCTGAAGGCCGTTCGTGAGGCCATGATTGCGAAGGGATGGTGCCGTTCCGAGATCAACAAGCGAGTCGGGCGTGTTCGTCGCGTCTTCAAATGGGCGGTCGAAAATGAACTGCTTTGCGGCTCGGTCCTGCATTCACTGCAAGGTGTGAGCGGGCTTCGGCGCGGCCGTTCTGAGGCACGAGAACCCGAGCGAGTGAAGCCTGTTGCCCAAGACGATGTGAATGCCGTCTTGCCGTTCGTCGCTCCGCAAGTGCGCGACATGATTCGCCTACAACTTCTGACCGGCTGCCGTCCCGGTGAGATCTGCTCGTTGCGACCATGCGATGTGAAGCGCGACGGCGATGTTTGGGAATACGTTCCCGCGACTCATAAGACCGAGCATCACGGACGCGACCGAGTCATCTTTGTTGGGCCAAAGGCTCAAGCGATCTTGAATCAGTGGCTTGAGAATCGCCCGGCAGAAGCCTTCTGCTTTTCACCATCGGAAGCACAAGCCAATCGCAACGCAACCAAGCGTCAGAACCGCAAGACGCGAGTTCAACCGAGCCAACAGAACCGACGCAAGAAGGCTCCGAAACGGCAACCCGGTCAGTGCTACACCAACACGAGTTACCGAAGGACGATTGCCCGCGCGTGCGAATTGGCCGGTATCGAGTCATGGGCACCGAACCAGCTCCGGCACTCGCGAGCAACTTGGCTGCGACGTCAGTTCGGACTTGAGGCGGCTCAAGTCGTGCTCGGTCATAGCTCCGCCGACGTGACTCAAGTTTATGCCGAGCGCGATTTCGATGCGGCTCGAAAGATCATGGCCGAAGTTGGCTGAGTGCTTCCGTTCTTCATCGCATCAGGAGGATGTCGCGCAATGTCTGCTCAAACACGACAAAGTCGAGAACTCGTCGTCATCGAGGCTCTTGGATCTGGCAAGAACCAAAAGGACGCTGCGCTCAACGCAGGTCTTTCACCGCGAACGGTCGCTCGTTGGCTCGAAACTCCTGAGTTCCGTGTTCGAGTCTCTGCTTATCGAGAGCAGATTCTCGAAACTCAGGCGTCCCGGCTCGGTGTTGTGATGAGTGAAGCCGTCGACACGTTGAGTGAGTTGATGCAGCGATCATCGCCGCCCGCAGTTCGATTGGGCGCTGCCCGTGCCGTTCTGGAGCAGTCCATCAAACTGCGTGAGGTCTTGAGCATCGAGAAGCGTCTCGTCGAATTAGAAGAACGCTTGATCTCAAAGACGGTGAATGGCCAAGTCGAATGACTGGATGCATCCATTACGAGAGGCAAGGTGACGTCATGGGTTTTGCCAAACGGCTGAAACGTCTCGAAGCCATCGTGCCCGTCGATCTTCGCACGTGGTATCAGCAAGCGTTGGACATCGGACGGGTTTCAGGCATTCCTCGTTTGGAAGTGATCCTCAAGATGATTGGACGATTTGAGATCGTCATGCAGGATCGTCGCGCCGACGAACAATTGAAGGAGATTTGCACGACTCAGATTCACTGTCTGATTCCCGCCTTAAAATACGAAGTCAGTTGTGCGGTGAGGACAAACAAAGTCCTGCCCGACGTCAGCGGGTTGATCGCAAAGGGATTCATCGAAACCGATTGGATTCCCGGCCAGCGTTAAGCCTTTGCTTCCGATTTCGACATTGCTGTTTGATGATCCCTCGGGCAATCACCGAATCTCCGATTGAAGGACTCACCGAGGGCCATCCCATGTCAGCACCTTCCACGAAGGCACATTCGAGCCAGCTTGATCGCACGATGCGTGAGTTGAATGCAGTCGTCAGTGAGTGCTTCTTGGCTGCTCAAGAGTTGCGATCGTTTTTTGCATCGACATGCAAAGCCTTGCCCGCTGCTGGGGCAAAGAAGATGGCTTCGCCGCGCGTCCGAATCGCTTCCGGGTTGAGTCTGATCGACGCGGCATTCAAGTCTCGTCGTCGGTGGCAACAAGTTGCCGAAGGAGTTGGTCGCAATGTCTTCGATGTCTTTAAGAGCGGAGCGCAGCCTGTCCTCGTCAGCAAGAAGACATTCGAGACAGCGCACGAGGCTGCGATTCAGTCGGCACTTCGCGTGATTGACGTGTTCGAGTCCGTGTCGAAGGGAACAGAGCGACGAGATGAACTACTCGCACGCCGTTGGACGGCGTTTAGTCGGAGTGCGAAGAATTGCCGATTGCCGATCATCTTGAGCGCGATGCAGATTGAGTTGTCCTTGAGTCGTCCCAAGCTCAATGGGGATGCCTGCCCGGCGTGTGGCCGCGAATGGGAGACGGACGACCTTTGTGACGACCTCGACGTCCTGAACCGCCCGTGCAAGCGGTGTGTTGCCGAATCCGTTCAAGCTGCAATCGCTCCGTTTCGACAGGCAAATCAGTATCTCGCACATGGTCTTATTGATCATGCGAAAGAGACGCGGCGGCGAATGAGCGTCAAAGAGGACTCTGACCCGAATTGGCAGCAGTTGCGTGCTGCGGCGCACTATCGGTTCCCTGAACTCATTACCGAATCGGATCGCAAGACAGCGAAAGTCCTTGAACGCTGGATCAAGAATGAATCAGTCAGTGACCCCGTCTTTGGTTCAAAACTCCTGCCCGTCTCAACGGTCGTCGAGCGACTTCGAAGCCAACCGCCATTGCCTCCCCGCAAACCGGGAAAGCAACGGCAAGCTGAGGATGAAGCAACGCATGCTCGAATCTTGGTCGACATCACGACTCGAACCGTGATGCTCGATGGAGAAAGAATTCCACTTAAGACCGATGTGTCTGCTCGATACTTGAAATATCTCAGTGAACACCAAGGCGAATATGTGAAGCGAAATCGGTTGCCGTTGATTGATTTCGAAACCGCTCAGGTGCGGCGAATTAGGAAGCAACTTCCGTCATGTCTTCAGAAGCTCTTGGACTCGAAGCCCGGCCCAGACGGAGGCACCCGGCTCGTGCTACCAAGTCGATGATGTGACCTTGAAGTAGCAATGATCCGCGCAGGATCCGCGCACAATGAGCGCAGGATGAGCGCATATTCGGAGCCATCGCATTGGTTTGAAGTTCCTCGCAGTTGATGACGCCTTTCGGCACTTCATTGCACTCCGAGGAAAACCATGACTCAGCCAAGCATTCTCGATGAACCTCGTCTCTCACTGACCAGCGCTGCCAAGCGAGCCAATGTCAACGTCGCCACTGTATGGCGCTGGGCATTGCGAGGAGCGCGCGGTCGCATGCTCAAGACCATCTTGGTCGGCGGTCGACGATTCGTGCTCGTTCGCGACCTTGAAGACTTCATCTCGGGAGAGGGTGAGGAACCAGCAGCGAAGCAGCCTGCATTGTCCGCTCGTGCAATGGCTGCGGGTGAAGAACTTGATCGGCTCGGACTGTAGCCATTGGCTCCAACACGAAAGGGAGTCGATGTCACTCATTGACGAGATCAAGCTCAACGCGCGCGGACGATGGGCAACCGTGTTGTCGGGCATCGCTGGAGTCGCGTCCGATGTCTTTAACGGTCAACACGGACCATGTCCCAAGTGTGGCGGCAAAGATCGCTTCCGCTCGTTCGACGACTTTGAATCGACGGGCGGAACGGTCTGCAATCGGTGCGGCAAACATGCGGATGGCATTGCGACCGCCGCATGGTTGCTGACAAGCGATACGCGAGAAGCCATCGCTCGATTGGCCAAATATCTGGGACTCAATCGGAGCACGAAACAAACGGCGGGACCATCAGATCAAGCCCGACAGCTTCGAGACCGGATCTATCGCGCCATCATCAAGCGGCTAAGTAAGTGGCCGCTCAAGCCGGAGCATCTGGAAGCACTCAAACGCCGAGGTCTTGGCGAAGCGGTGATCAACCGCAATGAGTACGTCACGCTCGATAGCAAGAGCGGAATGATCGCGAAGTGGCTTGATGACGCGCTGAAGTCCGGCAAAGTCACGGGTCTCGAAACAACGTCGTTCGATGACCTCACGCTGCTTGTGCCGGGACTGATGCGAGATGCGAGAGGTATCGCTCGCTTCCCGCAGTTGAGTGGAATTGTTGTTCCAGTGCGCAACGGCGAAGGGCAGATCGTCGCATTGAAGGTCCGACGTGATGACTCAAGCGACAACAAGAACATCGACTCGGAGCTACCGAAGTACCTCTACTTCAGTGCTTCCAAGAAGTCTCGACTCGAACGCATCCAGCGAGACGGCGTCGAATACCCGAAGGCGGACTGTGCGGTGCATGTTCCATTGCATGAGTCGTTGATGTCCGAGGTTGTGCGAGTCACGGAAGGAGAATTGAAAGCCGATGTCGCGACCGAATTGAGTGGCATCCTCACGATCTCCATCCCCGGCGCTGGCATGTGGGACCGAGCTTTGCCCGTGCTCAAGCAACTCAATGCCAATCGTGTGCTCGTCTCTTTGGATAGCGATCGCACGACCAATGAGAACGTTGCGAATGCAGTCTTTCATCTGGTTCAAGAGTGTCGCGCGGCAGGCTTTGAAGTTGTCGTCGAAGTCTGGGACGAGTCCTTCGGCAAGGGCATTGATGATGTTCTCGCTAATGGTCATCAGCCTTCAGCAATTACTGGCGCGGCGATCGACTCGTATCTCGCGTCGCTACCGGTCTCTGAAGCAGGACGAGCAGAAGTATCGAACGGTCAAATTGGCACTCTTGAAGCAGGTGCATGGCCGCAGTTTCAAGACTTCGACAGCTTCGAACTTCCCGAGTTTCCAGTCGATGCGTTGCCGGATGTTTTGCGTGATTGGGTGAAGGCCGAGTCTTACGCCACACAAACGCCGCCCGAGTTGGCTGCTCTGCTGGCGTTGGCAATGGTGGCCGGGGCGATTGCCAGACGAGTCAGTTTTGAACCGCGTCCGGGATGGGTCGAACCGACCAACTTGTTTGCATGCGTCTTGCTGGAGCCGGGTAATCGCAAGAGCGCGGTCTTCAGCGATGCTCAAAAGCCATTGGCTGATCTTCAGAAGCGACTTCAAGCCGAAGCTCGCCCCACGATTGCCAAGCTCAACTCCGAACGTCGTCAGCTCGAAAAGAGGCTGGCTCATTTGGAGAAACGAGCGGCAGAGAAGGGAGATAGCGATGCGGCACATTCCGCGACTCAGATTGCCGAGCAACTCGCTCTGCTTCCCGAACCTGCTGAGCCGCGATTGATTGTCGACGATGCCACCAGCGAGAAGCTCGGCATCATGCTGTCGCAGCAAGGCGGTCGAATCATGAGCGCGTCGCCGGAGGGCGGTGTCTTTGATCTCATGGCGGGAATGTATTCGAAGTCGGGGATGCCGCAGTTCGGTGTCTATCTCATGGGGCATTCGGGTGACTTCTTGCAAGTCGATCGAGTCTCGCGTCCCAGTCTTTCGATCGAGCGTCCTGCTCTGACTTGTGCTTATGCGATTCAGCCGCAGGTCATTGATTCGTTGGCATCGAATGCAGCGTTTCGAGGTCGCGGCTTGCTGGCTCGGTTCCTGTATGCGGCACCACGAACTTGGATCGGGCAACGAGCGATCGCACCTCCGGCAGTTCCTCTCGCCATCAAGGCCGCCTACGAGCGATTGATTGAGCGACTCGCGGTCGATGAGTCTGAGGTTCTCTTGAGACTGTCTCCCGAAGCCTCGTCGGTGTTCTTGCAATGGGAGACCGAGATCGAGTCGATG
>CAZNMS010000183.1:0-15433 GCA_964573505.1 uncultured Planctomycetaceae bacterium | reverse complement strand
CTCCGCGAACCAACGTCCGATGTTGACAACCAGCGTCATTCATTTGGCTTGAAAGCGTTGGTTCGCGGAGCGAACCACGACTATCGGCTACTCGGACAGGCTCCCAGCAGACGGCGACGCAGCACGCACGTAAGCGTCTATGCTACGAAGTCGAGAAGCCCGTCACCGACAGTCCCTCAGTCGCATAGCGACTGAGGACTGCTGCCCGACTCAATCTTTTGATGACGCACTAGTTCCCGGCATCCGCATCGGGACCGCCGCCGAGATCGAGCTTTGCCCATTTCTTGCTCGACAGCTTCTTCGCGGCGTCTGCCGAGACGGAGCCGTTCTCTTTGAAGGTCAGCGATTGCAGGTTCGACATCGCCAGCAACTTGTCGATAGCGGCATCCGTCAGGCCCGTCGTTCGCAACGTCAACTCTTTGAGAGCCGGCAGTCCGGCGATCACATCAAGGGTCGCGTCCGAGAGTTGCGGGATCGTCCAAATATCGAGCACCTCGAGCGCCTTCAGATTCTCTAAGTGCTTCAACCCCGCGTCGCCGATCGACGTCAGTTCGTGCAAATAGAGGCGGCGCAGCTTCGGCAGATCATCGAACACTTCGAACGCGCGATCGTCGATGTTCGGCAAGTCGCGCAACGTCAGTCGCGTGAGCCCCATTCCCTTCAGCGCCAGCACGCCCTCAGTGCCGAAGCCCTGACAGCGAAACACTTCCAGTTGCGACAACTTGCTGAGCTTTGCCAGATGCGGACCGGACTGATCGGTGATCACGAAGTCCTGTAATAACAATGACTCGATCGACTGGTTCGCACTGAGGTACTCCATTCCCGAGTCGTTAACCGCCGTGCTGCGATGCTTGAAGCCCGCCAGCTTCGGCAGCTTGCCGACGACTTCGAGCGTCATGTCGCCCGCTTCCATATTGCCGCGCAGGTCGAGCGACCGAAGTTCGGTGAGCGATGCGAGTTGCTGCGTGCTGATGTCGTTGAAGCGGTTCTGCACCAGCGCCAGTTTTTGCAGCTTCGTCAATTGGCAGATTGTCTTGAGCACGCCGCTTGTCAGATTGGTGTTCGAGGACAGGTCGAGATCAACAAGAGCCGGGAACGACTTCACGATCAGCTCGACCGTTGCGTCATTGATCGTCGAGTTCGTCAGCGCGAGTGCCTTCAAGCCTTTGAGGTCACCGAGCTTTGCAGCGATCTCATCGTTGAGTGCGCGGCAGTTGAAGATCTGCAGCTTCTCAAGATCCGACAACTTGCCGAAGAGTGCGATGTCTTCCGCCGTCAGCGCCGAGCCGTCCTTAACGACGACTTCCTTCAAGAGCCCGCCGTCTTTCGGTGCGTAGCTCGCGCCAACACCGAGCGCATCTAATCGAGCCCGCGCCGCCTTCACATCGTCAACGCTCGCAGTGCCCGCAGCAGCTTGCTTGCTCTCACCGTTCGCCGTCTCTCCCTGAGAGACGCTCGCACTCGGGTCGCTCTTCGAAGTCTCTGACGAGCACCCCGCGACTCCCAACAAACCGCTCAGCACAAACACCGCGACGCACTTCGACCAATCCAAACGCTTCATGAATCTCGCCTCTGACAAGAGGTAATAAATATGACTCAGACCACTCATATGACTTAGGCCACTCGTGCCACTCGTTCCCAAACTCTGTTTGGGAACGCATCTTCGGCAAGCTCTGCTTGCCGTCACTCGATGACTGCGGCCGCTCTTATTTGTCGCGCGGTCATGAATGATGCCTTTGACTGTTTAAGGCGAGCGGCAGTTGAGAAACGACCGGCAAATTCTTGTACGACGGACTTGCAGTCCGTCGGGCCTCGTCTTCGACGGACTACAAGTCCGTCGTACCGGGATAAACTCATCTGCCGTTCGCCTGACTGCGCGACGCGCAATCGAGCTTCGCCCAAACGCCATCTACAAACGAAGTGGGGCACGGCGTGCCGTGCCCCACTTGAGACTCAACTGATTCTGCGACGCGAGGTCGCAGCACTAATCGAGACGATGACCTTCCGCGTAGTTCGGCTTGATCAAGTCTGCGACGCGCGGAGTCTTGAGGTCAGCGAGGTTCGTGACCTTCAGGTTCTTCGCGTCCCATGCGACCTTCTCGCCCCACTCGCCCATGCCGCCGTTCTCGCCGCCTGTTGCAGCCGCCCAAACAGCGAGATTGCCCAGCAGAATGGTCTCGGTGAGCGGACCTGCTCGGTCGATGAAGTTCGACTTGCAGATCTTCGGATCGCCGGCCTTCTTCGCGCGGAACAACTCCCACATGTTGTTGAGGTCGTTGTTGCCTTTGTTCTCGGCCTTCTCGAAGTCGACCTTCACCTTCTCGACGCCCTTCAGTTCGTAGACGCCGCAGTAGTCGTCCGAGCTGTAGAAGGCACCCTTCTCGCCAACGATCAGCACACCGCTGTTCGACGGCTTTGTGATGCCGTGCTTCTCGAAGACTTCCATTGGGGGACGATTGCCAACGCGGTCGTACCACCAGAACGGAATTGCCGGACGCTCTGCCGTCTCGGGGAATTCAAACTTGATGACCGAGCTCGCGGGGAAGCTGTCGAAATCGTGACCGGTCGACTTAGCTTGCACCGAGATCGGATCGCGCAGACCGCATGATGCGAACGGCACAGTCAATTGATGGCAGGCCATATCGCCGAGAGCGCCGGTACCGAAATCCCACCATCCGCGATGTTGGAAGGTGTGATAAAGACCCGGCCAGAACTCACGAGTCGGAGCAACGCCGATCCATGCTTTCCAGTCGACGCGTTCCATTGCCTTCGCGATCTCTTCCTTCTTCTTCTCGATGACCTTCTCGGCATTGGCCGGATCAGCCTTCTTTGCTTCAGCAGCGAACTTATCGAGGGTCATGCGGCGACCGGGGCCTTGCGCCCAAATCGGTCGGTTCGACCATGCGAAGACTTCCTTCAAGGTGCCGAGCACGCCCGACTTAATCTGAGCGATCGCTTCGCGCGAGGAATCAAGCGCCGTGCCTTGATTACCCATCTGCGTGCAAACGCCTGTCTCAGCAGCAACCTTCGCCAGCAAGCGAGCTTCGTAGATCGTGCGGGTCAGCGGCTTCTGTGTGTAGCAACTAATACCCAATCGCATCGCAGCGAGAGTAATCGGACCGTGCATATGGTCCGGGGTGCTGACGGTCGCGATGTCGATCTTCTTGCCGAACTTATCGAGCAGCTCGCGGTAGTCGGTGAACTTCTCAGCGTTCTTGAACTTGTCGGCCTTGCCCTTGCTTTCGAGCGTATTGCGGTCGACATCACAGATCGCGACGACGTTGCCGAAGGTCGCAGCATTGCTTGAATCGCTGCCGCCCTTACCGCCAACACCGAAGCTAGCGACGTTCAACTCTTCATTGGCCGAGAGAGCGTGTGTTGGGACCAGCAAGCCGTGCCCAACAGCAACGCCCGCACTGACCGCGGTTACGTTCTTGATGAACTCACGACGGTTTGTTTGACGACGCATTTCCGTTCCTTGTGAAAGTGAAAAAGGACCATTCCCGATGAGGAACGGCGACGATAGCTCTGCCCTATGACCTTCGCAATTAAGCCGACGACGAACAAAATTCGGGGTTCACTTCGTCTCTGCGAACACTTTCCGAGGCTACCCGAAAAGCTTTATGTCGTTGTGTCGCTGTCGTGATTGGTGCCTGTCTTGATTCGGACGCGAGACCGAATTGGCACTCAGGCCGACCGACCGTCGAGGGAGCAAGTTGCTTCAGCACGATGTGATCGTTCGCAAGTTCGAATCTCGCGTTGAAAGAAATGTGCGACGCCGCAAAGACCCGCCTCCTACCAAACTCAGTCGGATCAGCGCCGCTCCATCAGCGATCCCCTGCGACTAGCGCAAGCCCCGTGCTGAACGGCGATCGTCATGCAAGCGCCAACATCTCAAAGACCGCACGGACTGGAAGTCCATGCTACGACGCGACGCTCCGTCTCACTCCGACGAGAGGTCAGCGATTTGACTGAGCGATGCAGTCGTCGTCGCAGCACTTTGCGATGGATCGTGCCTATCATCTCGCCGCCCAAAGTTTGCTCGGTTCAGTCGATCGCACATGAAGGCTGACCGAAGTACGGGGCACGCAATGGTCTCGTCTTAGCGCGACGAACTCCCTTACCCACTTAGGAACAGTCGAGGAATCACTTCGCGATTTGGCGTCGCGTAGGTCGGACGGCTACGTCCGACAGCGACGCCGCACGGACGTAGGCGTCCATGCTACGAACTCGAGACGCGATTCACCGACAATCTCTTAGGGCCATCATGCTCAGCTCGATCGTCATCTTCAGTCCGCCGGAATCAGACGCGACGGACTTGCAGCGCGCTTGCGAGGCAGAGGTCGCAAAAGGCGGACGTGTTCTCAATGCGCAGTCGGTTGAGGAGCTTCTCAAAGCCGTCCGCGAAGACCTCGACGATCATGTCGCTTTAATTCCACTGCGCTGGGACGGACAGAGCGGGCTCGAACTGATCGGTCGATTGCGAGAAGCCAATGAGGATGTCGCGATCGTCATTGTGGCCGAGAAGGGCGACGTCGATGTCGCAGCACAAGCGATCGAAGCCGGAGCAAACGACTTCCTCGTGCGCGGCCCGAAGCTGCGCGAGCGAGTGCGAACGTTGCTCGGCAAGTTGCACGCGCTACTGCATGCCGTCGATCAGAAGCGACAGCTTGACGAGTACCAATCGCAACTCGCGGAAGCGCAGTTGGCGCGGCGTCCGATCGTCGGCGATTCGCCCTCGATGCAGGATCTCTTAACGCGCATTGGCCGAGTGGCTCGCGTGCCGCGCCCCGTGCTCGTGCTCGGCGAACGCGGTACGGGAAAGGAACTTGTTGCTCGCGCCATTCACTTCGCAGGCGGCGCGAAATCGAGGCCGCTCGTCACGATCAATTGCGCCGCGTTCAATGATGCATTGCTCGAAAGCGAACTCTTCGGACATGAACGCGGAGCCTTTACCGGTGCTGAGTCCGCAAGACGGGGCAAGTTTGAACTCGCCGACGGCGGAACGTTGTTTCTCGACGAGATCGGAAACATGTCACTTCCATTCCAGCAAAAGATCTTGCGCGTCGTCGAGTACGGCGTCTTTCAACGAGTCGGAGGCAGCGTTGAATTGAAGACGTCGGTGCGCATTGTCGCCGCGACGAATTGCGATCTGCGCGAGCGCATCAGACGGGGCGAGTTTCTCGCGGACCTTTACGACCGACTCTCCTTTGAAGTGCTCGAAGTTCCGCCGTTGAGAACGCGCGGCGCGGATATCGAACTGCTCGCTCAATTCTTTCTCGACAGCTTTCGGCGCGAGGCCGAGTGCGTACCCGCTCGGCGCATCTCTGCCGAAGCAATGGCCGCGCTGCAAACGTATGCGTTCCCCGGCAATGTGAGAGAACTCAAAACGATCATCGAACGCGCGGCGTATCGAGTCGTCGGCGACGAGATCACCGTTGCAGATCTCGGACTATCGATCGAGCCGGCAGTGCCGCAGTTCAAGGGCACGTTTGAAGAATGCATTGATGCCTACAGTCGGCAGCTCTTGTCGGATGCACTGCAAAAGGCCGACGGCAATCAAGCTCAAGCGGCGCGACTGATCGGCCTCTCGTATCACCAGTGGCGCTACTTCGCGAAGAAATACGACATCGGCGAGAAGCCCGACCCCCGTTCTCAAAGCGACTCGCCGTAAGATGGCCGCCGCCAGCCGTCGCGTATTCTTGTCGGCTTGCGCATTGTAGGACGCGTTACATAGCCGCCTTTCGCTTTGCGAAAGGGGTTGTCGGAGCGGGTGCCCCGCGCCTTTAAACAACGCAGCCTCCACTGCGAGAAGCATCGCCGCTTGCCTTACGACACCTTCAACCCGCCGAAGCGGCGGTCGCGCGCAGCGAAGGCTCGCAGCGCTTGCATGAGGTCGGGCTTGCGGAACTCCGGCCAGCATTTGTCGGTGACCCACAGTTCGGAATAGCTGATCTGCCATAGCAGATAATTGCTGAGCCGCATTTCTCCCGCCGTGCGAATCAGCAAGTCGGGATCGGGCATGCCTGCCGTATAGAGGTGCTCTGCGAAGACCTCTTCATTGATGGCATCGGGGCTCAGTTCCCCGGCAGCGACCTTCTGAGCGATCGCTTTCGCAGCATCAGCGATCTCGCTGCGAGCGCCGTAGTTCAGCGCCAAACACAACGTCATGCCGGTGTTGTTACGGCTCAGTTCTAAGGTGCGTTCAAGCTCCTTGATCACACCGGGAGTCAATCCATCTCGACGTCCAATGACAGCGAACTTCAAACCCTGCCGCATGATCGTCGAGCGGTCCTCAATCAGGTACTGCTCAAGCAAGCTCATGAGGCGGCTGAGTTCCGACTCGGGACGTTTCCAGTTCTCGCTGCTGAGACAATAGAGCGTGAGTTGGCCGATCCCGATATCCGCGCAGGTCTCGATGATCTCTCGCACGCTCTTCACGCCGCGCCGATGTCCTTCGATGCGCGGGAGGCCTCGACGCTGAGCCCATCGACCGTTGCCGTCCATGATGATGGCGACATGCTGAGGAAGCATTGGCGGGATTGGGTCGATTGATGTCATAGCCTGCGACTCATTGCGGCAATGGCGATGTAGAAGAACTCTCGAAGTAGCGCGCTGCATCCTCAGCAGCGGCTAGCGCATCATCAAGACTAAGAACTCCGGGTAGCCGAACTCGTGAGAGTTCGGTCTTTCGAAGCTCAATTAGAAGTCTCACGACTTCGGCGACTCGAAACTCAAGTCTTGAAGACTCACGAGCACATCTTCAAGTCGTCAACTTCGGAGGCGACGAGTCGCATATCGACTCGCCGAAGTAGCTCAGTCACTCCGCGACTGAGAGAGCCTCATCAACTCAAGACGACTCGCGAAACTTCATGCTTCGCGCTGTCGACTTAATAGGCTGCGTACTCAGGTTGGAGATGCAGCACTTCTTCTCGATAAGGGGGAATCTCATCCGGGCTTTGAATGGCCAATCGGATGAAGTCTTCAGCGATCTCTAAGACGGTGATGACAATGTTGTTATCGATGACGATTCCTTCGTTTTCGCGACGAGAAATCACATGCATCGTTTAGCCTCGTAACATGAGCATTGAAGAGAGAGAGCCCGAACGTGCGGGCCATTGTATGAGTGCCCATTTGACCGACAAGCGGCAAAAAAACTTATTTTTTAGCCGAAAACCGAACATCTCATTGATTGACAACATCGGCATTGAGGAGCCGCAATGACATCTTGGCTGCAACGCGAACTGCGACTCAAACCGCTCCGACGCGGCTTTCATTTAGTGACCGGAGAAGTGCTCGCAGCGCTGTCGGAACTCCGCCGCATCAAGGTCGGCTTACTGCATGTCTTCATCATGCATACGTCCGCCTCAGTGACGATCAACGAGAACGCAGACCCCGACGTGCCGCGCGATTTGGAGATGGCCTTCAACGAGATCGCGTCGGAAGACTTCCCTTACGAGCACACCCTCGAAGGCCCCGATGACATGCCCGCGCATGTGAAGGCGTCGATGCTCGGCAGTTCGGTTTCGATCCCCATTCGCGACGGACAGCTTTGCCTCGGAACATGGCAAGGCATCTATGTCTGCGAGCATCGCGATCACGGCGGTTCGAGGCGGCTCATCCTCACCGTGCAGGGCGAACTGATGCCGTAACGATCGCGCGGCACTCGCGCGAGTTACTCGATCCGCGCGACGATGAGTTCCGGAAGCGGCACTCGTTCGTTCGTGATGAGGATGGCTGCTCGAAGTCGGTCTTCGATGTCTTGATCCCATTGCCGAGCGAAGACACGAGCGAGCGGTTGTCCCATTGCAATCTCATCGCCGAGACGCACGAGCATCTCGATGCCGACCGAATGATCGATGCGATCGGTCAGCACGCGCCGGCCTCCGCCGAGATCAATAATCACGAAGCCAATCTCAGCGACGTTCATGCTGCTGACGATGCCCGCTCGGTTCGCTCGCAAGAGGACTTCGCCAGCACGAGGACGCGGAGCACTCAAGTCACCGCCTTGAGCCGCGACCATTTGCTCGAAGCGTTGAAGTGCGGCACCTGATGCCAGCAGTCGTTCGAGTTCCGCATGTGCTGCTTCCAACGAGCGACCATCAAGTTTGCGAAGCAACTCAGCACCGAGTGTGAGCGTCACGTCGCGCAAGTCAGACGGCCCGCCGCCTCTGAGACAGTCGAGCGATTCGTCGATCTCAATCGCATTGCCGCACATGCGCCCGAGCGGTTGATTCATGTCCGTCAGCAATGCGACCGTCGGAGTCCCGAGCAACTGCCCGACGCGCACCATGGATCGCGCGAGCGTCTCAGCTTGCTCGCGCGTTTGCATGAACGCTCCGCTGCCCCACTTCACATCGAGCACGAGTGCCTGCAAGTTCTCAGCAAGCTTCTTGCTCATGATGCTCGCGGTGATGAGCGGGATTGACGGCACCGTGCCGGTCACATCGCGCAGTGCGTAGAGCTTGCGATCCGCCGGTACGAGATCAGCCGTTGTCCCCGTGATGACGCAGCCGACGTGATCAACGACCGCTTGCAACTCGGGCAGGTTGAGGTCAGTGCGAAAGCCGGGAATGGCTTCGAGCTTATCGAGCGTCCCGCCCGTCGGACCGAGCCCGCGTCCCGACAACATCGGCACGCGCATACCCGCTGCTGCGAGCAACGGAGCAAGCACGAGCGAGACCTTATCCCCAATTCCGCCGGTCGAGTGCTTATCAACGACGGGCAACCCGGCAGACCATTCGAGTTCAACTCCCGACAGCAACATCGCCTCAGTCAGCGCCGCCGTTTCGTTATCGGTCATTCCGCGCAGCAAGACGGCCATTGCAAACGCAGCCATCTGATAGTCAGGCACAGTCCCCGCAACATAAGCCGCCATGAACCGAGTGATGTCGAGCAACGACAACTCTTCGCCATCACGTTTCCGACAAATGACCTGCACCGGATTCATCAACATCTCCCCGCGAGTACGACACTCAGCAATAGGCTCGAAGATCACCAGAGAGCCAACTTTGCGAAGCTAATCTCGATGTCGCCGCCATCGTCTACGTTCTTGGCTTACTCCACAGTTGCTTGCGAGGCCGCATCGTCAATTCTTTGCATGCACCCTCGGACCATCTAGCTCGTCCGGTTGCATCTGGGACACTGGATGGCAGCCCTCAGCCGCTATTCGCTTTCCACAATGCGACGGCCGGGGCCGGCCATCCTACACCGTGTCGGATGTTGGAGGTTCAAGATCAATTTTCGAGTTACGTTGAAAGCGCCCTTCGCTCATCAACCGAACCTCCACTCGAATCATGCATGCTGCCAAACGAAAAAGCGGCGAGAGACTGGACGTCGCTCGCCGCTTTTGGATCGCGTCTTCTGATCTGCAATTACTTCGCGCTGGCTTGCGTGCTGTCGGCGGCGGCGGGGGGTTCGATCGCTCGGATCACTTGCGCGTTCGTGCCGTTCCAAATGCGGATCACTCCGTCTTCGCCTGCTGCAACGACGACCTTTTCGTCTCGCGACGCGCGGGCCGAGTACATGTAACCGGAACTACCTGCGAACGTGCGGAAGGCCGAACCGTTGTTGGCGGTAATAAATTTCACACCCGCATCTCCCCCGCAGCTCACGGTGTTGCCGCTGATGCCCATGTAGCGGATTGAAGTCACTTGCTTCGAATAACCGGGCACGGTGCGGATTTGCTCGCCGGTCAGCACGTTCCAAACTTTGACGGCGTTGTCGGCACCGGCACTTACAAGCTCGCTGCCGTCGGCCTTCCAACTGACGCCCAACACATGATGTGTATGACCTTCGAAGGCTTTCACAAACTTACCGCTTTCGACTTCATGCACTTTCACGAACTTGTCAGCAGCGCCGGTCAGAATCTTCTTGCCGTCACGCGAGAACTCGATGTCGAAGATCGTGTCGCTATGAGCATCCGGTAGACGCTTTGTGATCTCACGCTTCTCGATGTTCCATAAGAACAACTCGCCGCTGCGTGATGGTTCGCCGCCGCCTGTTGCGAGCGTCTTGCCATCGGGACTGAAGGCGAGAGAGAGCACGCGGAAGACGAATGGTGACTTCGACAGATCGAGTGGATTGTCGGCGGGGACTCCTAATTGAGCTGTCAGTTTCCAATCGGGCTTCGAGTCCCAAACGATGCCTTGCTGATCGTCGCCGGCACTCACGAGCGAACGATCTCCGGCGAAGGCGAGCACTCGCACGGGAGCCGTTGCTCCCGACAGTGCGTCGATCGTCACTCCGGTTTCAGAGTCCCAAATGTGAATCGTCGCGTCTTCACCCGACGTCGCGACTCGTTTGCCGTCAGCACTGAAAGCTACGGCAACGACTGGCTTATCAGCGGCCTTCGTACCTTCTTGGGACTTCTTGAAAGCCTCTTCGCGAGCCTTCTGCTCATTGGTCGCCGCTTCAACCGCAGCAACCGCCGCCTTCTGTTCTTCCTGAGCCTTCTTGTCCGCTTCAGTTCCCAGTTCGACGCCGCGAATCGCGGACTTCTGAGCTTCCTCAAACTTCTTCAACTCGTCGGTCTGCTTCTGCAATTCCTTCTGAGCATTGTCGTTCGCGGTCTGCAGATCTTTGTTGTCCTTTGCTCCGTCGGCAGCAGCCTTTGCGGCATCGGCTTTCGTCTTCGCATCGTCGAACTTCTTCTTCGCTTCGACTTGCTCCTTATCCGCTTTCTCTTTGGCTTCATTGGCCTTCTTCAACGCTTCCGTTCGCTCTTTGGCATTCGTCTCGGCGGCCTTTTGAGCGTTCGTTGCGAGCGTCACCATTTGCTTCGCGAGTTCGAACTCTTCATTCGAGACCGCTTCAGCGCGCTTCGCGGTGAGCAGTCCGCGCAGTTCAGCGATCATCTGCTGATTGTCGAACTTCCAAAGTTTCACGCCCGCATTCGCTGAGCCCGAAGCGATGACTTTTCCATCAGCTCGAACCGCGACTGAAGTGATCGGTGCTCCGTGCCCCATCGTCTTCACAGCGTTGCCACTGGTGATGTCGACAACTCGAACGTTGCCATCAACGCAGCCCGAGACGATCTGAGGACCGGCAGGCTGCATCGTCGCGAGAGCCGTGATCGCGCCGTTATGTCCGGCGATCTCTTTGACGACCATCTCCGGCTTCCCGGCTTCTCCGGCAGCGACGTTCCAAACGCGGATCTTCGAGTCTTCATGCCCGGTCACGATCTGCTTGCCGTCGCCACTGAGGCACAACGACTTGATCGGCGAAGGCGTTTCGAACTGACGCACGACTTGCCCGTTATCGACCTGCCAAATGCGGACGGTCTTGTCGTCCGAGCCCGAGACGACTTGCGCTCCGTCTGCAAGAATTGCTACACCGTTCACGGCTGCCGTATGACCGTCGAGCTTCTTGATCTGAGCCCCGTCCTTCAGCGACTGCACGAGCACCGAGTTCTGCTTCGTCCCGAAGACCGCGATGCCCTTTTCAGCATTGATCGCGACGGTCGAAGGAACCGCGCCCAATGCGAGCTTGCTGGTCTGCACGTTCGACGGCTGCTCCCACAACTTGACGACTCGGAAGCCGCCAGAAGCGATCATGCGCCCGTTCGGATGAAAGGCGAGCGAATGCACGAAGTCACGCTCTGCCGCTCCGCCCGGATACATCGGCTGACCGTTGAACTGAATGCTGTTGAGATTCGGATCAACGAGCCGCGCTTCCTCACCGGTTGCCAATGTGACAACGTGAATTTGGTTCGCTCGGCTCGCGGCAACGGACTCGCCCCATGGAGACATCGCCAGCGCGTAGCTCGCCTTCATGCCCTTCGGAATCGGCTGCCAATTGATGTTCGCGCTCGCGCCTTCGCCACTCGTCTTAGCCCCTTCGAGAATCCACTGACGCAGCAGTCCGAGTTCCTTCGGAGTCAGCGCTTTTGCTTCGACCTTGTTGGGCAGAGGCGGCATGTGCGGCGCCTTCTTTCGAGCCGCCGCGAGGTACAGCAAGCTCTCATCGGGCTTCCCCGGAACGATCGACGCACCGCGCTTCCCGCCCTTGATCATGGCGTCGACGGATTCAAGGTTGAGCTTGCCTTCCGCCGTGCCGACGTTGTGACAAGCGACGCAGTTGAAGTCGAAGATGTCGCGGATGTCCTGCTCATAGCTGACCGGGCGACCGAGATTGACGGCCGCCGGCTCAATGCCATTTTCAGCCGGCTTGTCTTGACCATTCGCAGTAGCAGCAAACAACGCCGCAATCGCGACAGAGAACGATGTTGAAAGACGATTCATAAAAGACCTCGTTAAGAGAAAGCGTCGAGGGAGTGTATCAGTAATCACATGGAGTGCTCCGGCTTGACGGAGCCCTCCGACTGAGCGGCACTGCGTCTTCGAGTTACCGAACCGCTCCGCCGTCAGTTTTGAGTTTCAAGTTTCTTATCTTCCTGTCTCCAATCATCCTGTCGTTCGATCACCGCCAATAGACAGGAAGATTGAAGACAGAAAGATGATTCAGTTCGCGGTCTGTCTTGACGGCCGCTGTTGAGGGTTAATCAAGTCACGTACCGCTGAGTCGGAGGGCTCCGTCGAGCCGGAGCACTCCAGGAATTATTTCTGCACGTTGATCGTCACGGGTTGATCGCTGGCGGCGGGGCCTTCGAAGTCCGCGCGAGCCCGCACGACGAGATTGGCGATCGCCCCGTCAGGAGCTTCTGCGGTCGTCGTCACAACGAGCGTGCCTTCGTTTTTGTCAGCGGGAACTTCGACGGGTTCGGCAGTGACGCCCTTTAAGTTCGGGATCTCGCCGAGCGTTAGCTTCACCGGGCCGGTGTAGCCGTTGATCCGCGTGACAGTGACTTTCACTTCGACCTTCTCGCCCTTCTTGACGTTGCCGCCATTAGCCGGTGCGGTCGCGAGTGTGAACGGGGCCTTCTTCACGGTGATGACGATTGGCACCGACGGCGGGAAGATCTGCGGAGCACCGTTGTTGAGCGACTTCGTGTAGGTGTCGGCCGCTTTGACTTCGTTGTCAGCCGCCGTCTTGCGAGCGTTCGCCGCTTTGAGTGCTTCGTCCGCAGCGGTCTTCGCAGCGTCGGCAGCTTTCTTCGCTTCTGTAGTCTTCGTTACCTCAGCCGTTGCGGCGGTGAGAGCTGCTTCGGCAGCGGTCGCTCCGTCGGTTGCAGTCTTCAAAGCGGCTTTCGCGTCGTCTGTCTTTTGCTCTTCAGCGACCTTAGTCGCGTCGGCGACTTTCTTCTTAGCGGCTTCGAGTTCCGTCTGAGCTTTCTTCTGAGCGTCAGTCGCCGCAGTCGTTGCTTTGCCCGCAGCATCGGCGTCAGCAACAGCTTTCTTCTGAGCTTCTGTGGCAGCCGCGATTGCTGCCACAACGGCTTCAACTTCGGCCTTCGCTCGGTTCAGACGACCGACGTTCTTGAGGTATGGCACTTGAGCAGCACCTTCGAGATACAGCGTGTAGGTGTCTTCCTTCACGTTGTTCGGCACGAAGATTCGCAGCATGCCTTCTGACTTGCCCTTCTCGATCGTGAGCGGTTGCACTTGCAGATTCTGCGGCACGGCTTGCGGCGTCAGCACGACGTTGTTGTCGAAGCCATTTCGCTTCGCGAGGCTCACTGGCACGAGGATCTGTCGGTTGTGATTGGCAACTTCGCGAACCGCAGCACTCACAACCTGCAGCGGAGCGACTTCATCAACAATGCTCAGCGAGAGTGACTGCGCCAATCGCGACTGAGAAGCTGACTGCTGAGTTCCGCTATAGACGATTGTTGAAGGACGCGCTTCGTGAGCGACCTCTTTCGTTCCTGCATCGCGAGCTTGCTTTGCTTGAGCGACTGCCGCTTGCAGCTTTGCGAGATCTTCGGGAGTCGTCTTCTTGTCGGCTTCCGCTTTCTTGAACGCAGCAACTGCCGCCTCATGAGCAGCGACGAGCGGTGCTTGCTCGATGCGTGCCTTGCCGACGATCCGAATGGGCTGAGCGATCGGCTTCGCATCTTCAGCAACAGAGAAGACGAGAGAGCAACTATTGAGTCCCGCACCGATCGCCGTCGGAGCGCAGGTCACTCCGGCAGGCAGGTTCTCTGCGGTGACATCAATGACTCCGGCGAACCCGTGCCGACGCAATCCGGCGACGAGCAGATCAAGATTCTCGCCGCGACGCAGAACAAGTTCACCCGTCGTTATGCCTTGCTGCTGTTTCTGAGCCGTTGCTTGCGGGAACGGGATTGCAACGACGAGTCGGAAGTCGGGCGTCTCTTCTCGAATTGAGAGTTGATACTGCAGGTTCGCCGCGCCGCGTGCTTCGAAGTATCGGTCGCGAAGATTGATGCGATAGGTGCCGTCTGACGGAGCGACGAACCGATACGAGACGTCGTCGTGATTCGTATCAAAGATCTTCACGTCGACCGCGTTGACCGTTGTGTCGTCTTGAGCGGTGATGCGTTGCAGTGTCTCTTCGCCCTTCTCGTTCTTGTTGACCTTATCAACGGTCAAATACGGGTCAGCCGGACTGCCGATGCGTTGCGCGAAGGCGTCAATCCATAAAACCTGTTGCGCCTTAGCTTCAAACTCGAAGATGTCGATATCGCTCTTCGCTTGAAACGCTCCGCCAATCTCGGCAGGCACGGTGATCTTCTGAGGCGCGGCCTTGTCGTTATTGGGTTCGACCTCGGCGATCAACACTCGCGGAGCAAACGCAATCGACACCGAATTCGACGAACCCGTCGGTCCTCGGAAGGCGTAGGAAAAACCGTCGGCATGAGCCTCGCGGGCGGCTCGCAGCGTGCTCGGATCAGCTCGATCGGGAGTGTTCGGCACCGCGATTTGAAGTTGCAGTTGTTCGAGCTTTTGCCCGTTGATCGTTAGCGGTGACGGCTGACCTCCGGGCAGGTTGCGACCGTAGACCGTGAATGTGCCCGTCGTTCCCGGAACTCCGGCAGGCGGGCTCACGAAGTCAACATGCGGGCCAGTATGCACCTTGAGTCGATAGGGATACTCGGTGCTCGAACCGTAGACGGCATCGGCAACTCGAATGATGTAATCGCCGTCTGTAGGAAGAGTGACATCTAGCAGCGGATCAAACTTGCCATTCGATGCCGTTGCTGATGCGAGTTGCTTACCGGCAGCGTTCGCGATCCTCAGTGTGCCTTGAAAACGTGAGTCGGCATTGAGTGCTTCGCATTCAATCAGCAAGCGTTGTCCGGCTTTGCCCGTGAGCTTGTAAAAGTCGAGATCCGGACCGCCGTTCGATTGGCCATTCACGACAGTATTAATTGTTACCGGAGTCGCTTGCTCTTTGGTGTTGTTGGGTTCGACCTCGCGCGTCTCAGGCAAGTTGCCGACGATGAAGCTGCGCGGGTTACTGGCGCCGAAGAGACCTTTAACGCGAGTCTCATAAACCCCTGACGGCACATCACCGGCGACGGTCACAACAAAGACGTTTGTTGCGCCTTCCTTCTTCTTGGCTTGAATGC
>CAZNMS010000182.1:0-15465 GCA_964573505.1 uncultured Planctomycetaceae bacterium | reverse complement strand
CCCGGCGGCGTGGTGAAATACGCATACGCGCGCCGCTTCGACCGTCCGACGCGGAGCGTCGGTCCACACTGTCTTGCGGCTTGCCCGTCAGACGCGCGAGATCTTTTTCCAAATCCTCAATCTGCTTCTTCAGCCTCTGTAATTCTTCTTCCTTCACCGAGCCCGGCTTCGTTTGATTCTCAGCGTTCGCGATCTCAAGCAGCGTCCTATTCACGGCCAAGAACGTCTCAACGCGCTTGATGAGCAGCTCATTCGACTTCTTCATGAACTCAGGCGTGATCGACTGACCGATGACCTGCGAGGCTTCATGCAGCACGAGTTCATGCTCAGCGCGAGTCATCTCGACCATTTGTTCGAGCTTCTTCATGACGAGCGGCGGGGTCGAGCCGGCGCTTTGCGAGTTCGCTCGGCGTGCGTCGTCGAGTTCCTTCGTCGCACGTTCCAATGCGAGCTGCGCGTACCGCTCACGAGGCGGCCCTTTGACCGTCTCAAACGGCGGCAGGCGATGCTTACTCGCGATCTCGCGCGTGCTGATAAAGACTCGCTTGCCATCCCAGGCAAAGCCGACGACCTCCAGCGGTTCGAACATCTTTTCGAGCACATCGCCGACGCAACTGTCATCATCCGAGATGTTGATAACGGTCTGTTTCTCATTGATGTCGAGCTTCTTCAGTTCGTCGACATCAAGGTCGATCGTCAACCGCGCGGCTTGCCGGATGTACGACAGCACTTCGCCGAGCGGTGCATTCTCGTAGTGGAGCGACACCTTGCGTTGCAGCGGTTCGGGATAGGCGTCGAGCCAAACCTTGAATGGCATCCATCCGAGCGGCACGGCTTCGCGAACGGCGCGCTCGTGACCAGCAGCATCGAATTCGAGCGTGTAGCGGCCAGTCTCCAGCTCACTCAGGAAGAAGCTGCCATCGCCGCGCACCAATGTTTTGGGCATCGCTCCCGGCGAACGAGTCTTGATCGCGAGATTGCTCGGATCGGTATGTCGCCACAGAGCCTCAACCCGAGCGCCCTTCAGCGGCTGCGCCTTGTCATCAACGACAGTCCCCGAGATCGCATCGCGTTGATCAAGCACGATCTCACCGAGTTCCCCCGGCTGTCCCGGCCCGACCGCGACATCAAACGTGCGTCGCGCATACCCGCCCGCTTTGATGCGGACCTCATACGAACCCTTCGGCAACGACTCCGCATCAAACTCACCATTGGCATTCGTCCGCAGCGTGCGAGTGGCTTTGAAGTCGGGATAAACCGTCAGCCCGCCATAACCTCCGCGAGCCAATTTTAGACGGGGCTCGACTTCGACAACGACCGCCGCCAGCGGAGCGTTCTGAGCATTCACGACTCGGCCTTTGATATGCGTCCTCGGCTCAGCCTTTGATCGCAGTTCCTTCCATGTCGACTCAGCAAAGCGACCGATCTCATCTGTGAGCGGCTCGTCCATCTTCAAGACCGGGACATCCTTTGCGCCCGCTGCTGTGAGTAGCTCCGCAATCTGCGCAGTCAGCTTCTTCTCGTCGGTAATCGCTACTACACGGTGCTCATGATCGAGAAGACAACCAGTCGGCATCCCGCGCAGGCCGAGCGTCTTGCGAATGGTGTCCTTACCGAGATCACCGCCGACGTCGGGGAACTCGTCCACGATCGACAGGAACGGCAGCGCGAGCGGCTTGATGAACGATGCCGGAGTCTTCGCCGCTTGATGCGTGTCTTGAACGGCGACGACCTGCAAGCCGTGCGGCGATAGCTCGTCATGCAACCGCTTCGCCGCGACGAGTGCCTTCACGCTGCGTTCATCCCACGGAGCCCAGCACACGACGAGCGTGACCTTCGCTTGCGGCTTCTTCTCATCCGGCCCCGCAGTCCATACGAGCGAGCTGCCTTCCTTCGTTTCAAACTTCGGCAACGTCCCGCCGCTTTGAAATCGGAACGTCGCTGTCGGCACCTTCTCAAAGTGCGACTTCACATCTTCGAGCGGCAGCAACGACGTCTTCGGCCAACCATGTTTCTGCTTGAGGATCGGCTCCAACTGCGGCCACCACGGATCGTTGAAGTAGCTCAACCCGCGCGGCAGGTCATTGATGTGAATGCCATACGGAACCTTGATCGTCGGATGAGCGAACCCCGCCGCGCGTTCGGCAGCCGTCGGCCATGACCGAGCCTCTTCAACTCCGACCTTGAACTCCTTGACTTTGTAGTCGTACTGCCAGGCGAGGCTGCGTTTACCGCCATTCCAGCCCTTGTAGCTCGCGCGATGAATCGTCTGCGGATACCAAACTCCTGCTTGTGCCTCCGCAAGATCAGACAGCTTGGTCTCACCGACAAGTTGCTCGCGTCGGAACTCCTGAATCTCCAACGCTAGGTAACTGCGACTCGGGCAAACAAACGCCGACCATCGCGAATCTTCGCCATAGTCCACCTGACCAACGAGGTACCCGTCTAGAACGATGCGGTATCCGTCGAGTCCATTCATCGTCGCCTTGGCCACCTTTGCTTTCGGCTGTCGAAGCACATGCAGCAACCATTCGATTCCGCCAAACAAATCTGTGGGCGCATAGGCTCTAGCCTGTTGCCGATCCCGGCCAATCACGAGCAAGCCGCCGTCGCGATCAAATTCATAAGACTGCTCACCATCAAAACCACATGCCCACAACTCGCGAAAGAACCGAGGGGATTTCTCACTTCGACCGTTGAAGTTGATGCTTTGGCCGTCCTCGTCGACACGCCATTGATTCCCATCACTCCGCCACGCCGCCTTTCCGACAGTCTTCACCGGCGGTTGCTCAATTCCGACTGAAAGATCGGTGAGCAGCTCCCACTCAACTCGCATGCGACCGGTTGAGACCTTTTTTGCTGAGTCCGCAATCGACTCAATCAAAGTTTGTAGGACGGGCACTCCTGCCCGTTCTTCTTGATTGTTAGCGGCACCATCAGCAGCGCCAGCAGTCACTTCTTTCGCGACTTCCTGATCGGCCTCACCATCTTGCAACTCGCCGCTCTCATCCGAAGTCGCCTCTGCCTCCGAGCGGACGGGCAAGAGTGCCCATCCTCCATCAGCCGTTGCGAGTGCCAGCATGCCGATGAGCGCGAGACTGGTTGCAACCAATCCCACTGACGGAGCCGCCGCCGTTTGTTCTCTCGCTCGCAACAACCGCGCGACTCGTCCGAGCAGCGAGCCGCCATCGGCTGACATCGCGAGCTTGATGGTCGGACCGCGCAATTCTTCGAGCGCGACAAGAGCCTTTGCATACGAAAGCTCATCCCCGCAGACCTGCACGGCGAGATCATCGCAGCAGTGCTCGCGCTCGATGCGGATGCGGCGCGACAGCCACCACACGGCGGGGTGATAGAACAGCAACGTCTCGACCAACGTCTGCAACAAGTTGATGAGATAGTCATTGCGTCGGACATGCGCGAGTTCATGCACCAGCAGCGCTTCGAGCTGCTCCGTGCTCAGGCCACTCAATGCCGTTGCTGGAAGAAGAATGACAGGCTTCAGCCAACCAATCACCGTCGGCACTTCGACCAACGCCGACTCCACCAACCGCACGGGTCGAGACACCTTCAGCCGTTTAATCAACCGCGCGAGCAAACTCTGCAATGCCTCACTCGCCGGTTGCTGAGCCCGCAGCTTCAGTCGCTGCACCCGCACCCAACCGACGAGTAACCGCAGCGAGAGCAAGCTCACTCCGACCAACCACACATTGACGACCGACGGCAAGAAGGGCTGCAACCGCGCCGCGAGTTGCTCGCGATCCCAAGACGTTGCCGTCGCCTCATTCGTGACTGCATGCGACTCGTTGCCTTCATGAGCGCGACTCACGTCATGACTCGGCGAGTCGCCGAGTGGCTGTGATCTATTGAAAGGTGGCAACTCCTCGGCTGTACGACGGACTTCCAGGCCGTCGCGTAATTGCCGTTCTTGGTCGGAAGCGACGGACTGGAAGTCCGTCGTACGAAATTCATCGCTACCCAACGAGACCGCTGCGGGCTGAACGACCGAAGCAACGCTCACCGCCCGATCCATCCACAGCACGGTCGCTACCGGCAACAGAGCGAGCAGCAACAGCGCCCCGACCGCGACCAAATACCGAGCACTCGCCGAGGACCGTCTCATCGCGACGAGCGCCCCAGCCGCGAGCACTCCGCCGAGCAACCCCTGCCATAAAAAATGCACCAGCGCCCAACCAATGCTGTCGATCAACGCTTCAGGCAGCAGCAACGACTGCATGACTCAGTCTCCTCATCTTGGAGTGCTCCGGCTCGACGGAGCCCTCCGACTTAGCGGCACAACGTCCTCACCAATTTTTGGCCCCGCCGTCACAACGCGGTCTCTCAAAACGCATTCCCTGCGAAGTTACGTCGCGACGATCGCACGTCTCGTCGTCGCAAATCCCAATCCCGCTGAGTCGGAGGGCTCCGTCAAGCCGGAGCACTCCAAGGTCACTTCACTTTCTTCTCGAACTCATCCAGCACCGCTCTGATTGCGATGCTCCAATTTGCAAACTGCTCGGGATGGAATCCCATGCTACGACGGGAACACGGTCACTCTGCGACCCGCGCCACCTTCTTGAGATTCTCAAACTGCAAACGGCTCGGGATGGAATCCCAAGCTACGACGGAACACGGTCACTCTGCGGCCCGCGCCGCCTTCTTGAGATGCTCAATCTGCAAACGGCTCGGGATGGAATCCCAAGCTACGACTTCGCCTTCTTCTCGAATTCATCGAGCAGCGATCTGATCTCGGCCAGTTCTGCTTTCGAGGTGCGTTTAGCTGACAGCGCTTGCATCACGAGTTTCTGTGCCGAGCCGCCGAAGACTCGTTCGAGCAGATCGCCGACGAGCTGTCGTTGAGTGATCTCAGCAGAAGCAACGGCTTCGTAGACGTGCGAGCGTTCGGACTCGTCGCGTTTGACGAGCCCTTTCTCGGTCATGATTTGCATGAGCTTCAGCGCGGTCGTGTAGCCGGTGCCGCGTTCGTCTTGCAGGTGCTCGGTGACTTCTCGCACCGTCGACGGGCCTCGTTCCCACAGCACTCTCAAGATCGCCAACTCTGCTTCAGTCGGCTTCGGCAGTTCAGCCTTCGGCATGTTCGTGACTTCCCAATGAGATGAGTCGCAATCGCGATGTTCGAATCCCGCCTCTTGGCGATGCGCGGGAACTTATACGAAGAGATTCGTAGACGTCAACGAAATCCTTCGTAGATCAAGCCTCTTCCCATTGAGTCATTGCGGCATCGAGACGAGCGGCTATGGAGCACCGATTACACAGCTCGCGAAAGCCGAGTCTGCAAGCGATAGCAGACCTTCGGGTTTCCGTAGCCGAAATCGTCAGATTTCGGACGGTCGAAATGCTTGAAATCTTACGATTTCAGCTACGTGGTGCGCTGTCGAATTAGTCGCGCGGCAGCTCGTGACCGAATTGCTGAATCTGATAGGCCACCAAACCGGCAAGCTGTCGGTTGAAGACGATGTCTCCCGACAGCGACAGCGGCAGAGAAACCTGCTCGGAGAAAACGGCTGCGACGTTCCGAGCGATTGTTGTCGACGACGAGCGTCCGCGAATTGGGACTCTCGTTGCAGTGCCCGATGAACCGCCGAGACCGACATCAACGACGCTCGAAGTCGCGATGCGTTTCTCTTTGAAGAAGGGGCCCGCCTGAATGCGACCGCGCACCCAGTCTCCGTTGATCAAGATGACGCAGCGGCCAAACAGCACGACGCACAGAAAGAACAGCGGCACGAGCCCTGACACAATCATTACACCGGGGATGATCAGAAACATGATTTGCGGTCCGGCCCATCCGTTTCTGAAGACCTCTTTGATGCCGACGCCGAGCGCGGTTGTGAGCCCTCCGAACCATGCACAACAGAAGACGGCAAGAAACGCGGCGATCCCGTAACGCAACGGTCCCGACGGCATTGCGACATAGCTGATCTTCGCGGCATCGGGGTTCGAGTCATCGACGCGCAGCTTGCTGTCTGCGGGCAACTCGGAGGGGCTGAGTGGAACGGCTCGTTCTTTGAACTCGATCGGGACTCCGTTGAAGGTCGGGTATGTCTTTCTCGCGGTCGGCAAAGGAGCGAGCGGTCGGTCGCTCAAGTAGCCGCAGGCATCACAAACGCCGCCGGATTCGATTGCACGCATCTCGTTCGAGCACTGAGGGCAAGTCGCCGGATGCAATGCCGGTTCAACGGACTCGCTCTGCTGCTCAAGCGCGTCTCGTCCGAGAAACTCATTGATCGCGCGGACGAGCCATTCTTTCTCCATCGTCTCCAGTGCCGTGCCGAACTTCTCTTCGCGTCCAATGCCCGTCACCGCGATGCGATACACCGGCGAATCGTTCTGTGAGTAAGCCTCGACGAGTTCCGCCTTCGACGATGCATCAAGCTCGAGCACCGACAACTTCTTCTTGCCGAACAAGTCGTGCTGCACGGCAAAACGATTGGGCTCGAGTGACAGCATCGTTTGAGTGAACGTCATCTTCAGCCAGCCATAAGCCATGCCGATGCCGACAGCCCAAAACAAACTCATGAAGAGAGTCAGCAGCCACAACGGCGGCGGGTCGCCGTCCCATTTCATGTTCGGGAAGAAACCCAATAACGAGCCGAACATCGGGATCGACACAGCGGCGGTGATCAGCAACCAGAAGAACGCGAAGCATCCCATTCCTCGCGCATTGCGTCCGCCTTTTGGCAGCACAACGACGAAGCGATCGTCATTCGACTCAACGATCTGAATGCGACTGCTGTCGGGAATCTCCGGCACCGAGCGACGTTCGGACATGCGGCTTCTCCATAGGGCGTGCGTTGCAACGAACGGTCGACAGCTTCTCGCACCGTTGCTCAAAGCCGTCTCTTATGGCCGAAGGACGTTTTGTGGGATGAAAACGAGACTGCGAGTTCGCTCGTGACGGCAGATTCAACTCGTGAAAGTAAACGTCATCCCGCTGCGGCTCGGGATGGAATCCCAAGCTACTTTTCGGGGCAGAACTCGGAAGAGTTCTGTCTCTGAAGCTTTCTGGCGCGGAGCGGATGATTCGGCGTTCGAACGCAATGAAGGGTGCGGCGATGCCACATTGGATAGTCGCCTTTCGCTCCGCGAAAGGAAGCTTTTGCGGAGCAAAAGCCGACACTCCCTTTCGCAGAGCGAAAGGCGACTATCGACGGCGCGACTTGATTGGAGACTACTACCGCGCGGAGCGTTCTCTGACGGTCAACCGCGACGTAACGAGATCGCTCTTCCGCCTTCGATCGGGATGGAATCCCAATCTACTTAGCGGCCCATTGGGTCGGCTCCGAGGCAACCTTGCAGCTCGGTCAGATAGGCGGGACTTTGAACTCGCGCGAGTTCGGCTTTGGCGTAGTCCAGTCGCTCGGTCAGGCTCAGGCGCGAGATGTCGAGCGCGTTTGCGGACTGAGAACAGAAGCTCTTCAAGTAGTTGACGTGCCGCAGCCATAAGGCGACGTCTTGCTGCTGCTTCGTTTCCAGTCGGCGCCGATACCAATTCGAAGTCAGCATCGCTTCGAGAGTGAAGAGCTTGCGGATCTCGGCATGCTGAGCGTCGCGGCCTTCGTAGTTCCCGTAAGCCATGATGTGCAGCAAGGCTCGCAATGGCGGGCATGCTTGATCGATCGAACTGTCCTCGAAGTACTGCTTCGCGACTCGTTCATGCGCCTCGGTGATGTAGTGAATGCCGTCGACATAGGCGTCGCGGTTTTGGGTCTCGGGCTTGAGCAACGGCTCGTCGAAGACTTTGTTCGGATGGTCGAAGACTCGGCCGACGTACTTCCGAATGAAGCGCGACGTGATGCGATACCCGAGCCGACTGGCGAAGACTCGCTTGCCGTCATGCTCGAAGTCTTCGAGTCGCTCTAAGAGGCCGTCTTTGATCATCGCTTGCGGGTCACGTTCCGCCGGACTCATGCGACACCAAATCTCGGGGATCAAGAGGCTGATGTCGTGATCGACGCGCACGTTCGGACCGACATAGCCCGCCGCCGTCGAGAAGCCAGCAAGGTTCGTGAGCAAGTAACTCACTAAGGCGTTGTTGAGATCGGTGATTGGCAAGAGGCAGTTGAAGGGGCCTTTCGTCAAAGCTCCCTCGCTGCCCGCGCCAGTGGTGGAAGGACTCTTACCCGTCAGCGAACTGATGAAGTCCATGAAGAGTTCGGGCAGTTCCTGAAAGTGCATCGGGCTATAGACGGCGAGCGGACGAATGCCCTTTGCATAGTCCGGCGGATTGTTGCGACGACCGAAGAGCACTCCTTGCACCGGGATATGCACCGGCTTGCCGAGCGGGACTGCGCGAGCCAATCGCACTCCGACTTCGGCGATGTACTTCTTGCTCGGGTCAACTAGGTCCGGGCGATTTTGAAGATAGCGCGGATTCTGGCTCGGCTTGCCGTCGATCATGCGCGGCGTTGCCGAGCAAACGACGTAACCGGAACTCGCCGTCGCAACGTCCTTCATGAGCCGCTGCATCGGGGCCGTGAATTGGCTGAGGTCGACCGCGTGCTCGCAGATATCGACGACTTGCGAATGTGAGAGCGGTTCGAAGTTCACGATGAAGTTGTCACCGCGCGCCATGTCGGATTCGCACTGCTTATCAAGCCCGCGATGCACGGCGTCGTCGGGACGTTGAAAGAGCCGGTACTCGCAGTTCTCCGTGAACTTGTAGGCCGTTGCCGGAAGCTGCACGGTCCCGAGATGCTCCAATTGCTTTGCTGGAACAATGACCGACGCGCTGAGGTCGTCTTCGGTTTGAATCTTGTCGGCGGGAGCGAAGTCCTGACGCAGTTTGAAAGTGCGCCACGAGTTGTCGCCGAGCAGGCCGACTCGCAAATAGTCGCCGACGAGCTTGCGGCCTTTGTACTTCAGCTCGTGACCGGGCATGCCATTGATGATGTCGACTGTGAAAAGGCTGCGCCAGTCAGCTCGCTCATCGCCGCGATGAAACCGCTTGATGATGAAGACGAGTGCGTAGACGTAGCTCGGAATGGACTCGAGCCAGCGGTTGTAGTCGTCGGTGTAATCGCTCGATGGAGTCAGCAACTTGATGACGCTGCCGAGCGAGCGAGTGGGGCTCAGCACGCGACGACTGGGCTGCATCGTGTAGTCGGGGCGTTCGGCATCAGCAGGATTCTTCCAACGGTCGGAGTAGTCGCGTTCAAAGATCTTCTGCACGAGATCGAGATCGCGTTCGAGGTCCGCGACGAAGATCGGCCCGTACAAGACATAGTCGACGACGGACTTGCTGATCTCGCTCTTACCGCCGCCGCTGACCGTGCAGGGCTTATGACAGAAGACGCCCTCAAACAGAGTTCCAATCAAGCGCCATGACGGCGCGGTCGGATGCTTTTCGAGCCGCAGCTTGTAGCCCGACGGAGTGATGTAGGTGTGATGAGGCAGCAGCGGGATCGACTGCTCTTCGGTGCCGCGCGGCCATGTAATAGTTTGTCCCTGCACGCTCGCGCGAGAGGTCTCGGGGATGTAGAAAATATTCGGGAACTGGCGGTCGATGCCGTAGCCCTCAGGCATGACGTCGAACAGCTTCCCTCCGTAGTCGCGAGCGATGTCCTCAAACGAGCGACCGTTGTATTGCCGCCCGGCGACCGAGTGCTCTTCACCGAGATTGAAGCTCGCAAACGCGATCGTTCCGCCGGCATGCTCTTCTTCGACATTGCCCATCAAGTTCGCGGCGTAACTGATCTGCGTTTTGACTTCCTTCTTGCAGTAGCCGAAGTAGTTGTCCGCGATGATCGTGACGACGACGCCTGCTTGAGTGCGGCACGTCAGCTTGAAGGCCGAGCCCTCGTTGTAGAGCTCCTTCGGCGACTTCCAACACATGCCGTCGCGCCGCTGCCGATCGGTCGCTTCATCCCAATGAGGCAAGCCGGCGTCTTGCTTTGTGACCTGAATCAGGTGCGGGGCGAGGATCACGCAGCCGGTATGTCCCGTCCAATGTTCGACATCGAGCCCAGCATCGTTGCTCGGCAAGTACGGATCGCCGCCGTTGCCGAAGATGGATTCCACAAAGTCCAAATTGCTGATGAGACAACCCGGCGCGAAGAACCGCACCTCCATCGTCTTCTTGGGGCAGACTCCCGAAACCTCGGGGCAAACGAGTGGCCGAATCAGGAGCGATGCAAAGGTCCGCGCGGGATCGGCACATCCTTGATTGAAGGGCAGCTCGAGCCACTTATCCGGCGGGTTAATCGCACGTCGAAAGAGTTCGGCAAACGTGCGCTTCGGCACCGCCTTCTTATCTGCCGGGACGGGCAATCCGCCCTCGGTGACATGGAACGTGCCGACGGTCGTGCGGCGATCGCTCGCTGGGTTATGCAGCACGCCGTTCCTCACGCGGAACGAGGCGACGAGATCGTTCTGATACCGATCGCCATTCATTGGCAGCGACATCTCGCGCGCGAGCCCGTGCCGATCGAGAATGATGCTGCGATCGGGTAATCGCAGAGGCTCGCCCAGTGGCACGTCCGCAAAGTGCTCGGCCAGAAAGCTCTCGATCCGCGCATCGGCAGGACAGCGAATTGGGTCGAGGCGTTTGATGCGCTGGTAGTACTGAGAGACGAACTGCTCTGCATCGAGTGCGACTTGCGGAGTCTCGTCCGTCAGCGGATGCGGAAGCCCGTTCGCAATGAGCTTCAACGCGATGTAGTGGAGAATGCGCTTGCGATCGGCAGCAGTTTGAAGAGTTTCGTCGAGACTAAAGCCGAGAGTTCGAATCAGATCCATTCGGGACGCCTATTGCAGTAGAGAGACTGAGACGCGCGGGCATTCTAGCCAGCGCGGCAAGCAGGTCACTCGAAGGCGTCACCCATCAACAGTCAGCGTTTTGGGCGGATTCGCGCGGGCGGACGCTGTAAGGCGGACTTCGAGTGCGTTCGAAGTCTCGTAGCATGGGCTTCTAGCCCGTGCAGGCTGACTGGCGGTTCGAAGCTGTTTGTAGGAGTAAATACAGTACGGGCTAGAAGTCCATGCTACGGCTACTCGGACACGCTCCTAACTCCGCCGCTTCTCGCTGGGCCTCTTCAAGCAACCTCCCCACGAGAAACTGTCAGTCGCCATGAAGCGCAGCAAAGCCAGTTGGGATGAGAACTTCCTCGCCGAAGTAGTATTTGGCGTAACGATCTCGTGTGATTTAGCTTTGGTCCGACAGGAGTTACTCACCGGCCGGGCCGGCACAATGGGTGAGGAACACTGGTACGACGGTCTTGTCGTCCGTCGAAAGTCGTGAGAAGCGACGGACTGCAAGCCCGTCGTACCCCCAAGAACGGATGTGTTCCTCAAGAGATGAATGGTGATGCTGCTTGAGTGTCTCGTCGAAGTCTCTGACAGGGAGACGCGGTGCCATTCGGGCAGCTCCCAATCGGAAGAAAGGAAAACGGAATGAGTCAAACGCTTGAAGAACGCATCACGAAACTCGAAGCAGTTGTTGAAAAGCTGCAATCGAAATTACCTGATTCAAAACGCCCCTTCCCCGATGACGGTTTGACGAACGAACAACGCCTGCCGCCAGAGTATTGGGCCAGACGCGAAGCACGATTGAGCAAGATTCGAATCCTCAAGCCATTGGACTCGACTGAAGCCGTCTCCGCAGATCGGGATGCGCGATGATCTACTTCGACACGTGCTACATGCTGAAGTGCTATCTGGATGAGCCGGGGCATCGCGAAGTGAAAGCTCTGTGGCTTGCCGATGGCAAAGTGAGTTGTTGTGAGATTGGCCGAGCCGAGTTCGTCGCCGGGATCCATCGTCACGTGCGCGAAGGCAGACTTCCGCCGGACGACTTCACTGAGATCGTGCTGCAATGGCGAGAGGATCGAGACGGCTTTCTTTGGAACTGGGTACCGCCCAAAGAAGAACTCTTTGAAGAAGTTGAGCGGCTCTTCTCGTTACTTCCGCCGACCGTCTACTTGCGAGCTTCCGATGCACTGCATCTTGCTTCGGCGAAGATGCTCGGGCTCGGCGAGATCTATTCGAACGATCGACATCTCCTTAAAGCCGCTGAGTACTTCGGAATCGTCCCTCGCAATGTTGTCCCGCCCGTCTGATGCTCGGCATGAGGGACACTCTTCGTGCTGCGGCGACACTCGGCCGCGCGATCTCTGCTTCTTCTTGCTCTCAAAGGACTCGTAATGAAACGCCTGCGTCTGCTCGGACTGTTTGCTGCTTGCTTGCTCGGGACTGCTCACTTCACTGCCGCTCAAGACAAGCCGCAGCCCGTGAAGATCATCTTCGATACCGACATCGAAGCTGACGTTGATGACGTCGGCTCAGTCGCGCTGCTGCATGCACTCGCCAATCGCGGCGAGGCCGAGATCCTCGCAATGGGCGTTTCGGCGAAGCATCAGTGGTGCGCTCCGTGCCTTGATGCGCTCAACACTTACTTTCGCCGTCCGGACATTCCGATCGGAGTCTTGAAGGGACCGGGATCGAACAACGACTCGAAGTACTGTCGCAAGATTGCGGAAGAGTTCCCGCACGATCTCAAGTCTCCCGACGATGCGCCCGATGCGGTTGAGGTCTATCGCAAGGTGCTCGCGAAGCAGCCCGATCAGAGCGTCGTGATGGTGTCAGTCGGTTTTCTGACCAACTTCGCAAACCTCGTGCGTTCGCAAGGCGATGCTCACAGTCCGCTCGGCGGAGTCGACCTCGTGAAGCAGAAAGTCAAAGCATGGGTTTGCATGGGAGCGCAGTACCCGAAAGGCCGCGAGTGGAACATTCATCAGGACGCGAAGTCGTCGATCGAGTCGATCACGAAGTGGCCGACTCCGATCGTGTTTAGCGGCTTCGAAATTGGAGTCGTGATCGACACCGGCGCGGGCCTCAGTGCCGTCCCGAAAGAGAGTCCCGTGAGGCGCGGCTATGAACTCTTCAACGGACTTAAGAATCGTTCCAGTTGGGATCAGACCGCAGTGCTGTATGCGGTGCGAGGACTCAACGGCGGTCTCAAAGATGTGTGGGACATCGGCTCGGGCGGAGTCATGCAAATTCACGCCGACGGCTCGAACACATGGGTCGCGGATCCGAAAGGCACGCACTCGTACTTGATCAAGAAGCTGCCGCCGAAAGACGTCGCGCAGCTCATCGAGCAACTGATGCTCGAACAGCCGAAGGCTCAATAGGGCGTCTTCATTTTGGAGTGCGGTGATTCATCACCGCTTTGTTTCTCGGCGGAGCCGTCTTCTTTTTGCATACCGTCAGAGCAAGGAATCGAGCACGAATGTCGGCATGGTTCAAAGTGAAGTCGCAGAGCCGCGCCCGTCAGGAAGCGGAATCCGTTAGAGAATAGCCAGAAGACCGCTTCCTAACGGGCGCGGCTCTGCGGCCCAATGCGAGACCGATATGAACCTTGCACGAATGTCGCATCGGCAAGTCATGTAGCGACTCAGCAACGTAGGCGAGTCGCGTCTCGACTCGCAGGACTTCAATGCTCCCTCTGACTGGCGTGATGAAAACTTCGCCCCCGGCCTTGTGCCGGGGGCTTGACGGCCTTTGCACAAGTTCGAGTCAGTCCGAATTCGACTTGCGCAGAGGCCATTAAACCCCCGAGGTAAACTCGGGGGCGATGTTTTCATCAGGCCACTTTCTGACTGCGAAAAAAAGACGGCTCCGCCGAAGTTGAAAGCGGTGATGAATCACCGCACTCCAAAATTTAGACCTCGAACTCGTCTGCCGGATCGAACTTCGGGATCACGATGTTGATGATCTTCATCACGCCGATTGCGCGATGGCGCACGCCGGGCGGGATCAGCACACACATGCCCGGCTTGAGAGCGATGATCTCGTCATCAAGCTGCATTTTGGCGTCGGGCTCGCACGAGAGGATGAAGTACGTCTCCGTCTGCTTCTTGTGGTAGTGCAGCTTCGCGTCGATCGCGATCTGAGTGACATGCACCGTCGCCGGATACTCGGGCACATCCGCGAAAGCTCGCTTTGCAGTCCCGCACGGGCACGGCACTCCGGGGATGTCTTCGAAATCAACAACCTTCCAACTTCGCGCGGCATCGGACATCGCTTGAGTCCCTCAGTTCTGTGAACGCGAAACGAAACGGGGCCGAGCGTTCGATTAACGCGAACGCTCGACCCCACTGACTCAGAGATAGTCGGGTAATGACGTCCCGGATTCGTAGCATGGACGCTTACGTCCGTGCTGCGTCGCTGTCGGACGTAGGCGTCCAACCTACGCTGCGCACAATCAGGAAGTTATTCCCCGACAATCTGTCAGTCCGAACTACGACTTCGTCTTCAGATGCTTGTCGAGAAACTGCCACATGGCCTCCATCGACTTCTTCTGAGCTTCGCCTTTGAAGCCGTGACCTTCGCCTTCGAGGATCATCAACTCGTGAGGTACTCCGGCAGCTTTGAGTTGCTCGTCGAGCAGCGTTGCTTGAGACGGAGGCACGAGCGTGTCGGCAGCGCCGTGCAGCGTCAGGATCGCCGGGTCGTCTTTGCTGATGTACGTGACGGGGCTCGCGGCTTTGAACGAGTTGTTCGAGGTATCGGGCTTGCCGCACAGACCTTGAATGAAGGGGCGTGCTCCCGTTGAGGTCTCCCAGCATTTCGTCATGTCAGTGGGGCCGAAGATGTTGACGACCGCTTGCACGCGGCTTGACTGATCCGCATGCCCGCCGCTGCCTTCGAGTTTGTGAGTCTCGTCCGTCAGTCCGACGAGCAAGCTCAAGTGGCCTCCGGCAGACCCGCCGCCGACACCGATCTTCTTCGGGTCGACGTTGTATTTAGTGGCGTTGGCTCGCAGCCATCGGATGGCGCACTTGCAGTCTTCGATCTGAGCGGGGAACGGCACTTTGCCGAGCTGCGTTTGCGGGTCGATCTGAGTCAGGCGATAGCTGATCGTCATCGAGACATAGCCGTGCTGAGCCGCTTGCAGCGCGAAGCCTCTAAAGCCCGCGCGATTGCCGCCGACCCATCCTCCGCCATGAATGAAGACCATTGCCGGGAACGGACCTTTGCCTTCCGCCGGTCGCACGAGATCAAGCTTCAGCTCGTCGTTACCGCCTTTGCCATAGACGATGTTCTCTTCCCAAACGACATCCGCCGCGCGGGCATCGGCCTTCGGAAGCAAGCTGCTCAAGCAACTAACAGCGATCAGCACGGCTGCTCGCGCGAGGAATTTCGAGACGCAGAAGAGTCGCATGCGAATGGACCTTTCAATGAGGAACGGGGAGTCGGATGAGCAACGATCGTGCTCAGTCGCGGACGGTATCGGATTGAATCACGTTTGGCGGCAAGCGGGCAGAGCGGATGATGAGAGGTATCGGTGCGAGTCTCGGACGCGCAGTTCGTAGCTTGACTCGCTGAGTGGAAACGGCGTTGTACTACTAGTTCGCGATTTGTTGCCGGCTTGCGCATTGTAGGACGCGTTACATAGTCGCCTTTCGCTCTGCGAAAGGGATTTTCTCTCGGGGCTTTTGCTTC
>CAZNMS010000181.1:0-15587 GCA_964573505.1 uncultured Planctomycetaceae bacterium | reverse complement strand
GCCGACCAGTCGTTCGTCCCGTCCGGGCGAGCCGGACGGAGACGACTCGAACTCAGCGCCGGGCACTTTCATTTCGAATCAGCTCGATCGCTGTGTGCGAATTATTCCACAACGAGGACGGCGAAGGTGTCGGTTGGGAGGGGGTGACCGTCGGCGGTGAGGGGGAGGGGGATGATGTGACGGCCTCGCGGGAGGTTGGGGCGGAGTTTTAATTGCAGGGGGGCGGAGGTCTCGCGATCAGAGGTTGTTTTGAATTCGAGGACGGCGGGTTCGCAGAGGTCGGGGCGATGAGTGGTGGCTTTCAAAGTTGCGGCTCGATTGGGGGCGCTTGTTGCAATCAGCTTTAGTGAGACCTCTTGACCGGCTGAGACGCGGCTGATGAGCGGCTCGATGCGTATTTGCTGCGGATCCCAATCGGCTTCGTGACGGCTTGAGGCACTGAGTCGGTCGGCGACTTCAGCCGCTCGTAAGGCGAAGTCGCGACGACGCTCAAAGTCTTCGACGTTGAATTCGAAGGCTCCGCCGTGCTCGGCCAAGATCCAGTCGGGCTTGAGCTTCAAGATCTTCTCTGCCGTCCGCGCGTAACCGGGCGGCAAGCCTCGATTGCGTCCCGACCATCCGCCACCGCCGCTGTATTGCTCGACGTGATAAAAGTTGTCGCCGGTGAAGAGGCACTTATGGCCGTCGATCGTCACTTCGAGTCCCATGCCGAAATCCGTTTGGCCGGGCAAGTGGTGAGATCTCAATTCGTACTCGTGCCAGCGGATGAGTTCGTTGTCCTTCAGTCGCCGATCAACGCGAGGCAAACGCGGATCGACATACGGAGCCAGCAAGCGGAACGGGTCATCAACAACCGCCGCGATCCGGTCCAACGTCCAAACTTGAAATGACGCTCGGTCGGGCAACGCGAAGATGCCGGTGTAGTGATCGTTGTGAGCGTGACTGATGCAGGTGACCTCAACGGGACCGGCTCGATGATCGCGCTTTAGTTCGGAGACTCGCTCAACGATGTTCGCGCTATACGGGTCCATCAGCAGCACGGGTCCGTCTTGCGAGAGCAGCGCGTAAGTATTCCCCGACAAGAGCAAGTGCGGACTGAGCTTTGTCCATGCGACGGTGTTGCCCATTGGGTTTGCGGTGCCGACCTGCTCGGGCGCGAGGAACTTGTAAGTCGGCAGCGGCCCGACCTGCTTTGAGTACGCGTCGAAGTTCTTCAAGACGCCCAGTTGCGAAAGTGACTCAGCCGTTGTGAGCAATGCGGGAGCGATGTCTTTCCCCAGCAGTGGCTCGCCATGTTCGGGAAAGACGTGCGTCGGTTGCTGAGCGGCCAATGTTCTCAACGAGACACTCGCGGCCACGAAGCCTTCATCCTTCTGATGATGCCACTCCATGGAGTACGGCGACCAAACTCGGCCCGCGCTGTGAATGGCATCGCCCGCAAAGATCAGTCGCTGATCGCCGCACGTCGCGAGGTACGAGCAATGGTCCTTCGAATGACCCGGAGTGCCGATGACCGTCAGCGACCAATCGTGCCAACGAAGTTTCTCGCCGGGCTTCAGCGAGCAATCGATTCCGGCAATGCCGGTCGGATGAACGAGATAAGTCCAGTCGCTCCAGAAGCGTTCGAAGAGAGTCAAGAACCGACCGGGTTCATCAACCGGCATCGACTTCTTCCAGTAAGCCGCAACTCCGTCCGGCAAGAGAAAAGCAGCCGATAACTCGGGCGCTCGAACGGAGATGTTGGCAGCGATGAATCGCTCAGCCGCCGAACTGCTATCGCGGTGATGATGAGTGAGCAGCACGAGTTCGACTCGTTCAACCTGAGTCGGCAACGACTGCGGATCGAGTCCTTCGGCGGCTCCGATCAACAACCCGCGCCGATCGCCGACGAGCAGATAAGACCTCGCCGCCGTGCGACTGCGATAAACGTTGTCGGCGACTTGATCCCATGCAGGCGCCTTTGCGTCCTGAGCGTGAGTTCGCAGCGCGTTGAGCAGCACCAAAGACAACGCTGCGAGGAGCAACATGCTCGTTCGAAGTCTGCGAGCGATCGAGATGCGATCAAGCTGGGTCGGCATGAGGGAGCCTCTTGCGGGTGATTCGTCTTTGATGGCGATGCGCGACCGTTCCGCGTGTCGCCGTAGCTTGACTCTCTGAGTCGAGCACTCAACGAACACAGCGCTCGACTCGGAGAGGCTGTGAAGATTTACGTAGCCGAAGTCGTGAGACTTCGGAAATCGAGCCAGAAACCGAACTCTGACGAGTTCGGCTACCCAAAAAATCACAGCCTCGGAGAGTCAAGCTACGAGATGCGAGCACCGCTCCTATCGCTTCTTGATCGCCGCCTCGAAGTCCTTTGTCAGCGGGTCGTCGGTGCGTTGCATGTGAGCGAGCAACTTCGCGCTGAGCGCGGCGATGTCATTTGCGTACTGCGGATCGTTGATGAGGTTCTTGCGTTCGTTCGGATCGGTCGTGATGTCGAACAGCATCAGCGGTTCGCCGTCGAGCAGTTGTTTCACGCGTGCTTGAACCGCTGCGTCGGTTGATGAGTTCATCGCGGCGAAGCTGAGGCCACTCATTGCTTCAACGCGGAACTTGTTCGGGCCGCCGACCCATGCGTGAAACATCAACGCGCGGTCCTTCGTGCGGATGCAGCGCTGAGCGAACGACTTCCCGCTGCTCACCGTATTGACGTGCGTGATGACGAAGTCGCGATTGGGTTGCGTCTCGCCTTTGAGCAGCGGCAGCCATGACCGGCCATCCATTCCCGTCGGCGGCTTCACTTCAAGCAGTTCGAGCAACGACGGCATCACATCGACGCTGCTGACGAACTCCGTGCGCGTCTGCGATTCCTTCATCGACGGAATGCGAATCAACACTGGCGACCATGTGCCGTTGCGATAGACGGTCGCCTTCGAAAACGGGAACGACATGCCGTGATCGGACATGAAAACAACGACGGTGTCCGCATCGCGACCGGCAGCCGTTAGCTCTTTCATCACGAGCCCGAACGTGACATCGAAGCGACTGACGTTCGAGGAGTACTGCGCGACCTCTTCACGCACGCGCGGGATGTCTTCGAGAAACGCCGGGACCGTCACTTCGCTCGGCTGAAAGATCTTCGCGCCATCGAGTGGTTCATCGGCCTTTGCCTTCTTCCCGGTGCCGTCGATGAAAGGCCGATGCGGGTCGCAGATGTTGGCGTTGATGAAGAACGGCTTCTTCTCGTGCGCGGCACTAGCAAGCATCTCGCGAAACTTCTGAGCGAACTTTGTCGGCTGCTTGCCGAGCGTCTGATCGCCGACCGCGTGCCACGGAAACTTTTCCGCCGGAGCCATATGTACGCTCTTCGCGATGACCGCTGTGTAATAGCCATTACCTCGCAGCACTTCGACGAGCGTCGGCACATCGCGTCCGATCGGATTGAACCCGAGCGCGCCATTGCGATGCGGAACTCGTCCGGTCATCAGCGCTGATCGACCGGGCTGACAGATCGGCACGGTGACATGACTGTTGACGAACCGCTGAGCCGTCTTCGCAAACGCATCGAGCTGCGGAGTCGCTCCGAGCGTGCTTCCCATCCATCCGCTCGAGTCCGCGTTCATGTCATCCGCAGTGATGATGAGCAGATTCAGTGGCTGAGCCACTTCCGCCGCCCGCACATCGCCCTGAGCCAGCAAGAGACCGAGTACCAAGAAAAAAGTCCGTCGCATGAATGGCTTTTCGGTGAGTGAGTGTTGAACGGTGCGATTGGAGGTCAATGCAATGCTGCTATGCAGCAACCGATAGTCGCCTTTCGCTCCGAGGCTGTGATCTTTTCGCCCCCGGCCTTGTGCCGGGGGTTCAACGGCTTTTGCGCTACTCCATTTCCAGCGAATTATGAGTAGCGCAAAAGCCGCTAAACCCCCGAGGTGAACTCGGGGGCGATTTAATCACAGCCTCGGAGCGAAAGGCGACTATCAACGGCGTTCAAAGAAGCGCAAGTGCTATTTCTTCGGCACCGGTCGCATCTTGAAGTCTTCAAGGTTCACCAATGTCGGAGCGCTCTCGCTTGTCTCGATCGAGGCGATCAGTTTGTCGAACTGCGCGAGGTAATCAGCAGGCACCTTCTTCACGGTCGCGAGATACGTGCGCGTCTCTTTCAGCTTCGGCAGCAGCGGCTTCGCATGCGCGCCGTAGCGAGTGAGATACATCAAGCAGTCCTTCGTGCGATTTCGTTCGCCCCAACGCTGCGGCTCGATCACTTCAACGCAGAGCGTCATGCCTTCTCGAATCTGCAAGCGCGACAGCAGGTCGAGTCCTGCGAGACGAATGCCGTCTGCGAACATCTCGTTGCTCGGAGCAAGTTTTTCGACGGCGTTGACGATGTGCGGCAACAGCGTGACGAGATCCGAATCCGTCAGATGCTTGAACGTCTTTTGGACGGCACTGCGCGGAACGCTGTCTTCATGCGCGAGCAACGTTTGCAGCGCGGGGATCAGCTTCTCGCGATCCACTCCATCAAGCGACTCGGCCAAAATGCTGCGCGGTCCGCGTGAACCGGGGAACGGGGAGAACAACGAAAAGCTCGCATACCGAGCCGCTTGTCGGCGCGGGTCTGCCGGATTCTTTCGCGCGGTCAGTGCGAGCAGATCGCTGACGCTCGCTTTGCGTTCGGCAGGACTGAGTTCGGGCAATGCTTCTGCCGCGAGACATTGCAGCCAAACATCGTCGTGTTGCAGGGTCGCTCGCAATTGCGAGGCAGCGGCATCAGCACGCGGACCGAGTGCTCCGAGCGCGGAGCATGCTCCATAACGAGCATCGCGATTCGGGCCATTGAGCATCTTCAACAGTTCGGGAACGAAGTCGCCGTCGCGCTTGCCGAGTGCTGTTGCCGAGCGTCCTCGCACGAACGGCGACCAACTCGAAAGCCCGGCGATGAGTTGCTCGGTACTGCGTTGCTCGTAGTAGTTCGGATCGCCGCGATACGAGTAGTCTCGACCGGCTGCGATGACTGCTGCCGTTTGCGCGGCATCAAACGCCGGCACGCTGAACGGCTTCTTGCCGGTGAAGCGCAGGCTCTTCAGCGGCAGCGCGAACGCCAACAAATAACTGCCCGAGCAATCCCATCCAGAGTAACTGCCCGACTCTTCTTCACCGATGGGCGAGCCTTGATAGCCGAAGCTCACATCCGACTCGCGCGCGAGGTCGTAGTACCAAGATTGCTCTTTGAGATACGCGCCGGTCGCAAGCGGGCCGCCGCGAGCAACTCCGAGCAGTGCCCATTGGATGTTAAAATAATTACCCGTATGTCCGCGCTCGCGTTCGCTGTAAGCGGCGGTCGACATCTTCGCAAAGAACTCGGCTGCCTCGCGATCACCGAGTAGATCGTAGAGCACCGCCGCTGCCGAACACTTGCCGTTGTCTTCGTGCGCGAAGAACGGCTGATGATCGCCGTAAGGGATCGCACCTTTATTGAGGAACCAGCGCATGAAGTTCGCCGACTTCGCGATCGCGCGATCAAGATCGGGCTCCTGCACTCCGGCGTCTCGGGCGAGCACCATTCCGATCGTGAGACTCAGCCCCGGCGCATTCATCGCTCCGTAGCCTTCAAGATTGCCGCCGACGCTCTGAGCAAACCGATGCCCCCATGTGCCGACGCCGCTCTGCCCGCGAGCCGTCTCCAATGCGAGCCGCTTCAAACCCGGCATCACCGACATATCGCCGGTCGCCATCACGTACTCACCGAGAAACGTTGTGAGATAGCCGTAAAACCATGAAACGTATCCGTCGCTCTTGAAGTCCGCAGTCCACTGAGCCTCGCGCTGAATGAGCGGCATGTAGTCCTTATTACCACTTGCGAGCAACGCGAGTGCATTGAGCGGTCGCGTGATCGGGTTCACTCCGCGCGCCCGGCCGTAGTTCGGATCGCTCATGCGTTTTGCGAGCGACGCGCAGCCGAGTTCAAAGATGCGTTTCGACTTCGGGCAGTCATACGGAGCTGTCGCGCTGTAGCTGCCGAGCACGGGTAATATGAGTTCCACTGTCTCGGTCTGCTCCGCGCGCCAACGCAGCAGCGACAACTTCCCGTTGCCCTTGATCGACTCTGCTGCCGCAATCGCATTCGCAAATTGCACGCGCACATCGCCATCAAACTTCTTGCCGTCGGTCCCGACGATGACGTCGCCCTTCTGTAAGACAGTCTCTGCGGGCGAGCCTTTCGCAACCTGCGTCACATAGATCTGCCGCGCGTCGTGCGAGTGCCCATTGCGCGTAAAAATCCATCCGCGCGCTCCCGTCGGTCCGAGATTCCAATCATGTGCTTCACCGGATCGGTCGCCTTGAGTGAAGTCCGGAATCTTCGCCGCATTCGGGTCTTTGTCCGCCGCGATTGACGAGTAAGTCCAACTAAGCAGTACAGCACACGTCAGCGCGATGAGTGATGTTTTCACGAGTTTCGATCGTTGTTGGAGAATGGTGAGTGTCACGAGTTGCTTCATTCGCCGTTCTGCCCGGCACGGTCAACTCAGCGACGAATCGCAGAGCAAGCAATGAGAGCGACCAGCATCTCGAAATTGTCGCTCAATCACGCAGTCAGCGTGCTTCGGACTCTCAAGCCTTCGAGCCTCGTTATCTGAGTTCGAGGATCGTGAGTCTTGTGGTCGCCTATTGCAGCGAGACTGTGATCTTTTCGCCCCCGGCCTTGTGCCGGGGGTTTAGCGGCCTTTGCGCTACTCGAATTTGCCTTAAATCAAGGTGGCGCAAAGGCCGTTGAACCCCCGAGGCCGGTGCACCCTCTAGGTCGCGGGGGCGATTTAATCACAACCTCTCCGCGAAAGTGCGTCTTTATTGGAGCGTCTTCACGGCTTGACGCCTCACTTACGGAGATGCCTTTGAAGACGCACTTTCGCAGAGCGAAAGGCGACTAACCGATGCGGCTTCGCCGCGTCGTTCAACCTTCCGCGCTGTGCCTGCAAGAGACACATTCGCCGTTTCACAGCCGAGATCATCGAGACCATCAAGACTTTGAACAGAACCTCGCAGAGACCGCAGAGGAAGAAGGTGTGAGCAACGCCGACGATCTTCAGTGACTCGATAGCGCGTCTTCTTCGTTTGCGGTCTCGCCTTGAGTCGGTCCGAAGCTCGCAGTCGGAATGCGGAGCTCCAAACCTGCTGGCCGGGGGAAGCTCTCACGCATCAACTCGGCGCTTACCCGGTCGCGCAACGGGCGTTGCTGTGAGCGGGTCGTCGGGCCATGAGTGCTTCGGATAGCGGACGCGCAGGCTTTTGCGGATCGTCGGATAGACGTTGTCCCAAAAGCTCTTGAGGTCTTCGGTGATTTGCTCGGGGCGCATGTTCGGAGCGAGCAAGTGCATCAGCACCGGCACTCGTCCGCCGGCGACGCGCGGCGTCTGCAACATGCCGAAGACTTCTTGCATGCGCACGGCCAACACCGGCGGTCGATTGAGTTCGTACTGCAAACGAATCTTGCTGCCGCTCGGCACCTCAATGCGTTCGGGAGCGTCGCGGTTCAGAGCCTGCTGCTGAGTCGGCGTCAGCGCGGCTTGCAGATAGTCGAGCCATGCGGCCTTGCGGACTTCATCCAGCGACGAGCGACCGGCACACAACTGCTGCAGCACTTCACGCAACGAGTTGTCATCGAATGTCGGTAGCTCGTAGTCCGGTCGCCATTGAGCGAGACAGCGCACGCGCAGAATGAAATTGGCAACGGACTCGTCGTCGCTCGGAAAGGCGAGCGACGGGTTCTCGGCGATGGCTGCGAAGAGTGCTTCGCCGACTCGCGCGTCCTTCGGCAGCGGTGCCGTCGACTCCTCAATCAAGAGGTCATCCCAATACGTGCGACGACGCGCCGCGACTCGCTTCTGACTGGGATGAAAGAAGAGTTCGTCGTCGGTCCGAAGATGCTCGACCGGCAACCATTCGCGTTCGACGAACGATGCTTCTCGCACGTCAGCTTCGTTCTGCCCGGCATCAACGTTGATGCAGAGGAAGAAGTCGCCGTCCTCAACTCCTGATTGCGGAGCGAGCTTCACTCCGCGTCCGCCGACCATCAGCGCGCGACGTTCGCGCGGGCCTCGGCGTTTGGCGAGTCGATCGGGATAGGCCGCAAGCAACGAACGCATGACGGCAACGTCCGATGATTCACCGACGGTCGCGCTGTGAGCGGGCGAGCTGCTTTGCGACGCAACTCCCCGACGACCGCGCGGCAGCATGCTGACGAACTGCTCGGCAGCTCGAATCAGAAACTTCGCCGAGTTCATGTTGATCTCGCCGAGAACACTTTGCCGCGTACCTCGCTGAGCAAAGTCTTCGAGCGCACTCAGGCGATCGAGCGTGTCTGACTGCGAACGCAGCCGCGCCTGCATTTGAGGCCGCGACCCGCCTTCTGATTGTCTCATGAAGGGGTCACGTTCAGAGAGCAGCGCCGCAAGCAGCGCGACTCGCTCGGCCACTCCGCGCGATTGGCCTTCGAGCAAGAGCCGACCGATGCGCGGATGAGTCGGAAACCGCGCGATCAATTCGCCGAGTGGAGTAACTCCTACATCCGTGATCGCATCGAGTCGCTTCAAGAGGTCGAGTGCTTGCTCGACGGCTGCGGCGCGCGGCGGCTCGAACCATGGAAACGCGGCAACCTCTCGTTCGCCCCAGCACCACAATTGCAGCACCGTGCCGGCGAGATCGACGCGCCGCACTTCGGGCTCTTCAAAGTCGGGACGCAGCACTTGCGAGCGTTCGTCCCATAACCGCAAGCAAACTCCGGGTGCAGTGCGCCCGGCTCGACCTGCGCGTTGATCAGCCGACGCCTTCGAGCACTTCTTGAGTTCAAGCCGATCGAGCCCGACGTTCGCATCGAACGTCGGCACGCGCGCCAGTCCCGAATCAATCACGCACGTGATGCCATCAACGGTGATCGAGGTCTCGGCCACATTTGTTGCGAGCACGATCTTGCGGCGCGGACACGGCGCGAGGACGGCATCTTGCTGCTCAGCAGGCAAGTCACCGTAAAGCGGCATGACAGCAACATCCTGCAAACGCCCGGAAAGCTCTTGCTCAACGCGCCGGATCTCGCCGACTCCCGGCAGGAAGACGAGCATGTCGCCGCTCGTGCGATCGAGCATCTGCACGACGGCTTCAGAGGCTTGCTGCACGATCGGCCGCTGATCGGGGAATTTTAAATACCTCACCTCGACCGGGAACGTGCGGCCTTCACTCTCAACGATCGGGCATCCGCCGAGAAACTGCGCGATCGGCTGAGCAGCGAGCGTTGCCGACATCACAACGATCTTGAGATCGGGCCGCACGGTCTGCTGAATGCGCCAAACCATTCCGAGCGCGACATCGCTCGACAGACTGCGTTCGTGAAACTCGTCAAAGACAACAACGCCCAGTCGCTCCAAGAACGGATCATCGAACAGCATTCGCAACAAGACGCCTTCCGTGACGACGCGAATGCGCGTGCGCGCCGTCACCTGCTCGTCAAAGCGGACTTGATATCCGATGTCTTCGCCGAGCTTCGTGCCGCGTTCGAACGACATCCGCCGAGCCGCCGCGCGTGCCGCAACTCGTCGCGGTTGCAGCATCAAGATCTGCCGCTCACCGGCGAGTCCCGCATCCAGCACCGCCGTCGGCACGCGCGTCGTCTTGCCCGCACCTGCCGGAGCTTTGAGAACAACCGAGTTCGACTTCGAAAGCGCCGCGAGCAACTCGGGCAGCACAGAATCAATCGGCAAAGAAGAAGCGGGCATGCGATCGTTCGATGAGAGAGGCAACAGCAAAAACGAGTCAGACGCAGAGAGCGCGCTCAATATAGGTCGCATCAAATCGTTTAACCGCACCGCCAACGGCGTGCGTTTTCGCAGTTTGAGCAACATCTGAAGCACCGCCTACGAGTCGCGCATCCCGCCCCGCCCTCAACCGAGCCAAGCCTCTCGGCCAGCACGGCAATGCAACTCGTATTACATCCGCCATGCGGCGCAGGCCGCATGAGAGGGGCTGAACTCTGCTTCGTCCAAACGGGCAATGCCGAGTCGAGCACCTCTTCGGGAAGTCGTAGCTCAGTCTCTCCGAGATTGAGCATTTTGCAGGACAAAGCCGCTTCACGAACGCCAGTTCGAACCCAATGACGAGCTCGCTCGGGCGATGAGTAAGTCGCTTCGTCACGCAACAAAGGCCGCCTCGGAGAGGCGGCCCTACGTTTCAGTTCCCAACTCACACACGATCGCAACGGCGAGTCGAGCGATTGACGCGGTGAGCAGCTCGAACCTTGGCGCCAAATTGGAAGAAAAACGGGTTTGACATACTTCGCATCCGGCACGGTTGATGACCTGAGACGTACCTTTTTTGCGGTCTCGATTTTTGCGAGCCCCGTAAGTAGGCTCGCCTTCCCGCCATTGGCCTCTGTCACTCTTTTTACAAAGTGCGTCGAGGCTGATTCCTCATCCATCCTCACTGGAGTCTGAAATGAAACGTCTGTTTGCAGCAGCCACTCTGATGGCAGTGTTCGTCCCAGTGGCGTCAGGTGCCGATTACGGCAAACTCACTGGTCAAGTCGTGCTGGACGGTGCCGTTCCTAGTCTCGCCCCGAAGGTCAAGAAGGGTGACGGAGCTGCCAAAGATCCTGCGGTCTGTGCCAAAGAAGATGTGCCGAACGATGACTTGATCGTCGACGCGACCAGCAAGGGCATCTCTGACATCTTCGTCTACATCAAGAAGGTCGACGCCACGAAGATTCACCCGGACCTCAAGAAGCCTGCCGCTCCGGAAGTTGTCTTCGATCAAAAGAATTGCCGCTTCACTCCGCACACATTGGTTGTGCGAACGGGTCAAAATGTCCTCGTGAAGTCCGACGACGCAGTGCAACACAACGCACTCACGAGCCCCATTCGCAATCCCCCCGAGAACAATCTCGTCGGTGCGAACGAGCGAGCCGGTGTGAAGTACAAGGCGTTCGCTCAGAGCGAGTCATTGCCGTTCGAAGTGAAGTGCAGCATTCATCCGTGGATGCGCGCATGGTGGCTCGTCCTCGAACATCCTTATGCGACGACGACCGACAAGGACGGCAAGTTCACGATCGAAAAGTTGCCTGCGGGCGAGCATGACTTCGTGATTTGGCAGGAGTCCGTCGGCTACGTCGAGAAGAAGCTGACCGTGAAGATTCCGGCGAACGGCACAGCGGACTTGAAGCAAATCAAGGTCCCGGCTTCGAAGTTCAAGCTCTAAGGAACAGCCGAGGAACTGCTTCAGGATTCTGCGCCGCGTAGGTTGGACGCTTACGTCCGACAGCGACGCAGCACAGACGTAGGCGTCCATGCTACGAACGAGAGACCGTTCGAGTCGTCGTAGCATGGGCTTCTAGCCCGTGCTCTGCAGTTCGAATTTCGTAGGAGTCACGCTTGTCAGATCGCGGGGATTGCACGACGAAGTCTGCTTTCCCCACCTTCTGGCGACGGCAGTTAGGAGTTGATGAAGCAATCGCCCGCGCTCATCAGCGACGGAACGCGATAGGTCAAAGAAAGACGCACGGACTGGAAGTCCATGCTACTTAATCAGAAGCCCAATCCGATGTCGTTCAACGCTCCGGTGCCGACCGTGCCGTCCGTGATCTTGAACATCGACGGCAGCGCCTTCGCGTACTGCTTATTCGGGCCGGGACAATACTGCCGCCCGTTGCCCTCGATCGCTGCGACCGTCGGAATGCGGGCCGCCAAACTCGCCGAATGTAAGAACGAGTACCCCGTGCAAGTCAGATCTTGCACGCAGAGGAACATGCCGAACTTCTGAGCGGCGGCAGCAAGACACAATGACTCTGAGTGTCCCTTGCACGTCTTCAACGCGACTCCGGTGTAGCCCTGATCGCGAGCCAGCAGCAGCGCCTCGTAATCAACGAGTGCCTCATCAACGACGATCGGCTTCAGCTTCGCCGCTTCGTGCAACTTGATCTCGGGATGAGCCTTCAAGTCGCGACTCGTCGGTTGCTCGATGTATTGAATGCGGTCGTAAGCCGCCGGAGCTTGCTCTTGCACCTTCTTCAAGAACGCTAAGACGTATTCGACGTTCTCACACTTTTCGTTGAAGTCGAGCGAGTAGTACCACTGCTTGCAGTTGCGTGCCGCTTGAGCTTCGACCGCGACCTTCTCGATCTTCACGACTCGGTCGATATCCCATTCGAGATTGTCGCCGGCCAACTTGATCTTGAGATGAGTCAGCCCGTCCTGCTTGATCCACTCACCGAGCGTGACCGGCAAGCTGTCCTTCGGTCGGGTCGTGACGTCCGCAGCCGTCAGTGGGTCGAGTGCTCCAATCAAGTGATAGAGCGGCAGTTTTTCTTGCGGCTCGCGGAGCGTGTATTGGTCGAGATACTCGCCCTTGAATTGGTCGTCGAGATACGTCGTCAGGTCGTCGTTCATGAACTCGCGCGACAGAGTGTTATACGAGTTACATTCATGAACGCGGCCGAAAGCATCATGCACGGCGGCGTCGAGCGCACTCGCCGCAACGAGCTGAGCGAGTTTGGGGAACGGCTCGCCGAGATGCATTTGCTCGGAGATTTGTCGTCCCAGATGGCCGTACTCCTCGGCGAGGTCATACATCAGCTCGAGCGGATGGCCGAAGTGAGGTATGCCGAGCGCGATCGTCGTGACCTCTTCAGCAAAGGCTTTCATCGCAGCTTCGGACTTCTCGCCGGACACCGCCGTCGAAGGCCATGCCCAGATATTGCCGAGCGGCATGCTGCCAAAGCCGGCCTCGTGCTTTCCCTTATGCGTCTCGACGGTCACCTCGACGTTGATCAAGAACGTCTTGTCGATAACGCGCCCACCGAACTTCAGTGGAGTTCGGAAGGAGACTGGGTCGAAGGAGCAAACTGCATCACGAATCTTGACGTCGGTAGTTTTTGACATGACCGCTGAGGTTCTTTTCTCTCGCTTTCAGAGGGGGAAAAACAGTCGGTCAGACTGTATTCACGACATTCAAACGCAGCAATTCATCTCAGGAGGTTCCCCTTCGCAGGTGCCCGGAGTTGCCACAACTTGAAGTCGAAGAGGTCTGACCGACTCTGCATGAGCGCGTCGTCGTCGCATGGGATTCCATCCCGTGCAGCATTCTGGGTAATTCGCATTCCATACACAGTCGCCGCTGAGCACGGGCATAGAAGCGTGTCGTCGTCGCATCGAATTCCAGTCCGCGCCGTTCGGCTGACGCTTCGAGATTGCTCAAGAAGACAAAGACGGCACGGGATGGAATCCCATGCTACGGCTCAGTCCTTCATGCGCGATTCGACGAGCTTACGAATGGCGGCAAGATCGACTTGCTCTGCCGCTTTCGGAAACGCGTGCGGAGTGACGAACCATGATTCGGTGAAGCTCGCAACTTCGCCCGGCTTGAGCACCGCTCGCGGGCTGATCGGCTCGAGTTCAATGCGTGCTCCTTCGGGATACCAAACAGACAACGTTAAGCCTGCGGCTTCGTTGTAGACCGAGTTCGGCTCGACCTTGAAGCGCTTCACGAAGAGCAGATTGCTCGGTGCCAAGTACGCGAGCCATCCGGCTTGCGAGTCGAAACCCAACTTCGGTTTGCGCGGCGGTGAGAGGATTTCAAGAAAGCCGTCTCGCTCCCGAATGCGATCGTCTTGATTGCGAACGTTGATGATCGCGCTGTCCTCGTACATCGCGTACTTGCTCGGGAAGCGACTCTTGCCTTGCAGCGGGATCAAGCAGATGCCGCCGCCCGGTGAGAACGATCGGCCCCAATGGCAGTACTCGCGCACTTCGCTGCCGACATTCATAATGCTCTGAGTGCATTCCAGTCGCGCCGGCTGACCGGCTGCATGAGTCAGCTCGAACGTCCGAGTGAGCTGCACGCCGCTCGCTTCGTCTTTCTGACTGATCAGTCTTGCTCGCGCACCGCCGCTCAAGACTTCGCCGGTCCATTCACCCGCCCATAACTTCGGATGCGACGGCGTCGTCAGTTCGGGGCCGAAGTCGAAACGACCGGCGGAACTCAGTCCCGTTTGCCCCGACTTCCATTCTTTCTCTTTGGGGTCGAGCCACATGGCGTCGTGACCGTCGACCGAGAACTCCAATACGCGGCCTCCGACCTGCGGACAGAGCACGGCGCGAGCTTGCCCCGCTTTGAGTTCGATCGCCTGATCGAAGTTATGAAACGGAGCAACCTTTGCTGCCGCCGATGCAACTCCGCGATGAGCCGTTAGCACAGCTTCATTGAAGGCATCGCGAACATCAGAGCCGTCGCTGTTGCCCATGTTGGCGCGTTGAATCATCAGCAGCAGGATCAAACCGCGTTGCGGGTCGACCCATGCTTGCGTGCCCCATGCTCCGCCGTGCCCGTAAGTGCCTGCACCGAGCAATCGCGTCACTCCTTGAGGCTGCCGCACGACGCACCATCCGATGCCCCATGCATTGCCCGGAGTGAAGCCCGTAACGACATCGCCCGAATGCACTTTGAGCATCTCTGCGGTCGCGTCGGCTGACAGGTATTTTTTACTACCCTGCGTCCCGCCATTCAGGACCATCTGATAGAAGCGGGCCATATCGCTCGCGGTCGAGTAGAGCCCGCCCGACGGATTCGGAGTTCGCGTGATCGTCGGATCGGTCGGCTTCACGGGAGCGAGCGTGCCTTTGCTCGATTCCTTCGACGGCTCATAGGTCACGGCCAATCGAGCGGCTTGCTCCTTCGTCAACACGAACGACGTATCGTGCATGCCGAGCGGTTCGAAGATGCGTCGCTTCAGAAAGTCCGCATAGCTCTGACCCGAGAGCACTTCGATCAACCGCCCCGCGACCGTCAGTCCGCTGCTGTATTGCCACTTCGAACCCGGCAGAAACTCAAGCGGCTGCTTCCCAATTCCGTCGACAATCGCGGCGAGAGACTGCGACTCGAAAACATCGCGCGGCGGCTGAGCCAGTCCGGCAGTGTGAGTCATGACTTCGCGAACGGTGATTGGCTTTGCGACTCCGCCGCCTTTGATCGTCTGCCCTTTAAACGCGGGAATGTGCTTCTCGATCGGATCATCGAGCGACAGCTTTCCTTCATCGACGAGCATCATCATCGCAGCCGCAGTGACCGTCTTCGTCATCGACGCGATGCGAAAGATTGAGTCCGCTTGCATCGCGCGGCCTTGCTCGATGTCGGCATTCCCGGTTGCTGCGAGATGCACGACTTCATCCTTTGTCGCGACGAGCGTCACTGCTCCCGAAAGCTTGCCGGCCTTAATGAAGTCCTGCATGCGGTCTTCGATCTGCTGCTTGAGCTTGCTCTGATCGAAGCGAGCATCGGCCGCGCTCACGTGAGATGTGCCAATGGCGACAATCATCACCAATAGCTGCCAACAACCGCGCCACAGTCTGCTCATCCTCATGCTGAGTTCCTTGCGAGAGTTCAGGACGTTCTGCGATTTGATGTCGCGATCGCTCGGAATGTGAACCGTCACCATCGAGCTGATCGCGAACTTAGTCGAATCGAAATCGGCTCTCCGCCGTTCGTGTTGAATCTTGTGTTGAGTGAGCCGCAAGGCGCTAGTACCACGACCGAGAAGTAACCCTCCATACGAGCTGAGTCGCAGGGCACGA
>CAZNMS010000180.1:0-15783 GCA_964573505.1 uncultured Planctomycetaceae bacterium | reverse complement strand
GACCTCGCGCACCTCGCGTTCGCGACCGATAGTACGCGGCTCATCACGTTGTTCATCAAGCTTGACGGCTTCAGCGAACACATCCCCGGCGTCAGCAGCGAGAGCCACAACCTCTCTCATCACGTCAACCGCGAAGACAAGTTGCGCGAACTCAAGAACCTCGAACTGGCCGAGTTCCAACAACTCAACGCGCTGCTGACCAAACTGCGATCAAATTCAGAAGCGGGCTCCACGCTGCTCGACCGCACGCAGGTCCTTTACGGCAGCAACCTCGGCAACGGCAACAACCACGACACGAAGAACCTGCCGATTCTGTTAGCCGGCGGCGGCTTCAAGCACGGCCAACATCTCGCCTTCGACAAGACCAACAACGAACCGCTCCCGAACCTCTTCGTGACGATGCTGCAACGCCTCGGCATCGAAACCGACAAGTTCGCGTCCTCGAAAGGCACGCTGAAGGGGCTCGAAGTGGGATAGGCATCCTGCCTGTCGGGATAGGTGATCCGAGCTGGAACAATTTTGACAGGATCGAAGCCTATCTCACGACTTTTTCGGACAGCCTCCTAAGAGCTTGTCCGAGTAGCCGTAGCATGGGCTTCTAGCCCGTGCTGTATTTACTCCTACAAACAGCTTCGAATCGCCAGTCAGCCTGCACGGGCTGGAAGCCGATGCTGCTCGGACAAACTCCTTGAGGGACCCCGGCGATTCGTCCGCTGATGATCCTGCGGCGTCTGACGTTCGGGACAAAGAGTTCCGCCGGCAGCCGCTTCGTCGAAACGCTTCAAACGATCGTCGAACCCTGCCGCGCAACAAGGCCGGGACTCGATTGAATTCATCACCGAAGCCGTCCCAAAAGCCCGCATCCGGGACCCCCTGCCATCGCTCGTACATACCCCGTGAACGGCTACCGCAGCACTTGAAGAACTGCCGACTCGAGCCGCAATTTCACAATTTCGGCTACTGATGATTTCCCCTTTGGATTCCGAATAATGGCGGCATTGCTACTGCTGCCACTGCCCCGAGAAGACTTCGGTTGCGGGGCCGGTCATGAAGACTTCGTTGCTCTCGGCCCATTCGATTTGCAAGTCGCCGCCGCGCAGGTGCACGGTGACTTTTCGCTCGGTCACTCCCGCTAATACTCCGGCGACGACTGACGCGCAGGCTCCCGTCCCGCAGGCGAGCGTCTCGCCGGAGCCGCGTTCCCATACTCGCATGTTGGTCTCGCTCGGTGAGAGCACCTGAATGAACTCCGCATTGATACGGCGAGGAAACGCGGGGTGATGCTCGATCTTCGGTCCGACATTGAGCACCCAGTCGTCGTTAATTTCATCGACGAAGGTGACACAGTGAGGATTTCCCATCGAGACGCAGGTGACTGCGATTTGCCGCCCGGCAACATCGAGCGGTACTTTCACTGGCGGGTCTCCGGGGAGCGTTGTCGGGATTTGCGAGCTGACCAAAATCGGCGTCGACATATTCACTCGAACGCGGTCGACCTTACCGCCCGCTGTCGACAAATTGAGTGTTAATACTCCGCGTCCCGTTTCGATCTTTAATTCGTCTTTGCGACAAATGCCGTGATCGTAGACGTACTTCGCAACGCAGCGGACCGCGTTGCCGCACATCTCGGACTCGCTTCCGTCGGCGTTGAACATCCTCATGCGCGCGTCTGCTTTTTTGGTCGGGCAAATCAGCACAATACCGTCCCCGCCGACTCCGAAGTGTCGATCGCTCATCGCAATGGCAAGCTTCGGGATATCGCCCAGTTCGAGCGACTCAAAGCAGTTGATATATACATAATCGTTTCCGGCGCCGTGCATCTTTGTAAAAGGGATCATTTCAACTCACTCTAGTCGGAATGGGGAAGTGCCAATTGATACTGCTGACGGAAGGATTGCTCTCGGAGCTTGTCGGGGTAGTCGTAGCATGGGCTTCTAGCACGTGCTCACCGGCAACCGTCAGACGATTGCGGATATCCAACAGGCGGCACGGACTGGAAGTCCATGCTACTCGGACAGCCTCCGAGCCACTTGAAGCTCGTGTCCTTCTCGCAGGCGCGGACACTAAGGCGAGTTTTCGGCACGCGGTAGGCATGAGAGATCTCGTGCTTGTTGGTTGCTGTGAAACGCCGTTCCCGCCAGTTTCCGGCGGCAGATGCGTTTGCAACTTCGGATGCTCTAACAAAGGAGAGACGTCATGCGATTGGGACGAGTGGTTTTGGCAGCGGCCGTTTTGGCGGCGGCAGCAGCGTCGAGTCAGGCTGCGGTCGCAGTGCCGAGCGTCATTGATTCGCACATGGTCTTGCAGCAGGGGCAAAGCGTGCCCGTTTGGGGGACGGCGGCAAAAGGAGAGGCGGTCACCGTCAAGTTCCGCGATCAGACGAAAACAACTAAGGCGGACGATGACGGCAAGTGGAGCGTGAAGCTCGATGCCCTCAAGGCCGGCGGACCGGACGTGCTGACGATTAGCGGCACGAACACGATCACTCTCGAAGACGTGCTTGTCGGCGAAGTTTGGGTCGGCTCGGGCCAGTCTAATATGCAGGGCAACGTCGTCGGCTATTCGAAGGGCGATGAAGTGCTCGCGAAGCTGGCCGAGCAGACTTACCCGAAGCTCCGCCTGATGCGCGGTCGGGGGAGCAAGTGGGTCGAAGCGAATCCAGCCAACAACGGCGGAGCGTCGGCGATCATGTTCTCGTTCGCCGTTCGCTTGCAGCAGCAGCTCGATGTGCCGGTCGGGATTATGGTCGGTGCCGTCGGCGGGACTCCGTCCGGGTATTGGCTGACTGCCGAGCATTTCGCAGCGGACAGCGCGGCGCAGGCATCGATCAAGAAGTTCGCCGAGACCTATCGGTTCGACGAACTGCAAACGAAGTACAAAGCCGATCTCGCCGCATGGGAGAAGCAGTACGGCGAAGAGAAGAAGGCCGGCAAGAAAGTGCCGAATCCGCCGGAAGAGCCGCGAGCGGCCGGCGAGTGTCGCGGCAAGATCGGCAATCTCTATGAGGCTCACATTCGGCCTTATCAGCCGTTCGCCATTCGCGGCGTGCTTTGGGATCAGGGCGAGAGTGGAACAGCGATTACAGGACTCGATCAATTCGACGCGATGGGCGCGCTGATCCGAGGTTGGCGCCAAGATTGGGGGCAGGGCGAGTTCCCGTTCCTCTACGTGCAGAAGCAAAGCGGCGGCGGATGTGCCTTCGATCCGAAAGATCCTGTGACGAACAAAGCGGACGCCTTTTCGGCTCTGCCGCCGGTCGTCCCCGGCACCGGCGAGGGACTGTATCGCGAATTACATCAGAAGATCGCGCAGCATCCCCGCACGGTGATGGTCGGCAGCACGGATCTCGGCCCCGGCATTCATCCGACCAATAAGTCGGGCTACGGGACGCGAGCGGCTCAAGTGGCGCTCGGCTCTGTCTATGGCAAAGACGTCGCGATCTCGGGACCGACTTATCGGTCGCACGAGGTCGATGGCAGCAGGGTCAAAGTCCAATTCGAGCATGTGCGCGGCGGGCTTGTCTTTAAGCATGCTGAGAAGCTTCAGGGCTTCGCGTTGAGTGAGGACGGCAAGACGTTTCATTGGGCCGATGCCGCGATCGATGGTGATGCGGTCGTCGTGAGCAGTCCGAAAGTCTCGAAGCCGACGGCCGTGCGTTATGGCTGGGGCTCGCGTCATCCATGGGCCAATCTCTTCAACAAAGACGGCCTGCCGGCCAACGCGTTTCGCACGGACAAGTAGCGGCGTGCTTCGGTGTCCCTTCTGAATAATGGCTGCGGCGAGACTCGCCGCAGCCATTTCTTTTGGGTCGTGCTGAGTGTGCTCGCGCTGCGATGAGCACACTCCAGAGCGAGCATCGCGCGATTACGCGCAGGGCGTTTTCACTGCGGAATAACGAAGACTTCAGTAGTAATGCCGTGCTTTCGCGACCTGAGTGGCGAGATCGCAGAAGTGGCACTTGATGTGCGAGGTCGGGCGAGTTGTCGCTCCGGTCTCGCTGCCAGCGTGCGAAGTCCGGAGCGGTTTGAGTTTCCTCATTCCAGAACCGCTCGGAGTCGTGCTCATGTCAGAACCACTTCATGCCGCTGCCGCTCATCAAGATCCCGAACCGGGTCAACTCTTCTCGAACGCCGAGCTTCGCGAATTCGAAGCTGACGACACCGAAGCCGGTCGCCGCATCGCCAAACTGCTGACGGGATTCTTCATCTACACCGTCATCGCCATGAGCGTCTCAATCGCATGGTCGGTAGTGGTGATCTCGCATTGAGCGGTCGATGAGATGCCCTCTCGCGGTTTCCTGATATCTCCGGCGTTCTTCGCGCACCCGGCCTGCATGATCTTTCCCATCGCAAGTTGCTCCGTGATGGCTCCCTTGAGTTTGAAGTCATCAAACGACGATGCCGCCGTCAGGTCCGGGGAAAAGACCTAACGGCGGCAGTTTCGTTTGTGTGAAGTTGTAGGATGGCCGCCCTCGGCCGTTTTGCGACTTGCAAAATGCAGACGGCCGAGGGCGGCCATCCTACGTACTCGAAAAAAATGACAGCGGCGGCATGATGCCGCCGCTGTGCGTCTTGCGATGTAATGCCGATTACTTCTTCTCGTATTCGGCGTCGATGACGTCGTCTCCGCCGGCACCGGCTCCGGGTTGTGGGCCGGGGCCGCCTGCGGCTTCGGCTCCCGGTTGAGCACCGGCTCCGCCAGCGCCTTCATACATGTGCTTCGAGAGCGCGTGCATCGCTTGCTCAAGCTCTTCGATCGCCGTCTTGATGCGACCGGCGTCGTCGGCGGCAACGGCTTCCGTCACCTTCTTGCATGAGCCTTCGATTGCTGACTTCGAACTCGCGTCGAGCTTGTCGGCGTGCTCCTTCATCAACTTCTCGGCCTCATAGACCATCGTCGAACCTTTGTTCTTCGCTTCGGCCAACTCGCGCTTCGCTTTGTCTTCGGCGGCATGAGCATCGGCGTCTCGCTTGATTCGCTCGATCTCGTCCTTTGAAAGACCGCTCGAATTCTCGATGCGAACTTGATGCTCTTTGCCCGTCGCTTTGTCCTTTGCCGAGACCTTCAAGATGCCGTTCACGTCGATGTCGAACGTCACTTCGATCTGCGGAACTCCGCGCGGGGCAGGGGGGATGCCCGAGAGGTCGAACTGGTCCAGCAAACGATTGTCGCGAGCCATCGGTCGCTCGCCTTGAAACACGCGCACGGTCACGGCGTTTTGGTTGTCGGCAGCGGTCGAGAACGTCTGAGACTTCGTCGTCGGGATCGTTGTGTTGCGCTCGATGAGAGCCGTCATCACGCCGCCTTCGGTTTCGATACCGAGCGACAGCGGAGTCACGTCCATCAGCACAACGTCAGTGACTTGACCGCCGATGATGCCGCCCTGAATCGCCGCACCAACCGCGACCACTTCGTCAGGATTCACGCCTTTGTGAGGCTCCTTACCGAAGATCTTCTTCACCATTTCTTGAACTTTGGGCACGCGGGTCGAACCGCCGACGAGCACCACTTCATCAATCTGAGACGGGCTGAGCTTTGCGTCCTTCAAAGCCTTTTCGACCGGGATGCGGCAACGCTCGATGAGGTGATCGACAAGCCGTTCAAATTCGGCTCGCGTGACCGACATCTGCAAGTGCTTCGCGCCCGACGCATCCGCCGTGATGAACGGCAAGTTGATGTCGGTCGATTGCTGCGATGAGAGTTCCTTCTTCGCTTTCTCAGCCGCTTCACGCAGACGTTGCAAAGCCATCGCGTCCTTGCGGAGATCGATGTTGTTCTCTTTCTGGAACTGCGAGGCGATGTGACCAATCAAGACTTCGTCGAAGTCGTCACCGCCGAGATGCGTGTCGCCGTTCGTGCTGAGCACTTCAACGAGTTCGTCGCTGACTTCGAGCACCGAGACGTCGAACGTGCCGCCGCCGAGATCGAAGACGCAAATCTTCTCGTCCTTCTTCTTCTGCAAGCCATAAGCGAGAGCGGCTGCGGTCGGCTCGTTGATGATGCGGCTGACTTCGAGACCGGCGATCTGACCGGCGTCCTTTGTTGCCTGACGTTGAGCGTCGTTGAAGTACGCAGGCACAGTGATCACGGCCTTATTGACCTTGTGACCGAGATAGCTTTCCGCCGCTTCCTTCAGCTTGCGGAGCACCATTGCCGAGACTTCCGGCGGAGTGAACTGCTTGCCGTTCACTTCGACCTTCACGTAGTCCGTCGAACCGCCAATGACTTTGTACGGAACGATCTTCTCTTCGGACTCGACTTCCGAGTGGCGTCGACCCATGAAACGCTTGATCGAGTAAATCGTGTTTCGAGGATTGGTGACGGCCTGCCGCTTAGCGGGGTCGCCGACGATCGTCTCGCCTTTGTCGGTGTAGGCGACGACCGACGGAGTCAGCCGGTTGCCGTCGAGATTCGCGATGACCTTCGCTTCGCTGCCTTCCATGATCGCAACGACCGAGTTCGTTGTGCCGAGGTCGATACCAATGATCTTTTCGCCGCTTGCCATAGTGCTGTTCCTTAACTGTGAGCTGAGCTCAAATGAGAAATGCTTTTGAAACCGACGTCCGCCGATCGCGACTGCCGAAGCGGTCAACGGAGCGGAATGGTTTCCTTGTATGGCAACGGCAGTGCCAATAGCCGATTTTGATTTCAAAAAACGTCAATAGTCGGCTGATTTGTAGAGTTATTGAGAGTTGTCGATCTCGCGGCGGCCTCACGCGGCGAATGCCATTTTGGCAAGAGACGACTTGCGACGGGGCGTTGCGGGCTCGTGCCAGTTTGGCAGGACCGCGTTTGAGGAAGGCTGCCGCCAATTCTCGGAGAGGCGATACAGTGCTCGGTGCATCGTCGAGGTTGAAGGTCGGGAAATGCGAGTCGCTGAGCGACTCGCCTACGTAGCTCAGTCGCTTCGCGACTGAGTGTGGTGATCGCTGACCTTGCGATTCGGGCTGCGGAATATCGGGCGGGGCGGGGCGGTCTTGGGCGAGCGGCAGACGAGAAGTTACCGGCGATCTTCTGTACGACGGACTTGTAGTCCGTCGCAGTTGCAGATCGACGGACTACAAGTCCGTCGTACTGGTATGACTCACCTGCCGCTTGCCTTGACGGCGATGTGACGTTTTGGGGGCGGGGTTGATCCCGCTGAGGATCGGGACGGAGTCCCAATCTACTGGGAAGTTCGAGGAGAGAGCTTGCATGTCGGTTGAAGGTTTGCCGTCGGCTGAGGCCGCTAATCCGCTGCTTGCGAGCGTGCCGTTCGGCGGTCCGAAGAAGCCGCGCGTCATCGCTGTGATGCCGGCCTACAACGCCGAGGCGACGCTCGAACGCACGCTCAACGACATCCCCAAAGGCAGCGTTGATGAAGTCATTCTCGTCGATGATTGCAGCAAGGACGGGACGGTCGAACTGGCTCGCAAGCTCGGGCTGACGGTCGTCACGCACGAGCGAAACACTGGCTACGGCGGCAATCAGAAGACGTGCTACGAGACGGCGCTTGCTCACGGAGCGGACTACGTCGTGATGGTGCATCCCGACTTTCAGTACGACAGTCGGGTGATCGACGTCGCGGTCAAGATTCTGCAATTAGGCATCCTCGACTTCGTGATGGGCTGCCGCATTCGGACTCGGCAAGAGACGCTGCAAGGCGGGATGCCCGTTTGGAAGTACGTCGCCAATCGCGGGCTGACCTTCATTGAGAACGTGCTGCTCGGTCAGAACCTCGGCGACTTTCATAGTGGGTTTCGCGCGTATCGCCGCGAGGTGCTCGAACGCATTCCGTTTCAGAACAACTCGAACGACTTCGTCTTCGACAGTCAGTTCCTCGCGCAGGCCGTTCACTTCGGCTTCAAGATTGGCGACATCCCCGTGCCCGTGAGGTACTTCGACGAAGCATCGAGCATCAGCTTTCTACGCAGCGTTCGATACGGCACCGCGACGCTCGGAGTGATGGCGTCCTATTGGCTGAATCGACTGGGCATCAAGAAGTCGAAGCTGTTCGCGCCGCAGTCGCCTGATGCGACCGACGCGAGATAGCCGCGCATCAACGTCCCAATTCCGAGCCGTCTGAAGCTCACTGGAGCTAGCCTTCGTCGACTATCCCTGACGATCGGCAGTGCTCGAATGGTCGGACTAATCGGGCGCGAGTCGGATAAAAATTGTGCGAGCCAACTTGCTCTGCGGCGTTTGTGTGTCGCATTTGTTACAGCTTACGAACGCTGCTGCTGATGCTCCGATTGCGACTGACGCGATCGGGTTGATCGCTCATCTGAGACTCGACGGCATAACCGACCGCGAGTGAGTTCGTGCGTTAGCGGTTATGCCTATTGGTCCTGCACCTGCGACCGTTGATGAGTGGCAGTCGTTCCGCAGTTGTCGATTGCTCCGCGATTGCATCGTCAGCCGGTCTTGTCGCCGCATCCGCTTATGCCTGCGAGATGCCTTGAGATTGGCAGCCTCTGTTGTGCTGTGCTGCCGAGTCGATGCCTACGCCATGCGACGCGGTGCGCGAGAAGTCTTGCCTCAATTGCACTTCGTCAGGATGCACGATGATTGGCCTGCGAGATTGGGGATTGAGACATGAAGCGTCGATCTTGGCTGACGGACCTCAAGCAGAAGTTTCATCGACAGTCGCAACGCCGACGTGTCGCGCCCTGCGGCTCGTTCGAGATGTTGGAGACTCGCACCTACTTGTCGGTGAACACGGTCCTCAACGCGGGTGAGTTGACGTTGGTGTCGAACGCGGCGGACTCGATCGTCGTGAGACCGAATCCGACTCAGACTTCGAACGTGCAGGTTCTTGTGAATGGCACGGCGAATACGGCTCTCGGGAACGTGCTCGCTTCGCAAGTCTCGCGTTTGGTGATCGTCGGCAGCGACGGCAACAACACGATCGATCTCTCAGCGGTCACTGCTCTGCGATTTCCGAACATCACGAGCATCGAAGTCGATGCTCGCAACGGCGATGACATCATCACGACATCGCCGTCCTTCAACGACGTGATCAAGTCGGGGGACGGTGACGACATCATCAATGCCAGTGCCTCGACGGTCGGCGTCAACGTTGATGCCGGAGATGGCGACGACACGATCTCGGGGAGTCTCGTCGCAGACACGATCAATGCCGGGGACGGTCAAGACTCGGTCGACGGCGCGGCAGGCGATGACAACATCGACGGCGGCGAAGGCAATGACTTCGTTCGCGGGAATACGGGCAACGATGTCATCCTCGGCGGTGACGGCGTCGACAGCTTGCAGGGCGAAGACGGCGACGACTCGATTGATGGGCAAGACGGGACGGACTCGATCGTCGGGGGTAACGGAAATGACACTCTCTTAGGCGGCGCGAAGAACGACACGCTCGATGGAGGGCTCGGCGACGACAGCATCTCGGGCGGCATCAATCGCGACTTGATCTTCGGCGACTACGGCAACGACACGCTGCTCGGCGGCGGAGCGATCGACACGATCTCGGCAGGAGTGGGCCTCGACTTCGTGAACGGCGGACTGGGCGACGACATCATCGACGGCGGAGAAGACGACGACACGCTTTACGGCGGCGGCGGAGCGGACTCGATCACGGGCCAAAACGGTCAAGACTACCTCAATGGCAACAGCGGAAATGACTCGCTCGATGGAGGCGAAGGCAATGACCGCGAGATTGGCGGCGATGGCAACGACTCAGTCACTGGCGGCGGAGCGCTGATTACCGCTTTGCCAAATCTCGTCCTCGACGATGCTGTCGTGACGGAAGCCGGCGGCTTCGTAGTCACCAGCAGTTTGAACATCGGGCAATTCGCGTCTGAGTCGGTGCTTGCGGATATCACAGGCGATGGCATTCAAGACTTAGTGATGGTCGGCGGCGCGACATTGGGAGTGGCCGCAGGCACTGGCACGGGAAACTTCGGCGCTCCTGCACAGTTCGCACTCACAGCCAATGCATTAGCTCGCGGAGTAGCTGCTGGGGATGTCAACGGTGACGGTCGCATTGATGTCGTTGTGGCAAACGATGGCACAAACGACATGCAGGTTTTCCTCAACACGGGAAGCACATTGGGGGCTCCGGCATCAGTCAACGCTCCGCAGAACGCTTTCCCGTATGACGTTGCTCTTGTCGATGTCGATCGCGACAACGACCTCGATATGGTCGGCCTCAATAACGGCACCGAGAACGTTTCGATCTACATCAACAACGGCGCTGGCACGATGGCGGCCCCGACCAACGTTGCCATTGGCGGCTTCGGAGCGTCGAACTTCGTGAGTCGCGATTTCAACGGCGACAACATTGTCGATCTCGCCATCGTTAGTACGGCATCTCAACGCATCTCGTTTATGGCTGGCGGCGGGAAGACTTTTGCGGCGGCAGTGGGTTCTCCTGTAGCAATAAATACCGTCAATGAGATTGACGCGGCCGACTTCGACGGAGACGGCGATCTCGATGTTGTTGTCGGGTCCAATAGCGGCTTCGTCGGCGGTTCAATTCAGATCTTGTTGAACAACGGGACTGGCTTCTTCACGGGGGCGAGCACGGTCTTTCTTGGTCGAAGGACAACCGATCTGGTGACGGCGGACTTCGATGGCGATGGCGACATCGACATCGCGGCCGGTGACACAAACTCTGGCGCCATCAGCTTCGTGATCAACAATGGGGGCGGGAACTTTATTGCCGGACATACGGCATTTGCGCAAGACGCCGAGTCCATCAACGTGATCAACCTCGTCGGCGATGCATTGCCTGACATTGTCGCCGTCGGGACGAGCAATGGGTCGGTATTGGAAAACCGCGCAGCGATTGGCAACACCGCGACGTTTAACGCCACTTTGACGACTGCGTCAGCAACTCTTGTGACCGCTCAGTTTGCGATTACGACCGGAACCGCGAACGGGAATGGAGAAGTGACGACCGGGACCGGTGCGATCACGTTTCCAATTGGCGTGACCAGTCAGTCGATCACGGTCAATCTCGGAGCAGATCTTACGCGCGAAGCGACCGAGACATTCTTTGTGGCTTTGTCCAATGCTCAAGGCGCGGTGCTTGTCGATGGCAGTGCGAACGGATTGATCCTCGATAACGACGGCGGGCCTCAATCGACGCTCGTGAATGCGCAGGACATCTCAATCTCCGAAGGCAACTTGCCGCTGACCATCACCGTTCCAGTGACCCTCACGAGTCCTTCAGCGACGGTCGTCACGGTCGACTATCGGACAGAGAATGGCACTGCGACAGTCGGCTCTGACTATGTCGGCCAGTCGGGCACGCTCACGTTTCCAGCCGGCAGCACTCAGCAAACATTGACCCTATCCGCGACGGGCGATTCAACAGGCGAATTCGACGAGACCATTTTTGTTGTCCTCTCGAACCCGGTCGGAGTGACGATCGGTGACAGTCGCGGCGTCGTCACGCTGACGAATGATGATGGTCCCGTCGTGCCGTTTGTCGGTGACAATCTTGATGGCGGAACTGGCAACAACTCGATCAGAGGAAGTCGCGGTAACGATGTCATTACTGGGAGCGCTGAGGCTGAGACGCTCACTGGCGGTGATGGTGATGATGTGATTTACGCGGGCGGCGGTCCTGATGTGCTGCATGGGAGTAATGGAAACGACACCCTGTTCGGGCAGGGCGGTGAGGACACTCTCTTTGGTGATGCCGGAGATGACGTCATTCGCTGGCGCGGTGCTGCGGATGGCAATGATGTCTTTAGCTCTGAAGACGGAGCCGACACCGTGCTCGTGACGGGGGGTAACGGAAGTGACACTTTCGCCGTGAGTCAAGTGGGCAGCGCGCTCGTCATCGGCAGCGGCGGTCGCACGATGACCGTCAACTCGTTGCAGGGCGGATTGGTGCCGGGAGCAGAGACGGTCCAAATTCAAACGGGCAATGGTGCCGACACGGTGACCGTCAGCAGTCTCACCAACACCGGTGCGTTCGTTCTCGATATTGATCTCGGGGCCGGTGACGACACCTTCAACGCAACGAATGCGGTACTGGGCCGAGTCATCATGTCGGTGACGGGTAACACCGGGCTCGACATTCTGAGAGGCAGTAACTCTGCGGAAGTGCTGCAAGGCGGAGATGACAACGATGTGATTCGCGGCGGTCTCGGTGCTGACTCCATTCTCGGCGGTCTCGGTGATGACACGCTCAAAGGCGAAGACGGCGATGACACCGTGCTGGGTGAAGACGGCGACGATTCACTCGAAGGCGGAGCGGGCAATGACTCGCTCGTCGGTAGCTTCGGCAACGATGCGGCACTCGGCGGAGACGGCAATGACACGCTGATTGGCGGCTTCGGAAATGACAGTCTCACTGGTGAAGCCGGAGACGATTCGGTGCTCGGTCAGTCGGGTTCGGACGTCATCTATGGAGGTAGCGGAAACGACACCCTCAATGGTGGCCGCAACGATGACACCGTCAGTGGGAACTCCGGCAACGACTATGTCATCGGCGATCATGGCAACGATCTCGTGCTCGGCGACGGCGGCGATGACATCCTCAATGGCGGTGACGGCGACGACACGATTCGCGGTGGTGACGGCAACGACGGAATTGTGGCGGGCGACGGGAACGACTCAGTTCAAGGCGAACTCGGTCGCGACACCATTCTGGGCGGCAACGGAAACGATCAAGTCATCGGCGGCGGCGGCAATGACATCCTGTTCGGCGACGACGGCGACGACACGCTCAACGGGAACTCGGACGTCAACGACATCATCGTGACCGGGCAGGGCTCAGACACGGTGGTCGACGCCCCGAGCGAGATTGACGAGCACTTCACACTCTCCAGCACGTTGTTGGCTCAGTTGAATCTCATTCCTTAACGCGGCGCGGTTGCATGCCGGACGTAGCCGAAATCGTGAGATTTCGGGGCCGCAGTGACTGCGTCCGAAGTCTCACGACTTCGGCTACCAACGAAGCGAGCGCCTTGCGTTCCTCTTCATGCACGACCGTCAGAGCTCGTATCAACGGAGTGATCCGCAGAGTCCTCGTTTGAAATTCTGATCCTCAAGTTGCTCTTTCCCCGATTGCGCGCTGCGAACTCCTTTCCCTTGAGAGTGGATTTCTCCCTCTGATTCCTGCGATGCGCGCCGCAGGCTTGATCCTCAACCCCCGAACCGACGGCACAACCGCTAGCCCTCCTGTGAGAGTTGTGTCGATTGCAGCGAGCGCCCCACTACAGCCGCGCAGGACGCAGTGCAGCGGTGCCAGTTGTGCGGCTTGCTCGGGGAATGCGCTGACTGACGGTGCTGTCGATGCCGCCGCAAATGCCTTTGTGCGCGATCGTGTCTGGCAACCTCAGTCGGTCGTCACCGTCGGGTCGATCCGTACTACCGGACAAGCGGTGCCTGAGGAGTCGGTTGATTTGCACCGCATCGCTTTGGGTCATCAAAGCACTTCAACCGGCGCGAAACCGAGGGAGAACGACATGGTTCGTCGATCGTGGCTTACGGATCTCAAGCAAAAATTCCTGCGTCACTCACAGCGGAAAGTTCGCGGAGTTTCTCGTCCGCTCGAAGTCCTTGAAGCGAGGACTTACCTCTCGGTCAACTCGATCTTCAATGGCGGCGAACTGACGCTCGTCGCGAACGCGGCGGACTCGATCACCATTCAGCCGAATCCTGCGGCAGTGACGCAGGTGCAAGTTGTCGTCAATGGGGCGATCGACTCGAACCTCGGCGTCGTGCTCACGTCACAAGTCACGCGCATCTTGGTCGTCGGCAGCGACGGCAATAACACCGTCAATCTGTCGGGGGTGACAGGAGTTCGATTTCCGAATCTGACGAGCATCGAAGTCGATGCTCGCAACGGCAACGACATCATCACGACATCGCCGTCCTTCCAAGATTCGATCAACACCGGCGACGGCAACGACGTGATCAACGCGGCTGGCTCGACGGTCGGCGTGAGGGTCTCGTCGGGCGATGGCAACGATGTCATCACGGGTAGTCCCTTTGCCGACACGATTGATGCGGGCGATGGTCAAGACGTCGTCGATGGAGCGGCGGGCAATGATCAGATCGACGCAGGAGAAGGCGACGACTTGATCCGCGGCAACACGGGCAACGACGTCATCCTCGGCGGTGACGGAGCAGACACGTTGCAGGGCGAAGCGGGCGATGACTCGATCGACGGGCAAGACGGAGCGGACTTGATCGACGGAGCGGACGGCAACGACACGCTGCTCGGCGGTGCGAAGAACGACACGATCGACGGCGGGCTCGGCGATGACAGTATCTTAGGCGGCATCAATCGCGACTCGATCATTGGCAACTTCGGCAACGACACGATCTTTGGTGGCGGAGCGATCGACACCATTTCGGCCGGTGTTGGGCTCGACTTTGTTAATGGCGGTCTCGGTGACGACATCATCGACGGCGGCGAAGACGACGACACTTTGTTCGGCGGCGGCGGTGCTGACTCGATGCTCGGCAGCAACGGGCAGGACTACCTCAACGGCAACAGCGGCAACGACACACTCGACGGCGGCGAAGGCAACGACCGTGAGATCGGCGGCGTCGGCAATGATCTGCTGACAGGCGGCGGCGCGGCGACGACGGCTCTTCCCAGCTTGATCATTGATGATGCGATCGTGACTGAACCGGGGGGATTCACTCCCCTCGCAGCGACGAACACGTTGAGCAATGGGTTGGATGTTGCTCTGGCTGATGTCAACGGTGACGGCAACCTCGACATGATTCAGGCCGCTATCGGTGTTGAGGTCCTGTTTGGTAACGGCTCAGGTGGATTTTCGACCGGCACAAGATTCCCCACAAACTTGCAGCCAACTGCAGTCGCGGTAGGCGATCTGGATGGAGACAACCGCATCGACATCGTCGCGGCGAACCTCGTTTCGAATGACATCTCCGTCTTGTTGAACACCGGCGGCGGCTCATTCGCCGCACCGGTCAATACGGCACTGCCCGCTAACGCCGCTGTTCAAGATGTGGCTTTGGCAGACATGGATGGCGACGGTGATCTCGACGTTGTGACGGCGAATGGAACCACCAGCAACGTCTCTGTGATCGTCAACAAACTCGGTGTACTAGGAGCTGTCACGAACACCGCGACGGGTAACGTGCCGCGATCTCTTGTGGTGGCAGACTTCAATGGAGATGGCACTCCCGACGTCGTAACAGTGAATAGCTCTGGTTCGGTTTCGCTCTTAGCGAATACCAAAGGCGCGCTGACCGCCGCAGTGAATACCGGCGTGGGCATTAACAGCACGGAGCTAGCGGCGGCAGACCTCGACGGCGATGGAGACCGCGATCTCATTGTCGGCAGTCAGTTCGGACAAGCGATGAGCTTGCTGCTGAATTCCGGCGCTGGAATCTTCACGCCGGGAGGAAGCATTACAGGTGCGACCAACAATGTGACCGACATCGAGGCGGCGGATCTCGATAACGACAACGATGTCGACATCGTTGTGCTGAACTCAAATGGCAACACCGCAACGGTCCTCGTCAATACGGGAGGCAACAATTTTGTCACTGGGCACAGGATGCAGCTTTCCGGATTCGCGAATGCGATCGCGCTGGGCGAATTGACCGGGGACAACCTGATTGATTTGGCGACGTCAGACTTCTTCGGCGCGCAGGCATTCCGCAATGACGCACTCTCGACAACCACAACGAACTTCACGGTGACGCTGACTCAAGCCAGCAGTGTGCCCGTCACGGTCAACTACGCGATCGTGGCCGGCAGCGCATCGAACGGCACCGACATCGTTGTTACGAACTCAACTCTCACATTCACGCCCGGAACGACGTCGCTGACGATTCCGGTGACGA
>CAZNMS010000179.1:0-15791 GCA_964573505.1 uncultured Planctomycetaceae bacterium | reverse complement strand
AACCGACCGCCCAGGGATGGCAGCGAGCAATGCGAGCCACAATCCCCAACGAACACCAAAGGCCAAGGCTGACGAGGCACCGCCGAGACAGCCTTGGCAACCCGCAAGCTGTGGGGGCGGAAGGACTTACAACATCGAGTCGAAAAGTGCCGGGGTGTACCGGCCCGGACAGGGGGCCGGACACCCATGCGGACACCCCAAAATGGCTCGAAGGTCGTCAAATCAAGGCCCTCAAAGAACCGCTGCTTATTCCATTGATAGCTGTTTCAAGCATGGCTTCACACGGCTCACTTTCTGAGTGCGTTGAAGCGTTCCGTGAGCGGCGGTTGGATCTCAACTGCATCAGCCCATCGGAGAAGCACTCGCAGGGAAGTGACTTCACGATGAGGTTGATCGGTCGACTCCAACCGTTCGCAAATGGGACGAATAACTTTGTGCTTCAAGACTCAAATTGAGTTGCGAAGCGTTTCCATTTCTTTCCCCCATTTTCCTATGGCAACTATTGCCAGAGAGCCAAAGGCTCAACCGACCGTGAAGCCCGTCAAGGTCTTTCGTCTGCGCGGTGTCACTGCCAGCGTCTTCGCGAATCAAGCCAAGAGCGAAGGCCGTGACATCACCTTTCACAAGGTCAGCGTTCAACGCATCTACAAGGATGGCGATGAATGGCGCACGACGACGAACTTTGGTCGAGATGAATTGCCGATCGCGCAACTCCTGATGAGCCGCGCGTGGGAGTTCATTCTCGATGCTGAGGCATCTCACACCGTGGATGCTGAGGCGGCTGAATGAGTCACCTGCTGGGGGAGTCGCCCTGCCGACTCCCCACGTCAGGAGTATCACTGAGTGTCGTCCACGGCTGGATGACCACAGTGAAGCACTGACGGGCTTTGACCTCGCGTCAACTCTCGCGCGAAGCGTTCCCTTTCCGACGCTTCGCGAGTTCTTCTGCTCGATTGTTTGTCGCGTCTTTGATTCGCGAGGGCCATTCGGAGCAGCCTCCTCATCACCAATGGAAAGGTTATTACATGCAAGTCACGCTCACAGTTTGGCACGCCGATGCCACCTGCGTTTGGTGCGAACGTTCGACCGAATGCACGACGGTCAGCTTTCAAGATGGCTTCCTGCAACAAGCCCCGCTGTGTTGGAAGTGCTTGGCGAAGGCCGTGAAGGTTCGCAGTCAGCAAGAGTTGAAAGCACCGACTTCAACCGCAGCCGGGCAACGCTCGTCATAGAGCACTTCATGTTCGGCAATCATCGCCTCGATCGGCGATCACGTTTCAGTGGCCTTCAACATGAGCCATTGAGGTCTGGTGAGAGATGACAGCGTCGCGAACTTCGCGAACCACTCATTCAATCCCGGATTAACACGCGAGCCTGACTCGCACCTCTTCATCGGCACTCTGATTCTCCCGAGACCGAGCACACCGTTGCAGCGAACTCATCGCCGCTGCTTGTTCCCGATCGCCTCAGAATGCAGGGCGATCTCAACTCAATTCAAGGTGCTCGTTATGGCCTCCAATCGCCGGCCCGAAAGGGTCTTTCGTATCGGCTTCGTATCCGCGTCCGTTTTCGTACATGACATCAATTCTGAAGCCGGCACTCGGTCGGTACGCAGCGTTCATGTTCAACGCCGTTACATGGACGGCAACGAAGCCAAGTACACGTCGTACTTCAATCTGGCAGAACTCCGACAAGCGATGCGCGTCCTGCAACTCGCGACCGAGTACGTCGAGTCGTGCGAGGCAGTCGTCGTCGACTCAGATCAACCGGGAGGCGACCTATGTTGAAAGTCGCGGACGTGGCCCAGCGACTGAATTGTTCTGTGGCCAAGGTCTATCAACTCATCGAGTCGAAGCGTCTGCCGCATTACCGCTGCCCGACAATCCGAGTGAGTGAAGACCAGCTCGCCGAGTATCTCGCGTCGTGCAGTGTCGCAGTCGGTGCATCGAGATCACCACCGCCAAAGCCCCCGCGAATGAAGCTCAAACACATTCGCCTCTGAAAGCGATTTCTTCTTAAACCACACGAGCAAGCCGATGAGGTTTGCCCGGAGCCACGGTCGATGGCAGTCGACCGTGGCTTTTTCATCGGGCCGTTCTGCAACCGATTACTGTTGCGCTCCGTTCGCGCGTTGAGCCTGCTTCAACAAGTGCTGCGGGTCATGGGATAGATGCTGATAAACCCGAGCTAAAGTACTCGGATCAGAGTGCCCCATCAGTATCGCCACCGTCAGCCCATCCAGCCCCGACTTCAATGCCTTCGTCGCCCACGAGTGCCGAAGTGCATAGAGCGAGTATCGCGGAGCGATTGTTCTCGCCAATTTGGCTCGAACTTTTCTTCGAGCTTCCGCTGTCAATTCGGCTTGGCTCTTCGTTCGCTCCTCCCCCGCAACCACGCAAGTCGGATTTAGTGTCTTTAGGACCTTGTCAATTTCCTCTTGGGGTAGACTGGCTTCCTGAGACTTGAGCATCTCGTCGGCCATTCTTCGCTGTATTCGTCCGAAGCCGCAGTTGACTGCATCCGGTGTCCACGCAACGCCGTCCGAGTTCCGAAACAATTCGCCCTCTGGATGAAGCGTCATCAACCGCTCCGTGATCTCGAATGCTTTAGGAGATAAGTAGACAACTCGCGGTGCTCGCTTTCCCTTGGATTCTTTGCTCGGGAAGACCCAACGGTGATTGTCTCGATCGACGTGCCGCGCTTCGACTTTGAGTAGCTCTTGCGGGCGGCAACCTGTTTCCCAAGTCGTCACCAAGAGATCGTGAAACGACTGATCCCGGCAACACGACAGAATCCGTTCGAACTCAGTGGCAGAGACTGAAACTTCGCGTCGCTCTGCATTTGGGACTTCCAAAGCTGCGATCGGATTCTTCTCGATGTAGCCCTGTCGCACCGCCCAAGCCAAGCAGCGTTTGATCGCTCGCAGATAATTGCGTCGTGATGTCACTGACAAGTGCGAATAGGAATCGACCCACTTTTGAGCGTGAAATGGTCTCAGTTCTTCGAGCCCCAGATCGCGATGCTTTTCGGCGAATCGTTGAAGGCGATACCGATACCACTCAAAGGTGTCCGGAGAACGATGTATCGCCACCCAATCCAGAAAAGAGTCGATGATGGCCAGTAGGGACCTCGTATCGACCTTTCGCTCCTGCGGTTGCCGCATCAAGGCGTAGAACTGGTCGAACGCCAGCTTCTTGTCAGGCCCCAGATTGTGCTGAGTGCCGTTCAACGTCACGAACCAAGCTCCGCGAGCTTGGCGATACCACGGTTTTGGACGACGCGCCATCACGAACTCTCCAGCTACGAGTGAGAAACCACACGAGCAAGCTGAAGAGCAAGTCAACCAACGCGGTGGCAGCCGCTGATGGTTCACCATCGAGTGCCAACCAGAATTCCGTGCCGAATTCTGTGCCAGCGATTTTCGACAATCCAATTGAGTCTTGAAAACCCTTAAATTTAAGTATCCCCGACAGGATTCGAACCTGTGACCTACGGTTTAGGAAACCGTCGCTCTATCCATCTGAGCTACGGGGACAAGGTGTTGTTTTTTGGTGTTGTCCTGAGGTTCTGAGGCTGGCCGCTTTTACTGTCTACTCATGCTTGTGCTACCTGGCATGACTGTTTCCCCGCAGTTGGCACATACCGTCGGCAACGGCACTTTCCCCAACTCTTCGAAAGATGACGCCATTCCAAGGGATGCTAGTTCTTCTCGACGTTCACGGAAATCGTCAGTTCTGACGTCGCCGACAGAACATCGAGTTTCTGCCTCGACGCGTTTCGCGAGTTAGGTCGTGAGGAATGCAGAAGTGACAGAGTGGCGTTTGGGATGCTCCGAAGCGAGTTGGTGACGCACAACTCAGCCCCAAAGACTGCCGAGAACCCGGCAGCCATCCAACTCCTAGAAGCTCCGACACTAAGAGCGGCTGCTCGCGCGTCTTGATGTTTTGCATTTCGGCTTCTGCGACTCGCAGACATAGCTCAATGACTTCGCCATGAAACAAATCCTACATCTTCGACTCGTGCTTCAATTGGTCTTCGCGATCTTCTGCTGCGGTTTGACGGAGGCTGCTGAGAAGTCCGAAAGAGCAACTCCAAACATCGTGCTCATTCTCGCAGACGATCTCGGGTACGGAGATGTCGGTTGCTACAACGATCGGTCGAAGGTGCCGACGCCGAATATCGATCGGCTCGCGCGCGGGGGCATGCGTTTCACAGACGCGCATAGTCCCTGCACGGTCTGCACGCCGACGCGCTATAGCTTGATGACGGGGCAGATGGCGTTTCGCGTGCCCAATGGTGGGACGGTCTTTACGGGAGTCGGCGGACCGTCACTGATCGCACCGGGGCGGCTCACTCTGCCGAGTCTGCTGCGTAACAATGGTTACACAACGGCGTGCGTCGGTAAGTGGCATGTCGGGCTGACCTTCTTCGACAAAGACGGGCAAGCGGTCCGAGGCAACGGGGTCGAGGCGGTGCAGCGAGTCGACTTCTCACGGCGCATCGACGGCGGGCCGGTTGATCACGGCTTTGATCGCTTCTTCGGAACGGCCTGCTGTCCGACGACCGATTGGCTCTATGCCTTCATCGAGAATGATCGCGTGCCCGTTCCGCCGACGAAGCTGCTCGATAAGTCGCTGCTGCCGAAGCATCCCTATGCGAACGATTGCCGAGCCGGGTTGATCGCTCCCGACTTTCCAATGGAGGAAGTGGATCTCGTCTTCCTCAAGAAGAGTCGCGAGTTCTTAGAGCAGCACGTGCGGCAGTCGCCGAGCAAACCGTTCTTCCTGTTTCACTCAGCTCAAGCCGTGCATCTGCCGTCGTTCGCGGCTCCGCAGTTTCAGAGGAAGTCAAAGGCCGGCCCGCACGGCGACTTCATCCTGCAACTCGATCATGTCGTCGGTGAGTTGATGAAGACGCTTGATGAACTCGGAGTTGCCGACAACACGATCGTGCTCTTCACGAGCGACAATGGACCTGAGACGACGAGCGTCATTCATATGCGAGCGGACTACGGTCACGACGGTGCTCGGCCCTGGCGCGGAGTCAAACGCGATAGTTGGGAAGGCGGCCATCGCGTGCCGTTCCTCGTGCGTTGGCCGAGTCGAATCAAAGCAGGCACGAGCACGTCGCAACTGGCAAGTCTCACCGACTTAATGGCGACGGTTGCGGACATCATCGACGCGAAGCTGCCGGATGACTCTGCCGAAGACAGCTTCAGTTTGCTGCCCGCATGGCTCGGCAAAGAGCAGTCGCCGATCCGCCCCTACTTGCTGCAGCAAGCCTTCGGCGGACAACGCACGCTCTCGATCCGTCGGGGGAATTGGAAATACATCGATCACGCCGGCTCGGGCGGCAATCGCTACGAGAACGATCCCGGTCTCAAACCCTTCATCCTGCCAGAAGCTGCCCCGAACTCACCGGGCCAGCTTTACAACTTAGAGACTGACCCCGGCGAAACTCAGAACCTCTATGCCGCTCGCCCGGAAGTCGTAAGCGAACTGAAAGCACTGCTCGAACAGTCGAAGGCGACCGGCCGCAGTCGCCCCGGCCAACAGAGGTGACAGTCATCACCGGCACAGTGTCGATTCCTCATTGAGACGAAGAAGGGTCGGTTTGCGCTCATTTCGGCTCGGTGACACTCAGCATGCACGCGGCCGATTGTTGCTTCAGATGTGATGCACGGTTCCGAACGAGGCGACGATCGGAGGCTCGTCACAGAACTCGTCGAGATTTTGAACTTGCGCAAGAGCTGATTCAGGTTCGCCGTGAACGATGAAGGCTTGCCCGATGTGAGAGGTGCCGTGCATCGCTTTGAACCACCATTTGAAGTCTTCGACGTCGGCGTGCGCGGAGAGGCCGCCGAGCTTTTCGACTTTGCAACGCACCGTCACGTCGCGATCAAAGATGCGGACATAGCGCTGTCCGTCACCGATGCGGCGGCCCAATGTGTTCGCGGCTTGAAAGCCCATCAGCACAACGATGTTGTTGGGATTGCCCAGTCCGTGCTTCAGGTGATGCACCACTCGGCCGCTTTCACACATGCCGCTCGCTGAAACGACGACGGCCGGACCGTCGAAGTTGTTGAGCGCGATGCTCTCGTCGGTTGAATCGAGATAGTTCAAACCGGGGAAGCCAAAGGGGTCGCGATCCGTCTGCAATAATTGTTGCACGTCAGAGTCCATATCCTCGACGTGCCGCCGATAAGCACTCGTGATGCGCTTCGATAACGGGCTATCGACATAGACCGGGATCGCGGGCAAGCGTCGCTGATTCGCCAGTTCGTTCAAGAAGTAGACGATGTTCTGAGTTCGCCCGAGGCTGAAGGCGGGAATGATCACTCGCCCGCCGGTGCGATAGGCGACGTCGATGATGCGTTCGAGTTCTGCCTGAGTGTCCTCGACAGTCGGATGCACTTTGTCGGCGTAAGTCGATTCGGTAATCAGCACGTCGCAGCCTTCGACCAATTCAGGATCGCGGAGCAGCGGCAAGCCCCGACGTCCGAGGTCTCCGGTGAAGACGATGCGCTTCGGAGTGGCGCCATCCATGACCTCAATCTCGGTGATGGCCGAACCGAGAATGTGCCCGGCATCCGAGAAGCGAATGCGGATGTCTTCGGCGAGCTCGTACCACTCGTGATAGCGGCACGGATCAAGGTGCTTGACGACCTTCTTGACGTCGTCGAGGTCGTAAAGCGGGTCCGTTGAGGGATGCCCCGGATTGAGTTTCTTGGCGAGATAGCGTGCATCTTCCATCTGAATGCGGGCACTGTCTTCGAGCATCAATTGAGCGACATCGGCAGTCGCTTCGGTGCAAAAGATCGGACCTCGGAAGCCGGCCTTCGTCAGTCCGGGCAAGTTGCCGGAATGGTCGATGTGCGCGTGCGACAAGATGACCGCATCAAGCTTCTTCGGATGACAGTGAAAGCGTTCGTTCTTCGCTCGGGATTCGGCGCGATGGCCTTGAAACAAGCCGCAGTCGAGCAAGATGCGGCGGTCGCCGACTTCCAGTAGGTGCTGACTGCCGGTGACTTCGCCTGCTGCGCCGAACGAGGTGAGCTTCATGTGATGCCTTTGAGGAGCTGTAAGAGTTGTTTCAGGCGTGAAGACTCAGTCGCGGAGCGACTGAGCTACGTAGCATGGGCTTCTTGCCCGTGCTCTTCGGCAAGCGTCAGACGATCGCGAACTTCGGCTCTCTGCCAGTCGTATTGAGTCTTGTGTTGAGTGAGCCGCAAGGCGATAGCCGCGGGTTCCTGACAGAAGCAGCACCCGCAGCTAGCGCTTTGCGGCTCACTGCGATTGGCAGGTCAATTCTCGGTCGCGGCACTAGCTGCGGTTGCTGAATGCGCCCAGAACCGGCGGCTAGCGTTTTGCCGCTCACAGTCATCAACACGAATGGAGGAGAGCCCGCTCATCCAAAAGGCGGCACGGACTGGAAGTCCATGCTACTTGCGCTGCCTGCTACGACACGCGCTGCATCTCGTCGAAGAGTGCTCGGTAGTAGCGCATGACTTTGAGCGGGTCGGTCGTTGCGGGGCTCTCGGAAAGGCAATAGCCGCGATAGTTCATCCCGCGCAACAGCGTGAAGAGTTCGCGGTAGGGGTAGTCGTCGAACAGATCATGAATATGGACCGTCTGTCCGAAGCGATCTTTGAGTAAGTCGAAGCTCGTCTTGAGCGAACCGTTGATCGTTTCGCCGGGGTTCGAGTTCCAGCAGACCTTCACGTTCGGATGCTGAGCGGCATCCATAATCTCGCGCATCACTTCGGGCTTCGATGTGCCGTTGCCGTGAACTTCGACGCGAATTTCTTGGTTGTAGTTGGCTGCGAACTTGCCGCATTCGACGAGTGCTTCGCCGATCCGCGCGGCCGTGCGTTTGCGTTCTTCGCCTTGCACGAGCTTGTTCGGTCTCACCTTCACGCCGCTGCCGCCGACATCGTGAGACAGCACGATGAACTTCTTCGTGAGTTCGATGTTCTGCAGCACGATGCCGTGATCGGGATCGTGATACTCGCAGGCCGAACCCAATCCGACGCAGGCAACCTTCGAGTCTGCAAACCGCTTCTTGATGTCGCGACGTGCGGCCTCATTGAGATCCGGCTCGACTCCGTGCTTGTGAGTCGACCGCAACTCGACGCCCTCAAAGCGAGTGGCTTCGCAGTTCTTAATGAGAGTGGGCACGTCCCACTCTGCTCCCCACATGTAAGTGACGATGCCGAGTTTCATGGTGAGTTGACCTTTGATGGTTAAGAGCGGGACCAGCGACTCTCGAATGCGGAGACTCTTCGGGAACTCATCGAACGGTTTACGCCATTGCTAAGGACAGGTTCGTTACGGCGAGTCTTATCCGTGTGGGAAATATCCGTGTGCGAAGTCTTTGGGCAATTCAGCTTCGCACACGGATATGTCTCACACGGATGAAGAATGCAGAACTCAATCTGTGTTCCCAACTCACACAGGATTGCGGCGTCGAGCCGAGCAACTGTAGGGGGGTGACCAGCATTCGCAGTCGTGATTTGGCGGGCCGGCGCGAGCGACGCAATTGGCATGCGGAAACAGACTGTGAATTCACACTGAATCGAATGCGCCGGCACACCGAAAAGTCGCGCTCGGTTGCCCCCTACCTTGTGCAATGCTGGCAAGCAGGCCGGAGGATGGTGCTAGTTCGCCTGAATTGCCAATTGTCCGCACGCGGCCAGTCCCCAGCATTTCGCGAAAAAGAGCACATTTTCTTGGGTAGAAGCGGATTAGGGGGCTGCCTATAGTCCCGCCCCTTCGCTCTTGGCTTTTTACCCGAACAATGGGTTCGGGTTGCTGCGAGCAGTCCCTTCTCTAACGGCGGCTATTGTCAAACTTCCAAACGTGTGTCAGCTCAAGCGACACACGTTTTTTTGTTGGATGAGCTGAGGTCAAAGAGGCCATCAAGACTCATCCGCACGCGGCAGTTCTTGAGTTTGCGGTCACGATGACGGCGAGACTCAGAACAGCCGCCATCGGACAATGCTCTGCTGCTCGTTATGGATCCAATGTTGGAAAAGTAAGTCTCATGGTTGATCGTTTGATGATGGCCGAGTTCGAAATCGATGACGACGAACTCAACGCTCAATTTGCCGCGATGGGTGCGAATTTCGCGTCCGCAGACGAGTACGACGACATCTATCACGAAGTGCCGATCGCCTTCGATGCAGGCAAGATCGTCAAGGGCCGCGTGATTCGCGTTGAGGGCGACGATGTCCTCGTTGACGTTGGCTACAAGAGCGAAGGCATCGTCCCGAAAGAAGAATGGGATGACACCGTCCCGGTGAGCGGACTCGAAGTCGAAGTCTTGCTCGAAGAGTTCGAAGACGAATATGGCATGCTGGTCCTCTCGAAGCGTAAGGCCGACCGCCTGCGCGAGTGGGAAAAGATCATCGCCACTCACAAAGAGGGCGATACGGTCCGCGGCAAGGTCATGCGGAAGATCAAGGGCGGTTTGCTGGTCAACATCGGCGTGAACGTCTTCTTGCCGGCCAGTCAGGTTGATATTCGCCGTCCGCACGACATCGGCACTTACGTTGATCAAGACATCGAGTGCGTGATCCTCAAGATTGACGAAGAGCGTCGCAACATCGTTGTCTCGCGCCGCAAGCTCATCGAAGACATGCGAGAACGTCTCAAGAAGACGTTGCTCACCGAACTCAAGGAAGGCGACGTTCGCGACGGCGTCGTGAAGAACATCGCCGACTTCGGTGCGTTCGTTGATCTCGGCGGCATCGACGGTTTGCTGCACATCACCGACATGAGCTGGGGCCGCATCAGCCATCCGACGGAGATGGTCAAGATCGACGACAAGATCAAGGTGAAGGTGCTCAACATCGACCGCGATCGCGAGAAGATCGCTCTCGGTATGAAGCAGCTTCAGTCGTCTCCGTGGGACAACGTTGCTGACAAGTACCCGGTCGGCACGAAGGTCAACGGCGAAGTCGTCAACGTGATGAGCTACGGCGCCTTCGTGAAGCTGGAAGACGGCATCGAAGGTCTCGTGCACATCAGCGAGATGTCATGGACGAAGCGCGTCAATCACCCGACCGAACTCGTGCAGATTGGCGACAAGGTCGATGTCGTTGTGCTCGGCATCAACAAAGAGAAGCAAGAGATCTCTTTGGGCATGAAGCAGACTCAAGCCAATCCGTGGGACAACGTCACCGACAAGTACCCGGAAGGCAAAGAAGTCAAAGGCACGGTTCGCAATCTCACGAACTACGGTGCCTTCATCGAACTGGAAGAAGGCGTCGATGGCTTGCTGCACGTCAGCGATATGTCATGGACCCGCAAGATTTCGCACGCCAACGAAATGCTCAAGAAGGGCATGGAGCTGACTTGCCGCGTCTTGTCCGTCGATCAAGAGCGCAAGCGAATTGCTCTCGGCCTGAAGCAGCTTGCTGGCGATCCGTGGGAGACTGACATCCCCGTTCGCTACAAGGTCGGCACGATGGTTAAGGGCAAGGTCACGAAGATCACAAACTTCGGTGTCTTTGTTGAGCTTGAGTCCGAGCTGGAAGGATTATTGCACGTCTCTGAACTCGCCGATCACAAGGTCGAGAATCCTGAGACGATCTGCAAAGTCGGCGACGAGATCGAAGTTCGCGTCCTGCGAGTCGATGTCGACGATCGCAAGATCGGCCTGAGCCGGAAGACTCCGACCGAGCCTGTCGAAGAGAAGGAACCGAGTACTCCGAAGGCTCCGAAGGAGTCCAAAGAGCCGAAGGAACTTCGCGGCGGTACGGGTGCTGGCGGCGGCGGTGCTCTCTTCACGATGCCCGGTCAAGCCGAGAGCTAAGTCTGTAAGCGATCATCCGGTTGCTGCGAGCATGCAAATGCTCAACGCAATTGGCTGATCATGAATGTGAATCGCAGAGAAGGCGTGACCCGTAAGTCACGCCTTCTTTCGTTTAAGGGTGATCGTTGCGCGGGTCGATCGTGACTTCGGAGGCTCCGCGTTCCGGGTGAGCATTGTTGTACGACGGACTTGCAGTCCGTCGCCGTGCTCTCATTCCGACTGACTACAAGTCCGTCGTACGCCTCGACGTTCGCGGTCATACCCCGGCTTCATCTCGCCTGACTTAGGCCGCTTCCTCCAGTGCCTCATCTGCATCGGCGAGAGGTAGTTTCAATTGCATGTCGCGCGGCTTGCGGAGCTTCTGAGCGTTCGGCAGCGCTTCGAGATCGGGCAAGCCATACAGCTCCAGAAAGCGACGCGTCGTCACATACAGGAACGGTCGGCCGAGCGAATCATCTTCACCGCCGATCTTGACGAGGGCACGTTCCATCAACTGCTTCAGCATCTCGGCGGTTTGCACGCCGCGAATGCGTTCAATCTCGGCCCGCGTGATCGGCTGCCGATAAGCAACGATCGCCAATGTTTCGAGCATCGGCGGTGAGAGCTTTGTTTCTGCTTGCCGGTTATGGAGTTTGTCGAGCCATTGCGCAAATTGAGGTCGCGTCATCAGACGAAAGCCGTTCGCGACTTGCTCGATGCGAAAGGCACTGGCGACACAGTCGTAGGCCGCATTGAGTTGCCGCACGAGTTCTTTGACTTCTGCCGGATCGGCGAGCGTTGCGAGTTGAGCAAGCTTTCGCGCCGGCAATGCCGCATCCGAGACGAGCAGCACGGCTTCGAGTCGCGCCATCTTCACCGAGCGCTTCGTGATCGAGACGCTCGCAGTGGTGTCAGTTCTCACCACCACTGCGGCAACAGCAGTGGCCCGAATCTTGAATGACCACTGAAAGCCGTCTCCGGCGCCACTCGCGGAGAGCAGTCGAGGCTGCGTCGCACTGGTCGCAATTGCTGACATTGAAGGTCTGAGTTCAATCGGCATGAGATCTGTTTTCGCTCTTCCAGTGTTCCGCGAAGTCGAAGCAATGAGTGACCGTAGAACGCCTTGAGTCGCGACCGAGTCACTGTCTGCGAGTCACGGAGCCACCTGCCTCCATAGCTCAGTCGCTCTGCGACGGAGATCGCCAATCTGAGACACAGCCAAAGGCGCTTTCGGAAGCGGGACGTATAAGAGAGGAAGCCCATTCGAGCGAAGATCAAGACCGCTCAGCATCGAGAACCGCGTGTCGCTCGCTGACTCAAGTTGTGAGGTCGCTCATGGGTTCCATCGGAGTTGTGCCGTCAGAACGCGGTCTTGTCATGCACACCATTCGGGCCGCTGTCGCATCTTCAATTGCAGAGAAAAAGCAGGCTTCAGTCCGCATTGCGGCCGCGCTTGCGATTGTTGACGGAGTGTGCCGCGAACTCCTTGATGGCTCATGCTGCGAGCGGTTCATGCAGCGACTTGTAGGTCATCAAGTTGTGCGCTGCTAAGTTCTCAAACACGTCCGGCAACTTGCGACGAATCGCGCCTTTTCCTCGTCGCAGAATCACGATGTCGAGGAACTGCTGCCGGATCGAGAGATCCATTTCGAGAATGACCTCAAGCGGCGTTCCGGCGAGAAAGTCCGTCAGCACGATTCCAAATAGTCGATGCCACGGAAACATAGCTGACGCTCTACTTCCGCCGTGACGGCTTGCGTTGTGGCTTTGAAGCGACCGGCGTCTTCATTTGCTGCTCGCGCAGCTTGCGGGCATAGGCTTCGACCTCGTCCGCCGAGAAGCCCGAGAGACGTTCCTCAAGCGGCAAGCCTTTCAACCGCTCTTCGGGTTTCAGTCCCTTGAGCCGATCATCGGGATTGATTCCTTTCAACCGTTCTTCGACCGGCACGCGGTCCAAGTACTGAATTGCGAAGTCGCGTTGATAGTCTTCAATCGTGTAAGGCATACCGAACCTCGTTCGTAGATGTTGCTCGAACACCTGCTTGATGACGCTGTTGATGCTGCGGGGCGACTCGTCGAATCGTCGATGCCACGGAAACTTGGCGGACGCTCTCTACTTCCGCCGTGACGGCTTGCGTTGTGGCTTTGAAGCGACCGGCGTCTTCATTTGCTGCTCGCGCAGCTTGCGGGCATAGGCTTCGACCTCGTCTGCGGTGAAGCCAGAGAGCCTTTCCTCAATCGGTAAGCCTTTCAAACGCTCTTCCGCTTTAATTCCCTTCAGCCGTTCTTCGACCGGCACTCGGTCCAAGTACTGAATTGCGAAGTCACGTTGATAGTCTTCGATCGTGTAAGGCATACCGAACCTCGTTCGTAGATGTTGCTCGAACACCTGCTTGATGACGCTGTTGATGCTGCGGGGCGACTCGTTGAAATGGCCGCGAGCGAACTCCGGCCCCTCAAACTTCGAGCTAAACAAGTTGAGGATCAGATTGTGATCGGCCAGCGGAATCTCGCTCAAGACGATGACTCGAACGAGATCAATTCCCCACTTGAGCTGATAGATGCCCGGTTTGATTGGCATCAATTCCGATTGCTTCGCGAGCTTCTCGGGGAATCGAGTCGCAACCGCAAAGAGTTGAAACTGATCCTCGGGGAGCAACTCCGACATCGGCTCGCTGACCTGCTTGCGGTAGTTGACGTAGTACGCCGCAACATCCTTGATGGCCCACGCATCAAGCGGTTCATGCAGCGACTTGCAGGTCATCAAATTATGCGCGGCTAAGTTCTCAAACCCATCGGGGAGCTTGCGACGAATCGCGCCTTTCCCTCTTCGCAGAATCACGATGTCGAGGAACTGCTGCCGGATCGAGAGAGCCATTTCGAGAATGACCTCAAGCGGCGTTCCGGCCAGAAAGTCCGTCAGCGCGATTCCAATGAGTCGATGCGACGGAAACATGGCTGACGCTCCGTCGAAGTTGTCGTTGAGTAACCGCGTCTTGCCGTTCAAGCCCCGGCAGTTGCCAACTTCGTCTCCAATGCGAAGTAGTCAGGCAAGTCTCCGACGAGTGGTTGTGCATAGTCGAGAAACGCTTTCGTCACGCCCATTCCATCTTTCGAAATGTACTTCGGCGGCATCGGTCGAGCGGCGATCGCCACCTTCGAGAGTTCGATGGTGCCATGTGTCACCGCGTAGGGCTCACCGGGCTTTGAGGTTCGCTCGATCGTGACCATCACTCCGCTCGTGCCCGACTCGGCAAGCTTCACCGCTTGCTGCCCGCAGCCGAATGCTTCGTCGATATCGAGCTTCAACGCTCGGTCGGCAGCACACATCTGCAAGGACTCGACGACCTGAAACTCACCTCGCCAACCGAACTTCTCAGAGATCATGCGGTGCAGATACATCGCCGCGCTCGTGCCCCCCATTGCTCCGAATTCGACGTTGCCAAACTTGTCTGTCACTTGCGAGGCACTGACGGGCTTGCCGTCAGCAGTCGTGATTCCCTCACCGCAAACAATGGACACATAACCGAACTTCTTGTGAGCCTTCTCGACAGCAGCCAAGAAGTTGTCGCGATCGAATGGCACTTCCGGCATCAGGATGATGTGCGGTGCATCTGAGGGATCACGCTTCGCACATGCAGCGGCAGCCGGCAGCCAGCCTGCACTGCGACCGACCGTTTGAAAGATCACAAATTGATCAACGCGCTGCATGTCGCGAGCGAGCAACCCGGCCTGCTGCACGCTCATCGCTACATAACGAGCGGCGCTCGGAAAGCCGGGAGTGTGATCGGTTCCGAAGAGGTCGTTATCAACAGTCTTCGGAATCCCGACGCCGTGCATTTCGTAGCCGGTGCTGCGGGCGTATTCGACGACGCGATGAATCGTGTCCATCGTGTCGTTGCCGCCGATCATGAAGAAGTAGCGGATATCAAACTTCTTGAGCGTCTTCAGGATCGGCTCGAAGTGCTCGTCCTTCAGCTTCAATCGGCTTGATCCCAGCGCACTGCTCGGAGTCAGTTGCAGCTTGCGTAACGCGGCTTTGTCATAGCCACTGAGATCGAGCAACTGCCCCTTGAGAACTCCTTCAATGGCGAACCTCATGCCGAGCACGCGACCAATCGCCTTTGACTTCTGAGCCGCCGCGATCACACCGGCGAGCGACGAGTTGATGACCGATGTTGGGCCGCCCGATTGTCCGACGAGTGCATTGCCCTTAAGCATGTGAGAATCCTTACCTGAAGAGTCAAAGTTGAGAGTTCAAACGGGCGGGTCGTTTATCGGTCGACCGAACGCCCTGCAATTCAATGCACACCATTGATTCGAGTTTGCAATGCGAACCGAGTCATTCACAGTCCTGCTACTCGAAGTGACCTCAATCAGGAATGAGTGCGATGTCCGAAGAAGTGTCAGATGACGACGCCCGTAACTCATCAAGAACGCGCGGGATGATGGGCGTTTGGGCGACGATGTTGGTTCTCGTGCTCTACCCACTGTCGGTCGGCCCCTTGAGCTTGCTCTATGAGCGATTGAATTTGGAAGGCACCGCAATCGGAAGAGTGCTCACGTTGATCTACTACCCCATTCGCATGCTTTGTGACCGCGATCGCGACGGATGGGTCTGCAAGCTACTTGAAAAGTGGGCCGAACTATGGACCTCTTTAACTCCATGACCGTCAGTGTTTCCTCAGCAATCGCCTGCTCCCCGCACCACGAGCGAGCTGCAGCGTCAAAACCTTTACGCGGCCTTTCCGAGAGTCTCGCTACTCGAAGGCGCGACTTGATCAGAGGGCTGCCAATCTCGTTCGGCATCGCGGATCGCCTTTGAGAGCACGCACTGCAAGTAGACACCGCGTGCCGCCCAGCTCAGTGCAACGGCGATCGAGGCGCCATCAAGTCCCCATAACGGCGTCAGCACCCATCCGGCGACGCACATTGTTCCGAGCGTCAGAGCGGCGGTTTGTGCGAGCGAGTCCACTCGTCGCAATGTGACGAGCGCC
>CAZNMS010000178.1:0-15835 GCA_964573505.1 uncultured Planctomycetaceae bacterium | reverse complement strand
GCCCCCGACCTTGCGTCGGGGGTTCAACGGCTTTTGCGCTACTACGATTTAGGGCGAATTCGAATAGCGCAAAGGCCGCTAAACCCCTGGGACAAGCCCAGGGGCGATTTATTCGCAGCCTCAGAGAGTCAAACTACGACTTCAGCGCACGGCGAGCGGTCTCGACCATGTGCTTCTGACGGTCCTCGACGAAGGACATGATCGACTTCACTTTCGCGCGAGCTGCAATGGGGTCGCGGTGAATCGCTTCGAGCTTTGACCACAACTGCGCGCCGTCGGTCTCGTCGGCTTCAAAGAGCCACTCGCCGGCGCCGATGTCGCGGTACATCTCGCCTTTGCAGGTGTCGGTCGGCTGACGGACATGAAACGTCGGCGTGCCTTGATGCAGTGCGATCAATGGCGAATGGCATTCAACACTCACGACGCACAAAGCGCGTGAGTAGACCGACGCCGCTTCATCCGGGAGCCAATAGCTGTCGCGCCATACGACGTTGCGCCGGATGTCCTCTGGCAGCGGATCGACGAGCACCTCTTTGCCCATCGCGACTTGATAAGTCATCTCGGCACAGACGAGGACTTTGTTGCCGGTCGCCTTGATGTAGGCCGTCATCATGTCGCGCAATTTTGCATGATCCTTTTCGGTCGTGCGGTCATTGATCGCGTCTTTGGCGCGATCGGTCTCGTTCGGGACCGTGTTGCGGATCTTGTAGTACGGCGTGTAACGCAGCCTCGGGATGACGCAGACGAACTTGCCCGTTTCGAGCTTGTGCTCAGCGAGCCATGCATCGCCTTTCGCATCGTCGCGCAGGTGCATACCGAGTTGCGAATCCGGGCCGAACTCGACGACGGGCGACTTCACTCCTTGAGCCTTCAAGTAGTCGCGAGTGACCGAGTCGCGACAGAAGAAGAACGCCGCGCGGTCGATGATGTAACGCAAATCACCCGTCAGATGATTCGAGGGCAACTGCATCGCTCGCTCACGCAAACTCTTGAGAGTGCCGCCTTCGGGATCTCGATCAGCCCCGAAGCCCGAGATGGGATCACTGCTGACCGCGAAGACTCCGACCGGCTTGCTCGTCGCTTTGTGAAAGGCCACTGCATGATTGGCCGCAGGAAACCCCGACCCCGAGCCGCTCAAGTAAAGGTCCGCTTCGTCCCATGCTTTCGCGAGCGCTGCGGTTGTTGGCTTCTCGTCTTTGCCGATGCTGCCTTCGACGATCCTCAAACGCGGATAGCCCTTTGTCAGCATCTCACGCGCACCCAGTCCGAGATTGCCCGGCCACAAAATCACTTCAGCCTCGGGGAAGTGCTTTTCGAGAATGCTCAGTGCTCCCGGCGTATGTCCGATGTCACCGATGTTGACGCTCTGCCAAGAGCCTCTCAGCAAGATGCGGGGCGCCTTTGCCGGTGCTGCAAACACTCTCGGCAGCAGAGCACTCGTCAGCAAAGCCGCCGCCGACTGCCCCAGAAACGCACGCCGCGACAAAGCACGATCGCCAGACAAAGACAAAGCCGACATCGAAGAACCTTCCAACTGTAAAGGGAGTACAACTTCGTTTAACCGCGTGCCCATCGGGCCGCGCTCTTCGAGCAACTCGCAGGCTCGAACACAAACTCCAAAACCGATCCGTACTACGAGTCCGCGTTTTGTTGTCGGCTTGCGCGCGATTTGAAACGCCGTCGATAGTCGCCTTTCGCTCTGAGGCTGTGATTAAATCGCCCCCGAGCTTAACGGCCTTTGCACTACTCAAATTGCCCTTGATTTTAAGTAGCGCAAAGGCCGTTGAACCCCCGGCACAAGGCCGGGGGCGAAAAGATCACAGCCTCAGAGCGAAAGGCGACTATCAGTTGCGGCTTCGCCGCCTCGTTTAACCGCGTGCCCATCGGGCCGCGTATCGCAGACGCAAACGGCATCTTCGCGCCAGCGTGCGAGCACTCTGAGGAGCAGACCCGTCAGCCCTCACCCGCTCGTCGCAAAATACAGACGGCCGAGAGCGGCCATCCTACACCTTTGCGCGACGCTCGCTCTCATCATGCTCATGCAAATTGCATTGGCGCGAGTCAGCCCCTCAAATGGCTGCATCCTTACCGCTCGACTGCTCCTGCTCTCGTGAGAGACTCGTATGAAAGCTCTGATTGTCGGATTGCTCTTGCTCGTCGGTGTGACGGCCAATGCTCAATCTCCGCAGAAGATCGTTGTCAGTCCGCAGAGCGTCTCGCTGCGAGGTGCTGATTCGCGGCAGCAACTCATTATCTCGCTGACCGGTGGCGAGCGAGACGTTGATCTCACCCGCGATGCGAAGTTCGCGATCGAGCCCGCCAATGTCGCGAGCATTAGCTCCGAAGGCGTGCTGACTCCGCTTGCGGATGGCGCTGCGACGGTTGTTGTGACGGCGAATGGTCAGTCACTGCGCATTCCGGTTGAGGTCAAAGACGGGACGCGGCATCTGCCGATCGACTTTGAGAACGACATCATTCCCGTGCTGACTTCAGGTGCGTGCAACTCGGGTCCGTGTCACGGCAAGGCGCGCGGACAGAATGGCTTTGCGTTGTCGCTGTTCGGCTTCGATCCCGAGTTCGATCACGCTGCTCTCGCGAAAGAAGGACGAGGACGCCGCGTCTTCTTGCCGTCGCCCGATCAGAGTTTGCTGCTGCTCAAGCCGCTCGGACTGATGCCTCATGGCGGCGGCAAGCGACTGGAAGCCGGCACTGCCGAGTACCGCTTGCTCAAACGATGGATGGACGACGCGATGCCGCGCCGTGATCCGAACGCCGCGAAGTTCACTCACATCACCGTGAGCCCGACATCGCGCGTGCTCGGTGCGGAGGCGAAGCAGCAGATCATCGTGACCGCTCACTTTGCCGACGGTTCGACGCGCGACGTCACTCCATTGGCGGCCTTTCAATCGAATGAAAGTGCGATCGCGAGCGTCGATCGCAAAGGACTGATTGCAACGACCGGAGTCACCGGCGAAGCCGCTGTGATGGCGCGGTATATGGGCTCGATCGGAGTCTGCACGGTCTCGGTGCCGCTTGCCGGAAACGTGCCCAGTAATCTTTATGACACACTGCCGCGTCAGAACTACATCGACGATCTCGTTTGGCAGAAGCTCAAGCGACTGGGACTCACTCCCTCCGAGCCGGCTCCCGATCACGCTTATCTGCGCCGCGTCTACATCGACATCATCGGTCGCGTGCCGCGATTGGCCGAGACGCAAGAGTTCCTGTCCGACAGCGCGCCGGACAAGCGAAAGAAGCTCGTCGACAAGTTGTTGGAGTCGCCCGAGTACGCCGATCACTGGGCCAATAAATGGGCCGACCTTCTGCGTCCGAACCCGTACCGCGTCGGCATCAAGACGACGCTCAACTACGACAACTGGATCCGCAGTGCCTTCCGCAAGAATCAGCCTTACGACCAATTCGTTCGCGAACTGGTTACGGCCAAAGGCGGCACCTGGCGCAATGGTGCTGTGACTCTATTCCGCGACCGGCGCGAGCCCGACGAGATCACAACGATCGTCAGTCAGCTCTTTCTGGGGATCCGATTGGAATGCGCGAAGTGCCATCAGCATCCCAATGAGAAATGGAGTCAGCACGACTTCTTCAGCTTCGCCGCCTACTTCGCGAAGATCGCGCGTAAGGGCACCGGTCTCTCGCCGCCAATCTCCGGCTCGGAAGAGTTCATCTACGCGGGCACAAAAGGTTCGGTGAAGCACCCGCTGACCGGAGTCGTGCTCGAACCGCATCCGCTCTACGGCGACGCTCCCGTTGACGAGACCGTCGAAGACCCGCGCGATGTGTTCGCCAATTGGTTGACCGGCAAGGACAACACTTACTTCCGCTGGGTCATCGCCAATCGAGTTTGGGCCGACATGATGGGCCGCGGAGTGACCGAACCCGTCGACGATCTGCGCGCTTCGAATCCGCCGTCCAATCCCGAATTACTCGAAGCCCTCGGCGTCGACTTGCGCGATCACGGCTACGACTTGAAGCACCTCATCCGTCGAATCGCGGCCTCGCAGGTCTACTCACTGAGTTCTCTGCCGTCTGAGCGTAATACCGTCGATACGCGCAATTACTCGCGCTACTACCGGCAGCGGCTACGAGCAGAAGTATTATTGGACTCGGTGTCACAAATTACCGGAGTCTCCGAAAACTTCGCCGCAATGCCGCCCGAGTCGCAGTCTCGACAATTATGGTCGCACCGAATTGATTCCATATTCCTCGACGCCTTCGGCCGCCCGGATCCGAATCAAGACCCGCCGTGCGAGCGAACCCCCGACACGACGATCGTGCAAGCACTGCATCTGATGAATTCGCAGAGTCTCTACAACAAAGTGACTCAGGATTCAGGAATGGCCGCAACGCTCGCCGCGAGTAAGAAAACCCCGGAAGAAGTCGTCGACAAGTTATATCTCACCATTTTCACGCGCAAGCCGACGACTGAAGAAACAACACTCGCCGTCGACTACATCAAACGAGACCTCAACGCGCGCAGAAAAGCGATACAGGATCTCGTCTGGGCGATGCTGAATACCCCGGAGTTTGTCTTTAAGAATTGATACTGCAGCTGGGGGCTATGTCGTTTAACCGCACGCCTGCCGGGCTGGGGAGGGCGACAAATACCTGCCGCATCACGGCCAGCGCTGATTGCTGGAGGCCAAACTGTTGCAGCGTTGACAGTTGCTAAAGGGCACCGAGGATTTGCAGTTGCGTCATGATGGATTTCAAGTTCAAGCAACTGCCGCGTGACGTTCCTTGAGCCGAGCCAAGAGTCGGTCGGCAGCGGAGATCAGTTCGTCATCTTCGCAATCCCAGACGGACTCCGGCTGCGGGCCGCGCGCCAGCGTTGCCAAATTGGTCAGCATCTGACCCAGTCGCAAATCGGGATCAGCGTCGCTCAACTCAGCGAGCAATCTCAACAATTCTTGGCGGGATGAGGTCATGACAATTTACTCCCGATGGTGGGTAGGTGACCGACTGGATGGTGCAAGTCGTCGACAACTTCGACGGTGATTAACTGACCGGGAAGATACCTTGCAGCCCGCGTGGCACGAGTGACGCCGTTGTAGATAACAAGTTCATCGTCGTTGGCCCGGTAGGGTTCCATGTGCAATTTTCAACCGAAACGCTTTGAGGTCGGCCTGTCACCGCTTCACGAGTCAGTCGACGTCAACCTTCTTGCTCTGCGTGAGATGCCATTTCGGTGTCGGTCGCTTAGACATTGAGTGGCGCGAACTGTGCGCTGCGGTGACGGACGATGGCCCTCTTGATGGTCGGTGTGTGCGATGGCTTTGAAGTGGATCTCCTGCGTTGCGATGACGTGCTGGCTTGTTGCGTTCGGCGCGCAGGCGGGAGTTGTTGTCACTGTTGAGCGCATTGGAGCTGAGCCACTCACCGGGGAATGGGTTGAAGGCAGCTTGCAGAAAGTGGTGATCGCGACTGACGCGCGCACGAAGCAAGTACTGCCGGTCGAGACGATTGCGGGCATGCAAGTCGTCGATAGCAAACTCCGAGTGATCGCGTCGGTCTCAAGCAGCGAATGGATCTTGCTCGCAAGTGGCGAACGACTGAGAGCGCGGCCGAGTGTGATTGATGAGGACTCGGTGACAGTGGCATTCACTCGGTTCTCGGCACTCGATCCGTTTCGAGTACCGCTTGAAGCGTGTCGAGGATTAATGCTCGCTCTGCCGAGTGACCCGTTTAAGCAGGGCCTTGAATGGCGACGGCTTCTGCAACGCACGGATGAGTCAGATCAAATCACGCTGCGAAACGCCGACCGCATTGAAGGCGAGTTTCTCGGACTGGCTGATGCGAAGTTCAAGACGAAGACATCGCTTGGCGAAGTGGCATCGGACTTCAGCGCCGTTCGGTCATTGGCTTTCAATTCGTCACTGATCTCATTGCCGAAACGGCCTGCTCGTTTTGTATGGGCGCTGCTGACTGACGGATCGCTGCTGTGTTTGGAAGAGCTGACGCTCAAGGGCGAGTTCTGCATTGCGAAGTCTGTATCGGGCTTCCGCATGGAATTGCCGACGATCACGCTCGCTGAGTTGCGATTCAGTCATGAGCGCGTCGAGCTGCTCAGCGATCGCAAGCCGGATGAAGTCGTGCAGCGAGCCTTGCTCGGAACGAAGCGAACTCCGCAAACGAATCTCAATGTTCTCGGCGGACCACTGTTGATTGGCGGAGTGCCATTCACGACGGGCTATGGAGTGCCGTCGGGGACAACGCTGCATTGGGACCTGAAGCCGGAGCATCAAAGCTTCACAGCGGTTGTTGGTCTCGATGACTGTGCGGGCGCCGGAGGATCCGTTGAATTCGAAGTCCTCGTTGATCACCGCAAAGTTTGGCGCAGTTCCAAACTGCATGGTCGGGATGGTCCGCTCCGAACTCCGACAATTTCAGTCAGCGGAGCGAAGCGGCTGAGTTTGGTCGCTCACCCCGCCGATGTTGGAGCGGTCCTCGATTTCGCCGATTGGTGTCAGCTCACATTGCACCGACAGGCGCGCTAACGAGAGCGGCAGATGAATTCATCCGGTAGGACGGACTTGTAGTCCGTCGAAGACGAAGCCCGACGGACGACAAGTCCGTCGTACAAGAGTTTGCCGGTAGGTTCTTGACTGCCGCTCCCCTAACGAGGACTCCGATCGGCGCTGGATCGCAGGATGAATCGCAAGACATGTCGATGTCGCGATAGGAGCGATCGTCACAAGAGTCCGCACCTTTGTTTTGCATGCTGCCGCTTAGAAAGTTGGTTTCAATGGAATGCGAGATTGTCACACATGAGGAATACCGTGTGGCCTGCGTCCGACAGTCGGTCGGATGGCTGAAAATGCCGGATTTACCGAACTCAGTGCGTAGACGACTGAGTTCCATTTGGTAGCATCGCTTCCCGCATTCCTTCGCCAAACTGGTCCGTTGGGACGAATCACCGCTGAGGCATCCTCGACTTCGGATTAGTCGAACCCAGTGAGTCCGTGACCTCTTGGCAAAAAACTCTCCAAAATTCCCAACTGCTGCGCCCTCGTTCTGGACAGGGAAGGTTTCTGGAAACGACTGGCATGACCGGCCTGCACGCTCGCCGGTTGCACCTCACTTGAAAGTTACTGACGCGAGCATTGTCTCTATCGAGGTCCCGCACCTCAGTGGCGTCATTGTGAATTTTCGATGCAGGTCAGCAGTCTGTGCATGTTTGGGAGAAGTTCCGGGTTTGCGGAGGCGAGACGACTGGCGTGACTTGTCGGTCAAGGGAGAGTTGCAGGGCGACTCGTCAGCACTTCGCGTCCGGAGGCGAAGTGGTTGTTGCGAACGCCAAAGAAAAACGAAGAATCGAACAAGCCGGTTCGAGGACATGACGAGCTGAATTCGTAATTGCGATGACTTCCGCAGGGACGCGGGAACCGAAGGACTTCGCAGGAAAGGGTAACAACGTGTATCGATTCGATGAGACACTCCAAGACATGCTTGCTGTAGCGCGGAAGCGGGGCTTCTTCACCTATCAACAAGTTGACGAGTGGCTGCCAGACGAGGGCGGTGATCCGCGCATGGTCGATGAACTGATCATCGCGCTGGACGACATCAAGATGGAGTTGCTCCATGATCCCGATGTCCCTGAAGAAGAAGAGGAGAACTATGAGGCCGAGCAAGCGAAGAAGGCTCAGCAGCAAGAACTCCAGTCTGTCCTCAAGCCACTGATTGGTCCTGAGTCGACGTTGTCGTCTCGCGACCCGATCCGCATGTACCTAAGCCAGATGGGCAACATCCCGTTGCTCACTCGCGAGAAGGAAATCTTCCTCGCGAAGACGATCGAGATCACTCGTAAGCGTTTCCGTCGCACAACGATGGAGAGCTGCTTCTCGCTGCGAATCTGCATTGAGACGCTCGAGAAAGTGGTCTCACGCGAGCTGCCGTTCGAGCGAACTCTGCGAACGTCGGATACCGAGAACTCGAAGAAAGAGCAGATCGAGAATCGCATCCCGACCAATCTGCCGACGCTGCAAGCGCTGATGGCGAAGAACGACGAGGATTGGGCGATTCGCAATAACCCGAACTCGACCGAGAACCAAAAAGAAGCAGCCAAAGAGCGACTGCGCAATCGTCGTCGCCGCATGGCAACGCTCAGCGAAGAGTGCAGCATCCGAACTCAGCGATTGCAGCCCGTCATTAAGCGGATGCATCAGATCGCCGAACGAATGGAAACGCTCGTTCGACAGATCACGTTGCTGAAGCGTCGTCGCAGTCAAAGTGCCGCAGCGGATATCGAGCTGCTGCAAGCCGAGCTGAATGAACTCGTCGAGATGTGTCACGAGTACCCCGAAGAGTTCATCGCTCGCAGCAAAGAGATCAAGAAACGCTTCGATGCATGGACCGTCGCGAAGCAGAAGCTCTCAGGCGGCAACCTGCGTCTCGTTGTGTCGATCGCGAAGAAGTATCGAAACCGAGGTTTGTCGTTCTTGGACCTGATTCAAGAAGGCAACGCCGGTCTGATGCGCGGCGTCGAAAAGTACGAGTACCGACGCGGCTATAAGTTCTCGACTTATGCCACATGGTGGATTCGGCAGGCGATTACGCGAGCCGTCGCGGATCATGCCCGCACGATTCGTATTCCGGTCCACATGTTCCAAAGCATTTCGACCCTCAAGGCCAAGAGCGAGCAGATCCGTCAGGAGACTGGTCGCGAGCCAACAATCGAAGAGCTTTCGGAAGCAGTCGGTCTGAGTATCGAAGAGACCGAACGCATCATGAAAACTTGGAAGCATCCAGTGAGTCTGGATACTCCTGTTGGCGAGAGCGAAGACAGCAGCTTCGGCGACTTCCTCGAAGACAACACCTACTCGGCTCCGGCTGAGTCGGCGATGCACAAGATGCTCAAGGACAAGATCGATCACGTCCTCAAGAGCCTCACGTATCGCGAACGCGAGATCATTCGTCTGCGATACGGACTGGGTGACGGCTACAGCTACACGCTCGAAGAAACGGGCCGCATCTTCAAAGTGACCCGCGAACGTATCCGTCAGATCGAGTCGAAGGCGTTGAAGAAGCTGCAACATGCCACTCGCGCCGTGCATCTGAAGGGCTTTGTTGATTCCGTGCCGGATCAACTTCCGGAACCGGCAGTCGTCGCAGCCGACGAGTAAGTCGACGCGTTGAGTTGATCATCAATAACCGCCAACGAGCGGCGCTCCCGTGAGCGCCGCTCGTTTCGTTTTTGGACATGCCGAGTTTGCAGAGTTACTGAGCTAACGGCTCGCAGGGGTTAGCTCTCCGCCGACCCTGCGTCGGTGGGAGCACGACTGGGCGGCTAGCACCGCGAATCTGCTCCGTGTCTCTTGCTCTCCACTGACGCGGGGTCAGTGGAGAGCGTGCCCGTTGCAATTCGATCGGGTTAGCAAACCCAATCCGGACGCGGAATCAGCCGGCCGAGACGTCTTCTCGTTCGAGCGTGAAGACCGTGATCTCAGGACGTGCGTTGAAGCGGACTCGGCGCAGATAACCCAGTGCGCGATTGACGTAGAGCTTTCGTCCGCCGTCGAGTTGCACTTCTCCGGCTGAGTAGCGAGCGGTCTTCACGGGCAGCAACGGCGGATTAAAGAACGGTGGCTTGCACTGACCGCCGTGCGTATGCCCCGCGAGAATCCATCCTCGATAGTCCGACCAAACAGGAGTGTCTGCTGCGTCTGGGTTATGGCACAACACGAGCGAAGCGGCGTTCGAATCCCGCTGCTCGATGATCTTTGTGGGCGCGAAGTTCGGTCCCCAAAAGTCATCGAGTCCAATGAGTTGCAATCCGCCGACGTTATGCAGCCTGTTTCGCAAGATCTGAATGCCGAGATCGCTCATTCGCCGTGCGAGCTGATCGGCGACTTCGCTTTGCCGCCAGTGATCTCCGTAATCGTGATTGCCGAGAATTCCGAACGTGCCGAGCCGGGGATGTCGTAATTGTTCCATCACCCGACCCGCCTGCTCGATCTGCTGCGGACCGCGATAGCTGATGAAGTCACCGGTGATGGCGAGCAGATCGGGTTCAAGCTGCTTGACGAGCTTGAAGGCTTGCAGCAAGTAGTCGTCGGACACGATCGGCCCAATGTGCAGATCGCTGATCTGAATCAGTCGGCAGCCAGCAAGCGACGGCGGCAAGTGAGCGATCGGCATGCGACGCTCGACGACCTCGATCCAATGCGGCTCGATTCTGAAGGCATAGGTCGCCAATCCCACTCCGCCGGCCAACAAGCTGCCGAGAAATCGGCGACGAGTCATTCGCCATCCATTGGGCCAGTTCGGCATGTAATCCTCGTGACATAAGGGGAGCGTTCGGGAGCACGGCGAGTAGTTGATGGAATCAGAATGGCATGGGCGACATCGCCAGTCACACCTCGCGGCAGATTGAAGTAACAGTGAGCGGCTGAATTTGGGAAGCCCTTTTCTGACGTCGGAGCACTCAGCAATGGCAGCCGTGTTCCTGCTGCGGGTCGGGATGGAATCCCGACCTGCTGTGCTGGTTTGTCAGGTTGCGCGCGTTCGGAGTGCTCCGGCGGTTGCCGAGCATCATGTCAAACTCGCACGGCGAGTCAGCGAGCGGCTTGCTCTTGTGACAAGCCTGCTGCTTGTTCCGATGCCCGCGCCGGAGTGACCTAGAGTCGAGGCGGATTGGTGCTGCGTCGCAGTTCGAATTTCCGGGTGAGCTACGCAGGCGAGTCACTCCGCGACTCAAGTCATCCGTAATTTGAATTTGAAGACGCGCTCGTGCCGCAGTTCGCCATCGAACGGTCGGCACACATCGGTACGACAAACTCGCAGCAGGTGAAGCAACGCTATGTTCGGAACGAATCAAGGTCCGGCCGGCATTGGGCAAGACGTCAATCGGCTGTTGAACGATTTGTGGTCAGAACTCGGAATGGTTCGACCGGCAGATGCGCCAGCGGCTCAAGAGGCTGTCACAAAAACTACTCCGCAAGTGACTCCGGTCGCTCGGCCTGCGGCAGCTCCTTCAGCCGCAGTGGCACCGAAGCCGACGAGTGCTCCTCAAGCTGCTCCCGTTGCGCGCTCAGCGACGCCGACTCAACCGACAGCGCGACCGACAGCCACTCCTCAAACGGCACCGGCAGGTACTGCTCCGCGACCGGTTGCTCCGAAGGCTGCGGTGCCGCCTCAAACAGCAACAGCAGCGCCAGCCGCTCCGTCAGCGTCGAACGCGCGGCCGACTGCGGCACAGCCAGTTGCGCCGCGACCTGCGGCAGCTCAGCCTGTGAGCGCCGCGCCGGCTGTAACTCAAGTTGCATCCGTTCAAGCACCGGCACTGCAGAGTCTGCCGAACGTCGTGACGGCAGCGCAAGCTCAAATCATGGCGGACGTGCATGTCGCGTCAGCAGCACCGCTCGGCTTCTATCCGAGAGCTGTGAGGACTCTGAAAGAAGTGGGATGCTCAGAAGATGAAGTCGGTCGCTCAGCACTGAAGCTATTGGCCGCGCGCGGAGCACATACGGGCCGCAAGATCGCGGCTCATCTCAAGCTGATGTTCCCAATCGTTGACGAGGTGCTGAAGGACCTGCGCAAAGAACAGTTCGTCGTCATGAAGGGCGAAGCGCTGGCCGGTGACTACATCTTTGTCGCGACCGACAAAGGGCTGACTTACGCGAAAGAGTTCTCGCGCGACTGCACTTACTTCGGAGCGACTCCAGTCACGCTCGCTCAATACAGCGCGGCCGTGAAGGCTCAGTGCGTTTCCGAGCAGAAGATCAAAGCGGCGGATCTCAAGCGTGCCTTTCACGATCTGCAACTTGAAGACTCGCTGATGCAAACGCTCGGCCCGGCAGTGAATTCGGGGCGCGGCATGTTTCTCTTCGGACAACCCGGCAACGGAAAGACGAGCGTTGCCGAACGAGTGGCTCGCTCTTTCGGTGAAGCCATTTGGATTCCGCGTGCACTCGGAGTCGAAGGGCAAATCATCCGCGTATACGACCCGTCGATTCATGAGCAAGTCGGGAAAGACGATCCGCAACTCAATCGCATCGATCCAATCGAGATTGATCCGCGCTGGGTTCGAGTAAAGCGGCCGACGGTTGTTGCCGGCGGTGAACTCACGATGGAAGAGCTTGAAGTCACGCGCGATGCCAATAGCGGCATCTGCGAGGCACCGCTGCAACTCAAGAGCAACGGCGGGGTCCTGCTGATCGACGACTTTGGCCGACAACGCATGCCCGTTGATGAGCTACTCAATCGATGGATCATCCCGCTTGAGAAGCGCTACGACCTCTTGAACTTGCCGAGCGGCAAAAAGATTCAAGTGCCGTTCGATCAGCTCGTCATCTTCTCGACGAACCTCGAACCGAAGGATCTCGTCGACGACGCGTTCTTGCGCCGCATTCCGTACAAGATCGAAGTGCCCGATCCGACGCCGCGTCAGTTTCATTACATCTTCGAAATCATGTGCGGGAAGCTCGGCATCCCGTACGAAGCCGAGATGGTCAACTGGCTGATCGAGAACCATTACGTGGCGAAGCATCGCCCGATGCGCGCCTGCCATCCGCGCGACTTGCTGCTGCAGATCAAGAACCTCTGCATCTACGAAGACCGCGAGCCGGTGATGTCAAAAGAAGCGATGGAGTTTGCGGTCCGCTGCTACTTCTCAGTGCTCGGTTAAGCGGCACGCCGAAGGAACACTCGGGGTTGCACGACTCTCGCTCGATGCCTTCATTCATGCCGCGTGCAGCCTCGCACTTCGCGCAACGATGGCTGCTCTCCGATGATCATCGTTGCCGAGGGGCTTATGGTTCGACGTCATGAAGTTGCGTTGAGAAGTTCGACAAGTCGTCGGCACGCGACATCGCTTGAACGTCGATTGGATCATGAGCAAGCAGCCCAAAAAGACGCTGTCCGCAGCAGAACGAAAAGCCCGTCGCATACGGCGTGAGACGACGATGACCGTCTTCATTCGAGGCAAGCAGAAGAGAGTACCGCGACCTCAGTTGATTGACGGCCTCGATCCCGATGACTGGATTCGTCGGAACGCCGACCCCATTTGGCTCGTGCAAACCGAGCAGTGGGAGTTGCTTCCCATCGAGCGCAACGCGGTCTCATTCGAGGACGATGAGTGTCCCTTTCCCGATGGTCGAGTCCCCGACATCAACGACGAAGGCTTACTCGATCATCACCCTTTTGATGATTGTGACTTGTCCGAAGTCCCCTTCTGATCGCTGCGGTTCTTGCTCGGTAAAGGATGCGACCAACATCAGTCGGCACGAGCTTGCAAATAAGCCGATGTCGGCCGCGTTGACTTCTCTGCCTTTCTTTCTCTGCGTCCTCTGCGATCTCCTGTGCAAAGTCTTGATTGTCTTCTGTCTGTTGGCATTGAAGTCAGACGGGGCTCGATCGCAGTGGCGGTGTAAGAAATTGAACAGGAGCCCGCAGAGAGCGCAGAGGAAGAAAGACCGAGAGGCAGTCTTGTTGGAGGGACATCTTGTCCGTCCCGCATTGGATTCGAGCCGCTCTCGCCCGACCGGATGGGCAAGATGTCCGTGCTACATCCCGTCAGCTTGAGGCACCGCCTCGCTAGTCCGCTTGAAAGCCGAGTTCATGACTTCTGTTACAAGATTCGCGTGAGAAGTTCTCGGCGACCATTCGGCTGCAATTCGACTTACATGGGCACATCCGCAGTTCGGCATTGCTATCCGCAGGAAAGCACGATTGTTGAAAAGCGGCTTCCTACGGATGGCAGGAGCCGGACTGCGGATGAGTGACGAGTCGGCTCGTTCGACAACTCAATCTCGCGCTGCTGAGGTTCGTCAGGTTGAGGCGCTGCTTCGCTCGCCTTCCATCTTTTCGTCCAAATTGGACAGCGCCGCATTGGCCGCGAAGGCGACGTTTCGTCTTCCGCATGCAAGCATGCCGCGAGCGCATCCCATTCATCGGATGCGCGACAGAGACTGGGAATACGCACTCTCAGTCTTGATGCCGTACTACTCAGACCGACTCGCTAACCCGTTGTTGGCGTTCCTTTGAAAGTGAGTTCGAAATGCGGTTGTCGTTTCCGTTGTCCGCGCTCCTGCTCAGCGGAGTTGCTGCCGGGTTCTTCGTTGAGTTGCCGCAAGCTCGCGCGGCGGATGGCTATCGCGAGAAGGTTGTGCCGTTCGTGAAGGCGTACTGCGTCGAGTGTCATGACTCGAAGAAGAAGGAAGCGCAACTCGATCTTTCGAAGTATGCGACTGCCGAAATGGTCGCAGCGGACTATCGGCAATGGGAGCACGTCCTCACGTTCGTCATGCGCGAAGAGATGCCGCCGCCGGATGCAAAGCAGCCTCTTCCGGCGGAACGCGCGGAAGTCTTGAAGGTGCTCGAAGCTTTGCTGCTCACCGAAGCGCGACGCACTGCGGGTGATCCCGGAGTCGTGCTGCCTCGGCGACTGAGTAATGCGGAATACAACAACGCCATTCGTGATCTCACCGGAGTCGACATTCGCCCGGCAGATTCCTTTCCGGTCGATCCGGCTTCGGGAGAAGGGTTCTCGAATACCGGCGAAGCACTCGTGATGTCGCCGAGCCTCTTTAAGAAGTACTACGCCGCCGCGCAGCACGTCGCCGATCATGTGCTGCTGACTCCGACTCAGATGTCGTTCGCTCCGCATCCGGTCGTGACGTTCGCCGATCAGAAGAAGGTCACCGAGCAAGCCATCTTGTCGTTCTATCAACGGCATGCGGTTGACCATGCGAAGTACCTCACCGCGCTATGGAGTTTTCGTTACCGACCGGCTGAGCAGCAGCGAGTGACGATCGACGAGTGGGCTCGACAAGCAAAGCTCAGCCCGAAGTATCTGAGCGCGTTATGGGCGGTGCTCGACGACAAGCAGTCGAAGGATGGCTTCTATCTCGATTGGCTGCGGCAGCGGTTTGAAGCATTGCCGAAGCCGAATGAGGGACGCGGCTCGGATGCGGCGATTCGAGCGCTGGCTGACGATCTCAAGAAGCTCAGCAAGCAGCTCTGCATGCCGGAGACCGAAGCCATTGTTTCAAACGCCGGGAACGGGCCCGTGCAGCACATTGATCGGCGGACGAAGACGGCTGCGAGTCGCGACGTTTTCAACCCGGCGGTCGTGAATGACGGAGCGCGGAGGCTGCATGTAGAAATGATTCCACAAGCCGATCAGTCCGTGCGGCTCACCATTCGAGCCGATGTTTGGACGAGTGGCACTCAGCCGCGCGATGCGAGCGAGCCTCAAGACGCGAAGGCGTTCGTTGTCTTGAAGAACTTGTTTCTGAGTTCGTCCAGTCCGCAATCCTTCCGACCGAACGAGAAGGACAAGCAAGTCTCATTGAAGTCGTTGCTGACCGAGCACGCTCCTGACGAGTTGCAACGCGTCGTTTGGGGGCCGCATCCGACTCATGCTGTCGGCGATGCCGAGAGCATCGTGTTCGAGACGCCGCTGACGTTGTCGCTGACGATCCCGGCGAAAGCTTTCACCGAGAAGAACCGCAAGCACTTCTATGCCGATGCCAACATCGTGCGGCAACACTCGAAGTCGAGCGGCGCGCGAGTCTCTCTTGACGTTCAATCGGGCAATCAAGCAGCAGCGAATGCCGCTGCTCAAAGCTCGGGTGCGAATGATGCGAAGAGCACGGCGCTCCGACCGGTGTCGGAGATTCTGCCGCTCAACGATCAACCCGCGCCGTCAGTTGTTCTGCTGAATCCCGATCATGCGACCGCGAAACAAGTGGCCTCATCGGGCGATGCGTTCTGCAAGTTGTTCCCCAATCGCTTCTTCTTCGCCGACGACACGCGCGGACTCTCGGCGGGCTTTCATCTCATTGAAGGCTTCTTCAGAGACGATCAACGGCTGAGC